>NZ_JAEPPI010000002.1:600000-922351 GCF_017641085.1 Gracilimonas sp. | reverse complement strand
TTACCATGATCTACGTGTCCAATTGTTCCCACGTTCACATGGGGCTTATTCCGTTCAAAGGTCTCTTTTGCCATGATACTATAGTTTAATCTTAGTGTTTAATTTCTTTTATGTTTGGCTCTCGATGATTTCCTGAGCAATAGCTTCAGGTACTTCAGTGTAATCGTAGAATTCCATCGAATATACCGCGCGGCCCTGAGTAGCAGACCTTAAGTCGGTAGAGTAACCGAACATTTCAGAAAGCGGTACATGAGCCTTAACGACTGAACCTTCATTGTTCGAGTCCATGCTCTGCATGATTCCACGACGACTATTCAAGTCACCGATTACATCTCCCATATATTCTTCAGGAGTAATGATTTCTACTTTCATTACCGGCTCAAGGATTTTAGGCTTGGCCTTACGGGCTGAATTTCTGAAACCGAGTTTTGCACATAACTCAAAGCTCAACTGGTCAGAATCAACATCGTGGTAAGAACCGTCATACAAACGAACTCCGATGTTCTCAACAGAGTAGTTAGCCTGGATACCTGCAGATAACGCCTGCTGGAATCCTTTCATTACAGATGGGATAAATTCACGCGGAATATTACCACCTACAATTTCATTAATAAAAATAAATCCTTCTTCGCGGGTAATTCTGTCTTCATTACCATCGTAATCTTCAAATTCGGCAATTGGCCCAATCTCGAAAGAGATATCAGCAAATTTACCACGACCACCTGTCTGCTTCTTGTAGATTTCGCGGTGATCCACTTTTTGTGAAATGGTTTCACGATAAGAAACCTGCGGGGCACCAACATTAGCTTCTACTTTGAATTCTCGTCTCAGACGATCTACAATAATCTCGAGGTGAAGCTCACCCATTCCGGCAATAGTGGTCTGACCTGTTTCATGGTCAGTTTTAACCTGGAAGGTAGGATCTTCTTCTGCCAGCTTCTGCAATCCAGTAGAAAGCTTTTCACTGTCGGCCTTGGTTTTCGGCTCTACAGCCAGCTTAATAACAGGCTCAGGGAATGTAATTTGCTCCAGAATTACCGGATGATCTTCGTCACACAGAGTATCTCCGGTGTGCACTTCTTTAATTCCGATAATAGCAGCAATATCTCCTGCCTGAATGTAGTCTAAATCTTTTTTGTCGTTAGCGTGCATCTCAAGCAATCGACCAACACGCTCACGATTTCCAGTTGAAGAGTTTAAAATGTACGAACCCTTTTCAAGCCGCCCGGAATATACACGAGCAAACGTAAGCCTACCTACATAAGGATCAGTCATAATCTTGAAAGCAAGAGCTGAGAATGGCGCATTTACATCCGGAGCCTTCTTCACTTCTTCTTCAGTTTCAGGATCTATACCCTTAACTGGAGGAATATCCAGAGGGTTAGGCATGAAATCCAGAACACGATCAAGCAATACCTGAACTCCTTTGTTCTTAAGGGCGGTACCTAACATTACCGGTGTTACATCCTTGGAAATAGTTGCTTCACGAAGAGCTTCAATAATTTCTTCAGCACTAATCTCTTCTTCCATCAGGTACTTTTCCATCAGGGTATCATTATGATCAGCAACCGCCTCAAGCATAATACCTCGATACTCAGCAGCCTTCTCTTTCAGATCTTCCGGAATCTCAACAACCTCATACTTAGCACCAAGAGACTCATCATCCCAAATGATGGCGTTCATATTAATAAGGTCAACAACGCCCTGAAAGTCAGCTTCAGCGCCAATTGGAATCTGAATTGGAATAGGGTTCGCATTCAGTTTTTCATCAAGCTCGTCAATAACATTGTAGAAGTCAGCTCCTACTTTGTCCATTTTATTAACGAAAGCCATACAAGGAACTTCGTACTTATTAGCCTGACGCCAAACTGTTTCTGACTGAGGCTGAACAGCTCCCACAGAGTCAAGCACGAAAACCGCTCCATCCAACACACGCAAAGAACGCTCCACCTCTACGGTAAAGTCAACGTGACCCGGAGTATCAATAATATTAATCCGGTGATCTTTCCAGATACAGTGAGTTGCAGCAGAAGTAATGGTAATACCTCGCTCCTGCTCCTGCTCCATCCAGTCCATAGTAGCAGCACCATCATGCACCTCACCAATTCGGTGACTACGACCGGTGTAAAATAAAATACGCTCGGTTACGGTTGTCTTACCGGCATCGATGTGAGCCATGATACCGATATTCCGCGTCCGGCGGATTTTATCTAAAATTTTTGGATCTGTTTTTTGCTTCGTCTCAGACATAATACTTATTAATCAATAATCTCTTTTAGAATCTAAAGTGAGCAAATGCTTTGTTAGCGTCTGCCATACGGTGCGTTTCATCTTTCTTGCGAACAGCTCCGCCTTCATTATTTGATGCATCAATCAATTCTCTTGAAAGACGAATTGACATCGACTTATCATTTCTGGAGCGTGCTGCTCTAATGAGCCATCTCATTCCAAGAGCCGTTCCTCTTTCCTGACGAACCTCTACAGGCACCTGGTAAGTAGCACCACCAACACGGCGTGACTTAACCTCAACCACCGGTGTTGAATTTTGCAGAGCGTTGCGGAATACATCGATTCCGGTTTCGCCTGTTTTCTCTTCAATAACTTCAAAAGCCTGATATACAATTTTGCGAGCAACATTTTTCTTACCGTCCCGCATCAGGTTGTTCACGAAGCGAGTTACCAGCTTATCCTCAAAGATTGGATCCGCTTGCACATCTCGTTTTTCTGCTGTTTTTCTACGCATGCTCGATTAATCTTAATTTCTTAATGTTACCCTTTCGGCTTCTTAGTGCCATACAAACTACGGCTCTGAGTTCTTCCCTCAACACCCGCAGTATCTAATGTTCCACGAATAATATGGTATCGAACACCAGGCAAATCTTTTACACGACCGCCACGGATCAATACAATACTGTGTTCCTGTAAGTTGTGACCTTCGCCCGGAATGTAAGCCGAAACTTCAATTCCGTTAGTCAAACGTACACGAGCTACCTTACGCAATGCCGAGTTCGGCTTTTTAGGCGTAGTTGTATAAACGCGAGTACAAACACCACGCTTCTGCGGACAATTCTGTAGCGCAGGAGCAGTTGTTTTACTTACTTTGCTTTTTCTACCTTTTCGTATGAGTTGTTGTATTGTAGGCACTGTTCAATTATTTGGTTATTGCCATCGAATCGAGAGCTTGCAAATATAGGCAACGTTACCACATGAATGCAAAAAATTTATCCGAATTATTTCCTCTTTTTTCTGAAATACACCTTGATGCCCCATTATTTAAAAATCGAACCCCAAATTTCGATCTTTAGCATATAGATCGATATATAACTTTATATCAGTTGAAGCTAACCGACTTATCTAACCTGAGTACTAAAAGACTGGATGCTTTAAGCGCTGAGGGCATCCGCTCTGTAAAGGACTTACTTAATTTTTTTCCCCGCCGATACCTGGATCGAAGCAATACCCAGAAGATAAAGCACCTGGCCGGTTCCGGAGAGGAAATTACCGTTGCCGGAAAGGTGACAGATATAAACATGGCCGGCTACGGCAAGAAGAAACGCCTCGAAGTTACCATTAATGATGGATCGGGAGATGTAAAAGGAGTTTGGTTCCGGGGAGTCGGATACTTCCGGAAGTATTTTAAGGAAGGGGATTTCGTGGCTTTTTATGGAGCCGCCAAACGCTACGGCCAATCGATCTCCATTGCTCACCCCGAAGTTGATAAAATCTCTTCCGATGATGACCTCGATTCTTTTTCCCGCATCTTTCCCATCTACCCGGGAAGCAAGGCATTAAGCAAAGCCCGCATTACCAGTAAACTGGTTCAAAGCTGGATGGAACAGATTTTGAACAAGGTAACTCCTGACGAATTTTTACCGGAATCACTTATCGCGGAAATGAAGTTCCCACAACGACCGGAGGCTTACCGGATGATCCACTTTCCGGAAACGCATAATGAATACAAGAATGCCTTGAACAGGTTTAAGTTTGAAGAGCTCTTCTTGTTCGAACTGAGCATGGAGAAGATCAACTATACCGTAAAGGAACGGGCAAACGGTCACCTTTTTAATGAAACCGGCACTTACACTTCCCGCTATTTTAATGAACTGCTTCCGTTTGAATTAACAGACGGTCAGAAAACTTCGCTGGCTGAAATTAAGAAGGATGTCCGCTCCGGCAAGCAAATGAACCGATTGATTCAGGGAGATGTGGGAGCCGGCAAAACCATTGTTGCCATTGGCGCCATGCTCATGGCTTTGGACAACGGCTTCCAGGCTGCCTTCCTCGCTCCAACCGAAATCCTTGCCGAACAGCATTACCGCACACTCCGCGAGCACCTTAAAGAATTAGATGTCAACGTGCGCTTGCTCATCGGTTCACAGAAAAAAGCGTTACGAACCGATATCCTCACTGACATTGAGGGCGGAAATTGCAACATCGTTGTAGGAACACATGCCATCATTCAGGAGACGGTTCGCTTTCATAACCTGGGGTTGGCCGTGATTGATGAGCAGCACCGGTTTGGGGTTAAGCAGCGATCGGATCTGCTTAATAAAGGGAGTCACCCACACATGCTGGTAATGAGTGCCACCCCTATCCCCCGTTCTCTTGCCATGACGGTGTATGCGGATTTGGATGTGTCGGTCATTAAAGATTTGCCGGCCGGAAGAAAGCCTATCAAAACCGCCATTCGATCTCATAAAAAAAGAGATGATGTGTACAGCTTTGTTCAACAGGAAGTAGCTGATGGCGGACAAGTATATGTAGTTTATCCGTTGGTGGAAGAATCGGAGGCACTGGACCTGAAAGATGCAACGGCAGGATTTGAAAAACTAAAAAAGCAGTTCCCTGATTTCAATGTCGGGTTGATTCACGGCCGGATGAAAACTGACGAAAAGGATGAAACCATGAAAGCCTTCATCCATAATGAAATTCAGATTCTGGTTTCTACGACCGTGATCGAAGTTGGGGTGGATGTCCCGAATGCCTCAATTATGATAATCGAACATGCCGAACGTTTTGGTCTTTCGCAGCTTCATCAGCTGCGCGGACGCATTGGCCGGGGGGAACGACAAAGCTATTGCATCCTGATGCCGGACGTGAAAGTGAGCAAAGCCGGAGCCTTTCGCCTGAAAACCATGGAAGAAACCAACGATGGCTTTCGCATTGCCGAAGCCGACCTCAAACTTCGCGGCCCCGGCGATTTCCTGGGCACCAAACAAAGCGGCCTCCCCGATTTCAAGTTTGCTGACATTGTAGAAGACCAGTTCCTGCTTGCCCAGGCTAAAGAACAGGCCAAGGAATTACTGGGAAGTGATCCCAACCTAAAAACTCCTGAGAACACAGATCTTGGTAAAGTGTTCGCCCCCTATTTCAAAGAGAAAGTTCAGTTTTATGGGATGGGGTAGCTTTCTGGTTACCCAAATAGCCTAGGAATATCTTATTAATCAGAATTGCCATTTAATGATACTTTGCTATACTTAGGTATGCTAAGTTAAATGGTCTGCCTGATGAATCAAGAGTTCCTAAATAAATTAGAATCAATTATAGAGTCCAATCTGGATAACGACCAGTTTAGTGTAGAGGATTTAGCGAAAGCAATAGGGCAAAGCAGATCTACCTTACATCGAAAGATTAGTGATCTGACTGGGCAATCTACCAGCCAGTTTATAAGAGAATACCGGCTGCAGAAAGCTCATGAACTACTATTGAAGCAAGAGGGAAATGTATCTGAAATTGCTTTTAAAGTTGGTTTTAATAGCTCCTCCTATTTCAGTAAGTGTTTTCATGATTATTATGGGTATCCACCGAATGAAATTCATTCCAAATCGCAGAAATTTGTTCAGGAGAACCTTGACGAAAACCTTTCAACAAGTATAAACCCTGAAGGTAAAAATAAATTCCGGAGCTCATCCAGGTTACTGATTTTATCCTTAGTAGGTTTTGCCGTTATTCTTTTGACCTTTTTTTCATTAAACCCTATAAAAACCTCTTCTAATCCGCCTTCCTTGGCGGTATTACCGTTGCATAATTTGACTGGTGAAACGGACCAAGATTACTTTGTTGATGGATTACATGATGCGATCACAGGTAAACTCGGTCAGGTAAGTGAACTTCGCGTGATATCGAGAACTTCGACACTCAGATATCGTGATACAGATACTAATATCACAGAAATTGCGCGCGAACTAGGGGTCAGAAATTTAATTGAAGGTTCTGTTTACAAAGCCGGAGATAGTGTTAGAATTCAAATTCAGCTTATTGATGTAGAGCCTGAAGAAAAACACATTTGGGCCAAAAGTTATGCCCGCAATACAGCCAATATCTTTGCTATGCTAAGTGAGGTAACGGTTGATATTGCAGAAGGTGTTCACGTTTCGCTAACACCGGAACAGGAACGGCAACTGGCTGTCCCTCGTGAGGTAAATCCTGAAGCTTATAAAGCTTACCTTCGTGGCAATTATTATCTCAATCAGTATACACCCGAGACTTACGAGAGAGGCATCAGCTACTTACTCGAAGCAACCAGAATCGATCCTGCGGACCCCCTTCCGTGGGCTAGGTTAGCATTAGGATATAATATTGCGGGACACGGCATAACCCCACCGGAAGATGCTTATAAACTTGCTCAGGCAGCCGCAGACCGGGCATTACAAATTGACAGTACGCTTGGTGAGGTTCATTTGGCTCAGGCATTAGTCGATCTTTATGAAACATGGGACTGGGATGCCACAGAAGAAGGATTTAGAAAGGTTTTTAAATACAACCCGAATATTGCAGAAGCATATGCCCATTATTCTTGGTTCCTTGATTTGATAGAGGCAGATTTTCAGCATGTTATTGATCATCAGAAAATAGCTGTTGATTTAGATCCTTTTACTCCTCTTTATTCCACGTATTTAAGTTTTATTTACTCCTCTTATGGTAAATATGATGAAGCCATAAAGGCCGCGGAAAAGTCTTTATCTATAAATCCAGATTATGCTTATGCATATCATGTATTAGGACTCGCATACTCAGGGAAAGAGATGCATAATAAAGCCATAGAAGCTCACAAAAAATCAGTCCAGTTGAACCCAAGATGGACCTATGCACTTGGGGCAGCATATGCCGTTGCTGGAAATGAAGACAAAGCATTGTCTATTGCAGATTCTCTTTCCATGAATCCAATCCCTATCGAGACATGGGGGCTTGCAGAGATTTATGCCACATTAGGCGATTATGAAAAAGCTTTCTCCTGGCTAGATGAATGCTATAGAATCCGTTTTAGCTGGTATCCATGGATCAATCGAAACCCGCGCTTTAACCCACTAAAGAAAGATCCGAGATTTAAAATTCATCTTGAAAGATTAGATTTACCTGAACCTGAAATGCTTACTCTTACACAGTACTGATTTCGTTTATTTGCAACATTTCTACATGTGTTTGCAACAATAGTTAAGCTCATCTAAAAAACTTTAAAGCCTTTTCAACATATGTGAAGGCTTTTCCTTTTGCCCACCTGCATATTGATTTAAGCGTAATTGCTAAGCTAAATCATTTGTAATAAAAGGAACAACATCATTATGAAATCATCAACTATACATACAACCGTAATATTGCTAAGCGGCCTGCTTCTAAGCTGCGCAACAAATTCTGATACAGGGCCAAAACCATTCACCGCTGAATTTTCCACTACCGGAGGAATACAAATGAATATGTCACCTGAAGAAGTCGCCGGATTCTGTGGTGAAGGTCCTTTCGGTTATAACATCCAGGAAGGTACCGGCACTGCTACTGAGTTAGGTACAATCTCATATTACGCAACCTTCTGTGTAGACCTGTCCACATTTGAATCCGGACAAATTGAGTATTTCAGCACCGAAAATACGGAAGCTTATATAATAGCTGAAAACAGCGATACTCTGTTCCTGCCAGCCCAGACCGGAATTATATCAGCCACCCAGGAAGAAGGTTATGATGCTGAATTTGTCGGAGAAATGGTTATCACCGAAGGAACCGGACGTTATCGTGATGTACAGCTCGAAGTCTCTGCAACCGGATTAGTGGTAATGCAACCCGAACGCACTGACCATAACTGGACAGGGACCATCAAATTCTAACTTGACGGGGACACAATAAAGCTGACCAATGGGGGCGCACTTTGATCGGGCACCCCCCTTTCTTAATCGGTCATAATAGGAACTACCTCAAAAAGTCTTTACCCCTTATTTTAAAGAGAAGGTGAAGTTCTATGGGATGGGGTGAGCTACCCGACTGTAATTCCCCTCTTTAATTGTGCCATTCTAAGGCTTAGATAAATCTCTTACTTAAATTGAACTCATTTTGAGCCTTATTTCTATTCTTCTCCGTATGTAAGACTGCCTATTAGTATTAACAAAACTACAACAGTCGACACCATGCATTTTTCGGGATTAAAATTATCAGTTCTCATTTCATTCATTTTTTCATTTCTAATTGTTCATGTAGCCTCGGCACAGCATTGGCAGTCTGCAAATGGAAATATTACTTCGGCAGACTTAAATGAAGTACAGTTCGTAACTGATCTGATAGCCTATGCCATTGGAAATAACGGGACCATCTTAAAGTCAACCGACGGTGGCAGCACCTGGACGGATATCTCTTATGGAGACAGCCGCAATTACCAGGGGCTTTTCTTCTTTGATGCCGAATCAGGTTTTGTAGGCGGACCATTCACTACCGCAGGCGGAGGAAGTTCTGAAATGCTTGCCAAAACAGACGACGGTGGACAAACATGGGATATTCGCTCCTCCTTCAACTTCAACAACTTTAACGATATTGAATTTCTGGATGCCCAAAACGGATGGGTTGCTTCTGCTAATGGAGAAATCCTTTTCACTTCTGATGGCGGAGAAAACTGGAGCTCGGTAACGGCCGGAACTGAAGACCTTTTAGACTTCCACATTGTGAATGATACCACCTTTTGGGTGGCCGGCGAGTCAGGCTCACTCTATAAATCAACCGATGCCGGTTCTACTTGGGAATCTGCCATTCAAATCGATACCGTTTCCTACAGTGGTTTTCAGAACCTGAGAAGCTCGGACGACCTCTACAACATTGCGTTCACTGATGACCAAACCGGCTATGTGATCGGGGAAACATATAACAGCGGATTTGTGGGCTTCATCCTGAAGACGACTGACGGAGGCACTTCCTGGTCTGTAATCGACTATGATTTTGAACACCTCTTTTACGATATCGAACTGGGTAGTAATGGTGAAATCATCCTTGCCGGGGGAGTAAATAACTTTACCGAAACATCACAAAATGCCATCCTTCACTCTTCCGATGACGGCACAACCTGGGGGGTATTATCAGATGGCGCCGGCCCGGTTACCTGGTTTGATATTGATGAGTTTGAGGGAAACTGGCTGGCTGTCGGAGCCTCCGGTGCCACTACAACATTCACTCTTTCCGATGACACATTAAATACTGATTTAATTACCGGGTATAATATTTCTGATGTCTCTTTTGTAAATGAAACTCACGGAGCCTTTGTAACCGAAGAGCGAGTTAATGGAAAAATATTCACCACAACCGACGGCGGTGCTACCTGGGAGAATAACTTAACCCTGGAAGGCAGAAAAGATTTCGCGGCTGTGGCTTATGTGGACAATAACAACATTTGGGCCATTGGAGAGGATCATTTTACCGGCGGTTCTGTATGGTTGATATATCACTCTTCCGATCAGGGGGCAACCTGGAATAAGATAGAGATCGGAATTGCTGAACATGAACAGACCAATAGCCTGGTAGATATCCAGTTTATTGATGATCAAGTCGGTTTTATCAAAGCGGAAGACAAGCTCCTTAAAACTACCGATGGCGGTAGTACCTGGAACACCATATCTGAACCTGATAATATTTCTTACTCCGACTTTGAAATGATTGCTTTTCAAAGTGAAGACAACGGATGGATGGCCGGACAGGAAACGATCGCTTACACTTCGGATGGAGGGGCAACCTGGAGCATAAGGTATGAAGAAGATGGCTTCGCGCCGGAGATCACAAACATATATTTCCTCGACAGCTCTACCGGTTATGTAACCATGGAGCGCGGAGACATGATGAAAACCACAGATGGCGGCGAAAACTGGACGGAACTTACTCCCCTTACCACTTTCGACTTGAATGGTCTGCATTTTTTCTCGGAAGACAGTGGGCTTGTGGTTGGTGAACGCGGCCGGATCCTTAAAACGGTAGATGGCGGAGCGAACTTTGAAACGGACTACAGCCTCACACAAAAAGACTTACATGCTATAGAATTTGCAGGCACTGGTTCCGGTTGGATTGTAGGTGAAAAGGGAACCATCTACTCAACATCAAACAGAGGCGGCATTGCAACTTCAACCGAAGAACCTCTGACCGGCACAATTCCTGTCGATGTTCAGCTCCATCAAAATTATCCAAATCCGTTCAACCCAAGTACCAATATCCGCTATCAGGTTCCATCAAACAGCACGGTCAGCCTGAAGGTGTACGATATGCTGGGGAGAGAAGTAGCCACTTTACTGAACAGGAAAGCACAGCCAGCCGGAGAGTACGAGGTTACATTTAATGCCGGGAACTTATCTTCGGGGATGTATTTATACCGGCTGCAAGTAAACCAAGCCGTAATCACCAAGAAGCTGACACTGATTAAGTAGCGATCAATTTTTATATGCTGAATGTTAAATGGTATCAAGTCCCACTTAACATTCAGCATTCAACATTTAAAATATAGACTAAGCTTTAGCGCTTGCCTTCTGCTTTTCCGCACGCTTGCGATCGTTGTGATCGAGATATGTCTTTCGGATTCGAAGTGCTTTGGGGGTTACCTCGAGTAGTTCATCGTTGTCGATAAACTCAATACATTGCTCCAGGCTAAGCTTTTTGGCCTGATTCAATTTCACAGAATCAGCCGTTTGAGTGGCACGGTGGTTAGTCAGGTTTTTCTTCTTAACCACATTTACTACCATGTCGTCGCTGCGCTTATTCACGCCAACAACCTGCCCCATATAAACGGGATCTCCGGGCTCTACAAAAAACTCACCACGGTCCTGAACACCTTCCAGAGCATAACCGGTTACATCTCCTTGCTCAAGAGCAATGAGTGCGCCACGATTTCGTCCAGGGATTTCACCGGCGTAAGGCTCATAGCCATCAAATTGCTGGTGCATGATTCCTGTTCCACGAGTTTCGGTCAGCATCTCTCCACGGAAGCCAATTAATCCACGGGAAGGTACACGGAATTGAATCCGGTTGTTTTCCCCTTCCTGGCTCATGGAAGTCATGATCCCTTTTCGTTTCTGGAGGTTATCAATCACGCGATTGCTGTAGTCGGTCTGCACATCTACAACCACTTCCTCAACCGGTTCGTGAGTTACCCCATCCACCTCTTTGAAAAGCACTTCCGGTCGGGATACAGAAAATTCGAATCCTTCACGGCGCATGGTTTCAATCAGGATAGCCATTTGTAACTCACCCCGGCCGGAAACTTTATAAATATCAGGACTGTCTGTCGGCTCAACCCGCATCGCCACATTAGTTCGTGTTTCACGGTACAGGCGGTCTTTCAACTGGTTGGAGGTTACATAATCGCCTTCTTTTCCGGCAAACGGAGAGTTGTTTACCCGGAAATACATCGCGATAGTGGGCTGGTCTAAATCCACATATTCGAGTGGAGTCATATCAGCGGTATCCGTCAGCGTATCCCCGATGTTTACCTGTTCATATCCAGCTAATGCAATAATATCTCCGGCCACCGCTTTTTCTACCGGCTCGCGCTGAAGACCATTGAAAGTAAACAGCTTGGTTGCGCGAGCTTTTTCTTTCACCTCGCCTTTGCCATTCATCAGGGCAACTTCCTGGTTTATTTTAATCGTGCCTTGCTCAACACGGCCAACCGCAATTCGCCCCACATAGTCGTTCCAGTCAATGCTGCTTACCAGCATCTTGAATTTAGAATCGGTGTCCTGCTCCGGTGCCGGTACATGCTCCACAATTTTGTTCATGAGCGGGGAAAGGTCTGTGCCTTCCTCCTCCAGCTCTTCCTTGGCGATACCGTCTTTGGCAATGGCATAAAGAACCGGGAAATCAAGCTGCTCGTTGGTGGCATCCAGCATTACAAACAGATCAAAAATCTCATCCAGCACGGCATTGGGACGTGCATCCTTTCGGTCAATTTTATTAATAACCACAATCGGCTGATAGCCTAAACTCAGTGATTTTCTAAGAACAAATTTAGTTTGGGGAAGCGGGCCTTCGGCAGCATCCACCAGAAGAATTACACCATTTACCATTTTCAGAATTCGCTCCACTTCTCCGCCAAAGTCGGCGTGACCAGGGGTATCAACAATGTTAATTTTGGTGCCTTTCCAGTTTACCGCGGTGTTTTTGGAACTGATGGTAATACCGCGCTCTTTCTCCAGGTCGCCGGAGTCCATCACCCGGTCCTCTACCTGCTGGTTCTCTCTGAATGTTCCGCTCTGTTTTAAAATCTGATCAACGAGGGTGGTTTTCCCGTGATCTACGTGAGCGATGATGGCGATATTTCTTAAATCTTGTGACATTTTTGTATTATTTTAAATGAAATTCTCTTCTTGATTAACCCTGTGTCTTCAGCAGTCTATTACCAGAAAAGTTGCAAGCCTTAAAGATACGGGTATTTTGGTCAAATCCTTATTATTAAATTGAGAATTGTTTTAGCTTTTCAGATTGATATGACAAATGTTTAGATAAGATGAATAATATTTACCAACAGTTTAAGTCAACATTTATAAAGCTTTCATTAATTGTATTGCTAAACACTCTCTCCTTCCCAAGTTTAGCCTTAGCACAATCAGTTTTTTCTTTAGATACATTAAAAGCTGGACAAGGTTTTATCCTGCATAGTGATTCTGCAAGAGGTTACGCAGGAAACAGTGTAACTGTGGGTGACATTAATGGAGATAACATTGATGACCTCATTGTTGTTGCATACGTTTTGGAAGTCGAAAAACGCGCCACTTATGTTGTGTTTGGAAGCGAATCAGGCTTCAATCTGAATGTGCAGTATTCTGAACTAGATGGAACCAATGGGTTCAAAATAAATGCTGCAGGTAGAGGTATAACTACTGGAGATATTAATGGAGATGGTATTGATGATATAATTGGCATATCTCCTTCATTCGTTCTATTTGGGAAAAGAGATAGCTTTGAAGCTGAGTTTAATTTGGAAGAATTAAATGGTGAAAATGGATTTACTCTAACCGATTTTTATACCAATATTTCTAGACCTACATCAGTTTCCTCAGGAGATGTAAATGGTGATGGAGTTAAAGATATTATCATTGGTTCACCTAACCCGTCAGATGAATTCACCGGTACATATGGCCAAGTGTTTATCATTTTTGGTAAAGATTCTGCTTTTGATTCTGAATTTAGCCGAAATAGCCTGGACGGTGAAAATGGATTCACAATAAAAGCACCTGAATATTATCTATGGGAGCATTTTGGGCAATTCGTTACCAACGGTGACATTAATGATGATCAAATTGATGATATCGTTATAGGTACAGATAAAACTTTTATACTATTTGGCCGTCAGTCAGGTTTTGAATCTGAGTTTCAGCTGCCTGCTTTAGATGGTGAAAATGGTTTTGTTTTCGGCTCTTCTAAAGCATACTCTTTATACATGGAGGATATAAACGGCGATTCCGTAGATGATTTAATTATCGGGGAACCTTGGATATCCGTAAACAATGTCTTCCTTTCAGGCAGAGTTTCCGTTATTTACGGCTCTGAAGGTGGTTTCCAAGAACTTATTACAATTGATGATATAGATGGTGAAAATGGGTTTTACATAAACGGATCAGACAGTAATGAGTTGCTAGGTATTGTATCTGCCGGAGATATCAATGATGATGGTAAAAAAGACCTTATTGTTTCAGCCGGTAGTACTTACATACTTTTCAATAATGACAAGCCAAAAGCAGAAAATATGTTATCTGATTTTGACCAAAATGAATTATTAGAGATTGTTGGATTTAGCCCAGGCTTTTCGATTGCTAGTGGAGATATTAACAATGATGGCGCTGATGACGTTATCATCGATACATTTGAAAATAAGGGTAACACATATGTTGTTTATGGTTCAGAACAATTAATTGATTCATCGATTAGAAATGCAAACCTACCCTCTGATTTTATTCTGAATAACAATTTTCCAAACCCTTTCAACCCTACTACAAAAATAACCTTTGAGTTACCAAGATCTGCAGAAACTCAGTTAACAGTTTATGATTCTGTTGGTAGAAAAGTCACCACCTTGGTTGATAAAAATCTCAATGCTGGAGCTCATTCTTATAACTTCAACGCTGAGTTTTTAACAAGTGGATTATATGTTTACAGTCTAAAAATCGACGGTGAAGTTGTTAGTACCAAGAAAATGACTTTGATTAAATAATAGATAGAAACATGTTTATTCCCTTTCTATGGCTCACCTTTGGTCTAATACTACTCATCAAAGGAGCCGACTGGCTTGTTGAAGGAGCCACCGTTCTGGCTAAAAAATTCAACGTCTCTGATCTGGCGATTGGTTTAACCATTGTGGCATTTGGTACTTCCGCTCCCGAGCTGGTGGTTAATGTGATGGGCAGCATCGAGGGGCATCACGAAATTGTATTCGCCAATGTAATCGGCAGCAACAACTTTAACCTACTGGTGATCCTGGGTATTTCCGGCCTGATCACCCCACTTGTTGTTCAATCAAGCACCGTATGGAAAGAAATACCGTTCTCCCTTTTTGCTGCGGTGTTACTGTTTTTTCTGGCAAACGACTTATGGCTTCCGGGTTCTTACACGGTATCCCGTTTTGATGGATTCATCTTCCTGGCTTTTTTTGTTGGCTTCTTGTTCTACGTGTATAAACAGCTCTCTTCTGATCCTTCTGAAATACAGACTGAAAACAAATCATATACTCAGTTAAAAATCTGGGGATTTATTATTGTCGGGTTAGCAGGATTAGTTCTAGGCGGACGATTAGTAGTGAATAACGCCATCCAAATTGCGACTGTTCTGGGAGTTAGCGAAAAGATTATCGGTCTAACCATTATCGCCGCCGGCACCTCCCTCCCAGAGCTTGCAACTTCTATTGTAGCGGCTATGCGCAAGAATGTTGACATAGCCGTAGGCAATATTATCGGCTCCAATATCTTCAACATTTTTTTAATTCTCGGGATAAGTGCTGTTGTTAAACCGATTGAATACAATCCGTCCTTTAATTCAGAACTATACCTACTTGCGGGCGGAACATTAATCTTATTTATCGGGATGTTTACCGGGGAAAAGAAAAAACTGGACAGGTGGGAGGCCGGCGTATTACTCATCCTGTTTATCGCCTACACAATGTACCTCATTACCTCTCAGCTATAGATCACTTTAGCCCAACACCCTAAGCGAATCTGGAACGGTTTTCAAAAACCGAATTGTTCTGAAGCCACAAATCAACAGTAACAATTATCCGACTATTCATCCCGATGCGAATTTATTCATTGTTCATCGCCTTAATTATGCTTTCATCCGGCGTGCTGTATGCTCAAACTTCGGGCACCATAACCGGTACCGTTAAAGACGTCAAAACCGGCGAACCTCTGATTGGAGCTACCATCATTCTGGAGGGCACCAATCTCGGAGCAGCTACAAATGCTGAGGGGCGCTACACCATTAATAACATACCTACCAAAACGTATAACGTGAAAGCTTCTTTTGTAGGCTTTATTACGGAAACCAAATTCAATGTTGTGGTCCGCTCGGCCGGAAACATTGAACTGAATTTTGAACTGAAAGAGAATGTCAGCGAATTAGATGAAGTAACGGTAACCCCCAATCCTTTCGAGAAGCTGGAAACCACTCCGCTTTCTATTCAAAATTTGAGTCAGGAGGAAATCGCTGCTTATCCCGGTGGTAATAATGACATCGCGAAGGTTGTTCAATCCCTGCCCGGCGTTTCAGGTTCGGTAGGTGGCTTTCGGAATGATGTGATCATCCCCGGAGGTGCGCCGAATGAGAATGTGTATTTTCTGGACGGAGTGCCTATTCCAAACATCAATCACTTTTCAACACAGGGTAGCGCCGGGGGACCGGTGGGATTGTTGAATGTTTCTTTCTTTGAAGGAGTCACATTAACCGCCAGCTCTTTTGGCGCTGAATATGATAACGTGCTTTCCGGAATCCTACAGTTTAACCAGCGTAACGGAAACCCCAGAGAGTTCACCGGCAATTTGAGAATCAGTTCCAGTGAAGCTGCCCTTACTGCAGAAGGTCCGTTATTCAAAGGCGATCAGGACATAGCAAATACAACTTTCATCGCTTCTGTTCGCCGCTCGTACCTGCAGCTACTTTTTGATGTCATAGGTCTTCCCTTTCTGCCCGATTACTGGGATTTTCAGTACAAGCTGAACCATCAAATTAACCGCGATAATACCATCTACTTAACCGGCGTGGGGGCTATTGACGACCTGGCTATTAATGATCTCGAAGATTTTGATCCTGAGCAGGAAGCCATTCAAAACCAAATTCCGGTTATTCGCCAAAATAGTAACACCGCAGGTATAGGCTGGAAACGGCAATTCAGCGACAATTCCGGATTTATGGAAACCGTGTTAAGCAACAACACGCTGGGTAACCGTTTTTACCGCTACAACGATAACGTGAATGAAACCGGGCTGTATCTCAAAAATGAATCCCGGGAAACCGAAACCCAGCTTCGATATCGAGTGACCAAATTCTTAGGTAACTGGACCGCTTCGGGGGGCTTCCTGCTTATCAATTCAGATTACTCCAACAACACCGAGGATCTAGTCAATAACCGGCAATTTGAAACCGACCTGAACTTCTTTCGCTATGGGTTACACGGGCAGGTAACATCAAATATGCTGAATAACCGGGTTAAATTTTCTCTTGGGTTGCGCGCCGATGGCAACACGTTTACCGACACCGGCAATGAACTTTACCGCACCTTAAGCCCCCGCGCCTCTGCTTCCTATACATTTTCTGAAAACCGTGACTGGACCGTGAACGCCTCGGTTGGCCGCTACTACAAAATCCTGCCTTACACCACCCTCGGATTTCAAGGCAATGACGGATCTTTCGCCAACAAATCAGCTGATTACATCCAAAGTGATCATGCTGTATTAGGGTTAGAATACCTCATCAATCAATCTTCCCGAATCTCTCTGGAAGGCTTTTTTAAAAAGTATGATGACTATCCCATCTCAACTACCGACAGCGTTTCGCTGGCTAACAAAGGCGGGGGATTTGAAGTTTTCGGCAGCGAGCCGGTTATCAGTGAGGGGAAAGGCAGAACCTATGGGGTGGAATTACTATTTCAGCAAAAGTTCACCGGAAATTTTTACGCCGTAACGGCATTCACCTTTTATAAAAGTGAATTCACCAACTTACTGGGCAATGATTATGATCCGGCCGTCTGGGATAATGGAGTTTTAATTTCACTGTTGGGTGGCTATAAATTCGGAAACAACTGGGAGGTCAGCGGCCGCTATCGGTTCCTGGGAAAAGCCCCGTATGCCCCGGTTGATCAACAAGCTACGCTGGATAACTACCCTGCTGTAATTAAAGACTTCAATAAATTGGGGACTGTTCGGTTAGACCCTTTCAGTCAGCTGGATGTGCGTATTGATAAGAAGTGGAGTTTCCAACAATTCAGCCTCGATCTGTTTGTAGAAATTCAGAATGTACTGGCTTCGGCAAACCCCTCTGAACCGAGATATGGCCTTGACAGAAACGAACAGGGAGAAGTGATAATGCCGCGGCAGTTGGTAAGGGTGGATACTTCATCTGAAGGAGCGGTGCTGCCTTCAATTGGAATAGTGCTCAATTTTTAAAAAGAAAAGGGAGTCGTTAAACTCCCTTTTTTACTTTTTAGCTTTAGTTAGAGCTTTCAGTCAAGAAAAGTAACCTTACCTGTTTCCAGATCATAGAAAGCGCCGGCGATTTTTACATCACCGTTCTTTTCCAGTTCAGCAATGGCAGGACTTTCTTTTCTCATCTGCTGAATGGTATGAATCACATTGTTCTTTACAACTTCTGTTACATAGTCATCATTATCTGTTGACTGTTCTCCATCGTAATCAGCAGTCATTTCAACAGCCGGCTTAATCTTGCTCAGCATGGCCGTAATGTTCCCCATTTGTACATCATCGATAGCTGCTTTTACCGCTCCACAGCTCTTGTGGCCCATCACTACGATTACTTTTGAACCGGCAACGGCTGTTCCGTATTCGGTACTACCAAGAATATCCTCATTCACAAAATTACCGGCTACACGGGCCACAAAAATATCGCCCACGCCTTTATCAAACACCTGCTCTACCGGTACACGGCTGTCGATGCAGGAAATGACTACGGCTTCGGGATATTGCCCACTGGTAGTGGCTTTCACTTGTGCCTGGTAATCCCGCGGTGTCAGGTTATTATTGACGAACCGCTTGTTCCCTTCTTTGAGGTTTTGGAGAATTTGTTCGGGCGACAAGCTTGCTTGTTTTTCGCTTGTTAAGACTTCTTTACTTAAAGATGTTTCTTCGCTCATTGTTACGTTTTGTTTATTGATCAATGCTTTTAAAAAATAGGGCAGTTGTTACTGCTTTCACAGTTTAAATCGGTATTAATTTTTATACATACCTAATACTGCCACATGGCCTTGTACTTCTGTAATGGTCAAAAAAAAGGGAGTTAAGAAAACTCCCTTTGTAAATAATTAAGCACTTTAGCTTACTCAAGAAAAGTTACTTTGCCTGTCTCTAAGTCATAGAACGCTCCGGCAATTACTACATCACCGTTTCTTTCCAGCTCGGCAATAATAGGGCTGTTTTCCCGCATTTCGGCAATCGTATTAACTACGTTGTTATTAACCACTTCAGTTACATAGTCATCGTTACTTGTTGAACGCTCGCCCGAATAGTTGGCAGTCATTTCAACAGCCGGTTCAATTTTGTCTAACATAGCGGTAATGTTGCCCATTTCAACTCCGTCGATTGCTGCTTTCACAGCACCGCAGCTTTTATGCCCCATTACTACAACAACTTTTGACCCGGCCACAGCGGTAGCAAACTCAGCACTTCCCAGAATGTCTTCATTAACGAAATTTCCGGCTACGCGGGCTACAAAAACATCGCCAACGCCTTTATCAAAAACTTGCTCTACAGGCACGCGGCTGTCAACACAAGACAATATAATTGCCTCAGGATATTGACCAACTGCGGTTGCTTTCACTTGTTTCTGATAATCGGTTGGCGTGAGGTTGTTGTTAACAAAACTCTCATTACCGGCTTTCAGGCCGTTGAGAATTTGCTGTGGGGTTAATTCGCTCTGAGCCTCACTCGTCAAAACTTCTGATTTAAGTTCATTATTCGATGATTGTTCAGCATTCTGGCTTACACAAGCTGTCGAAAACAAAAGTGTTACTACTAATACCGGTAAAATGTTGGTTAAAAATAATTTTCTCATGGTCTTAAATTTTATTTGATAGCAGATATAATGATTCCATCAAGAGATCATAAACCCTAATCTCCCAGCAACACTTCTATATTCTTCGAGAAGTCTGCTGCAGTTCGTCTTATTCCTTCAGGGAATTGTAGTACAAAATGGATGTATAATTTGCGGGTATGGTCAGACCATGTCGGGTGGCGGGATGAGAACCGGTGGGGTATATAGTTTAATCAATGATATAAACTCACCGGTAAGGTGCCTGTCATTGTAAATGTATGTTGCAGCAATATACTCATGCTCAATTTCATCTTCAGCCCCGGGTTCTTCAACAACATCCGGCATAGGGATAGCCGCTGCCGTTGAGGAAACAGCCGCAGGGTTTGACGGAATCAACCAGTCAAATTCGTGCATCATCGAAAATGCAAAGAACAGCACAGTCGATAGCACCACCTGTAATATGTAAGGCTTTATGAGCTTCATGGGATTTAATTTGCTGTAAGAACTCAGGGTCTGAATCCAGAGTTCCCAAAAAGTTCGGAGATTTTAGTAGGTTATTCAATCCTAAAAAACACAAATTATCTTAAACACGAATGGATCTGAAAATCAACAACCACCTTTTTCTCATCTGCGGAGCGTCCAGCGGTTTTGGACGAGCCGTAGCCGAACGGTTAGTGCAGGAAGAGGCTAAAGTTATTGCCGTAGCCCGGAGGGAAGAGAAACTCAAGGAACTAAAAGATGACTACCCGGAACAGGTTCAGGTTTTTGCCGGCGACCTGACCGACAATCAAACCCTGACCGAGCTGGAGGCTTTGATGAAAGGCCGGAACCTGAGTGGCGTTCTTATAAACGCCGGAGGGCCGCCCGCACTTTCAGCTCTTGAAACTTCCATGGATCAATGGGATGATGCGTACCTCAACGTGCTGCGATGGAAAGTAGATCTCACCAAACGGTTGGTTCCCATCTTCCAGAAACAGAATTACGGGCGTATTCTTTTTGTGGAAAGTCAGTCCATCAAGCAACCCATCCCCTCTTTGGTATTAAGCAATTCGTTGAGGGCTGCCGTGGCCGGTTTTGCAAAAACGCTTTCTCTGGAAATAGCAAAGCAGGGTATTACCGTAAACCTGATCGCGCCTGGATCTCATGAAACGCCAGCCATTCAGAGAGTAATCCAGAAAAGAGCGGAAGAGTCCGGCAAAGCATTGGACGAGGTAATAGCGGACATGGAGGCAAGCATTCCGGTGGGCAGAATGGGAACCGGTGAGGAATTTGCATCGCTTGCAGCATGGCTGCTGTCTCCACATTCCGGATATGTTACCGGCCAAACCATCAGCCACGATGGGGGTAACATTAAAGGGTTGTTTGGGTAAGCTACTCAGACTAACCCACGCAGTTTTTTTAAGGTCAGGCTGAGCGATTAAGTATTTTTCCCTAAAACAGTTTTGCTCATTACGCTTTTAACCTCTTCTGTCTTCTCCTTAACAAGGAGAGGGAGTCTTGATTCTCGGGAGTGCGAAACACAGTCACAGTAATCCTATAATCAAGCTAATCAAGGTTCCTTAGTTTTTGAGTCTTGATTAACAGGATTGAAAGATTGCCTTGATAAAATCTAAGTAGAATACAACTTTGGTCATTGGAGCTTGGAACTTGGGATTTGGGATTTAATCCCTGCAAACCCTCTAATTCAACACCGTAAAATAAGCCACTGCTTTCGGTTGAAAGCTTCGGAGGCGCAGCTCAAATTGTTCGGCTGTCTGTTCAATATCAGGGGTTACGAAACCGGTAGAGTCTTCAAGGATTTTCGCATACGGAACGTACACTTCGTACGGCCTTATTTTTTCTACCTCCGCATACTGCTCGATGGGCACATCAAACCTGATGGTAACAGATGACGGATTATAGTTTACATTCTGTCCACGTGGCAACCCTCTGGTGCGTATATACACAGTGGTTTCCCCTTCGGTAAACTCTGATACATCCGCATTATAGGTAATCTCATTCTCTGAAAGTTCTACCACACCGATTGCATCTTCAAGGGGCAGCGTAACTGAAATATCTTCCCGAATGCCTTCCAACCTCAGCGTATCCTGAACTTCCCATTCCGTAATATCTTCGATGCGTGATTGTGCCCCGGTAACGGTGATACTATCCGGACTGTACGTGGGCTCTCCGACTAATCCAAAACGGGGTTGAAAGTTAAGGTCCGTGTTTATTTTTACCGGGACTCTCTTGGATATCTTTGGTTCCATATTCACCGACAACAACAGGGGCTGAACCTTGGCCACATCTATTTCCTGCAGGTAACTCAAGCGCTGGCGAACCTGATCAAACAGGTTTATCTCACTTTCTTCGATGTTTATGACCACCGTAGGGGGATCGTTATATAAGTTCAGCAGCTGCCAGCCATCACCTGAAACGCTCACCTGCACAAACTCGGGCAGGTCTTCCGTCAGGGCCATGTTTTCAGGCACATTTCCCGGTTCAACCGGAATGTTGATGGTGATGTTAAAGCTCCCGCTCAAATTCACAATAAACCACAGCGAAATTGCCATGATGTAGGCTCCCACAAACACGACCACCTTTTCCCGCCTGATGAAACGCATTTCTGTTTCCTCGGTACCGGGCTTGGTGCCGGGCTTCAAAAAAGCCTTGAGCCGTCTAATAAATTCATTGTCTGTAATGTCAGCCATAGCCGAATATAGATGCAGGATTAAGGTTAATCAACTAACTGCGCACAATGATGTCGCCTATGACATCGCCTTTTACTTTAGCATTCAATTTTTTGGCGATGCTGAACCGGTTTCCGTGAATTTCATGCCGCCACGATGGATGCTTGACTCGCATCACCAATTTATTCCCTTCAAAGTGAAGATCTTCCACCTCCGAGGCCATTCGCTTGCCAACTATATCCTCAAAAGCCGATAAAATCATTCCCTGTTTAAGCTTCTTTTTCTGCGGAAATTTTTCCAGAAACTCTTCAAGAACGGACCCTAATGATTTTGGCGTATCAAATCTCATCTATCTAATCACCTCGTTTATTTCACCGGCTTCTACTTTATACAACCGGTTGTTTGTTCCATCAAAGGTAACATAATCTTCGAAAGGAACCGGATTGGCGGAAGTTATGAATATTTGACCTTTATGTTGTTGAAGGGCATCGAGTAAAATTTCTGTTTTACGGGGATCGAGGTCGCCGAATACATCGTCCAGCATCAGGATGGGCAAGTCGTCCAGTTCATCAGAATAATAGTGAAGCTGGGCCAGCTTCAGCGAAAGTGCAAAAAGCCGGTGCTGCCCCTGCGACCCGTACCGGCGAAGCTCAAAATCATCCAGGTAAAAAACAATTTCATCGCGATGCGGGCCAATGGTGGTGATCTCCCGTTCAATTTCTTTGGGTTGAGCCGATTCCAACTGCTCATAATATTCTTTCTCGATGGCTTCCACATCTTCTGACGGCGAACAAAATGTCTGATATTCAAGGTTCGTAGTAAGGTCCATACCGGATATCATCGCATAGTCTTTCTCCAGGTAAGCCTTCAGATTTTCAAGCACTTCATAGCGTTTGGCAACAATACGGGCTCCTGCTTCCACCAGCTGAACATTCCATGGCTCCAGGTAAGCCTCCAGTACCGAAACCGGACCGCGGTATTCCTGCAGCAACGAATTGCGTTGTTTCCGAACCCGCCGGTATTCAATCAGGTCACGAAGATAGGCAGGCGAAATTTGACTAATGAAGGCATCAATAAAGCTACGCCGTTCTGTAGGCCCTTCCAGCGTCAACTTTTTGTCATCGGGAGTCAGAGTAACAACCGGGACCATACCAATTAAATCTGACAGGCGCTCGAGCGGGGAGTCATTCACGAAAATCTTTTTCCCATCTCCGCGGGAATAGGAGCAGGAAACATCAAATTCCGATCGTATTTGTCCTTCAAAGTGGCCTTTAATCATAAAGTAACTTTCGTCCTGATTAACCACATATATATCGGTATTGGAAACAAAACTTCGCGACATACACAGGTAATGAATGGCGTCAATCAGGCTGGTTTTGCCTGATCCATTTGGGCCGGTGATAACATTGAGATGAGGCGCCCAATCCACCTTGGTTTCCAGGTGATTCCGAAAATTAAGCAGTTCAGTGTGAGTGTTTCGCATACGTTACATGGTACGCATTCTGATGGTTTTACGCAGATTCATTTCACACAAAAAAGAGCCGCCTTTGGCAAGAAAGAACGGCTCTGAAAAAGCTACTATGTATTCAGTAAGAGCGATCTCAAAGCCATTCCTTACAAATTAATTTGTTTTCTCTGCTTTCGGAAAGCTGAAACCGATGCAGCAACCCCTGCAGAGGCAAATAAAATCCCAAACAGTCCTACAAAAATGGAAATGGCCCAATTGAAAATACCTTTATCAATAATGGCATTGTTTGGGTTGTCCGGAGCATGAAGCACTTCTACCACTTCACCCCTGCTGTACGACGGTGGATTGCTGCCGGTATCGTGCCGGAAAGTGATGGCATCAAATGAACCGTTCGGGGAATACTCCACAATGGGATAATACGTATAGCCGTCATCACTTCGGCTTTCATGAAAATCAATTACGGTGCCCGACGCAGGTATTGCTTCCTGTAAAAAATGATAGCGTTCTACTCCTAAATAAACTCCCAATGCCAGCACTCCCAAACCAACAAAGGTAAATACCGGTCCTACGATTTTGGTAGCCTTAGCTTGTTTAGTTTGTACTTCCTGAATTTTTGCAGGTTCTCGGATGATATTCTTTGCAGCATCCTGGGTGTCTTTATTTGCATTCTTTACTACTTCCTTCAGTTCATCCAGCGAGTCGATTCCCTTAGACTTTAGCATTCTTCGGAAAGAAAAGGCAATCAGCATAAAGGTTCCTAGAGAGTACAGGATATTCCATACCGAGAAGTTGAAAATGGAAAAGAAGACAACACAAAAAATACCTCCAAAAACCATCAGGAAAAGCCCAGCATAATAGGGCATATTGGACTTTAAACGGGGAGTTTTACCTGCCACGTAAATAACATCTACTTCCTGCCCTATTTGATATGAAGGATTGCTGCTCCCGTATCTTCCGGTAAATTCCCCAAAATAACTTTGCACTACCGGGTTATAAATGGTGCTGCCTTTGGATCCGGAGGAGGTTTTAAAACCGATTATTTTTCCCCTGGTTTCTGCGGAAATCCGCACATAGCTGATGTGGTCATAAATCAAGTACACCCCAAGCCCGAATACAAAACTTCCGATGATGAAGAATAAAATTTCCATGACCCACATTTAACAAAACTGCATAAAAAAAGCCATCACTAATGTGACGGCTTTCTTTGTGTTAAGTACCTGGGTTTTTTAGAGTCCAAAGGCGTCATGACCCAGGAAAATGGCTGAATCGCCCAGCTGTTCTTCAATACGAATCAGCTGATTGTATTTTGCAATTCGGTCGGTACGGCTCATGGAACCGGTTTTAATCTGGCCGGCATTGGTGGCCACGGCAAGATCCGCGATGGTCACGTCTTCCGTTTCACCAGAACGGTGAGAAATAACGGCGGTGTAGCCATTCTTGTGAGCCATTTCTATGGCATCCAGGGTTTCGGTAATTGTACCAATCTGGTTTACTTTGATAAGAATGGAATTTGCAATGCCCCGTTCAATTCCGGTTGCCAAACGCTCAGTATTGGTCACAAACAAGTCATCACCAACAAGCTGTACTTTATCGCCTACCGCTTCCGTAAGCTTTTTCCAGGCATCCCAGTCGTTTTCAGCTAGTCCGTCTTCAATAGAGATAATCGGGTATTTTTCTACCCACTCACTCCAGAACTCAACCATGGCATCGGTATCTTTTTTGGAACCGTCACTCCATTTGAATTCATACAAACCGGACTCGGTGTTATAAAACTCAGAAGCAGCCGGGTCGAGAGCAATCAGTACATCTTCTTCCGGAGTATAACCGGCTTTCTCAATGGCAGTCAGAATTACCTCAACCGCTTCTTCATTGGATTTCAGGTTTGGAGCAAAACCACCTTCATCCCCTACAGCGGTGCTGTATCCTTTATCAGACAGCACTTTTTTCAAGTTATGAAATACTTCAGCTCCAATTTGAAGGGCGTTACTGAACGACTGAGCTCCTGCCGGCATAATCATAAACTCCTGCAGGTCCACGCTGTTATCGGCGTGGGAGCCTCCGTTAATGATATTCATCATCGGCAGCGGCATTACTTTGGCATTCACTCCGCCAACATATCTCCAAAGCGGCATTCCCAATTCTTCAGCTGCAGCTTTAGCAGTTGCCATAGATACACCAAGGATGGCGTTTGCACCAAGCTTGGCTTTATTCGGGGTTCCGTCCAGCTCCAGCAGCAAGTCGTCTAAATCAATCTGCCCAAAAACAGAAAGACCACGAAATTCTTCAGCTATGATCGTATTTACGTTATCAACCGCTTTTAAAACACTTTTACCCAAATAGTAATCCTTGTCTCCATCGCGTAATTCAACAGCTTCATGTTCACCTGTTGATGCGCCTGAGGGAACGGCAGCCCGACCAACGGTACCCGTATCCAAAGTTACATCTACCTCTACGGTTGGGTTACCCCGCGAATCGATCACTTGTCTTGCATGAACGTCTTCAATAAAACTCATTATAATTTCTCCGATTAATAGTTAGTGAGATTAGTCAATAAAGGTACTACGATTTAACATGTACTTAAAGCCATTTCACATGAACTTTCGTAACTTTGTTGAAGATTATATTAACTCAAAACCATTTTTAGCTTTGTCTTCACATCCCTGGATTATCCTTTTTGATATCGACGGCACCCTTCTCTCAGTAAACAGCAGCTATAACCGAACCCACCTTCGCAGAATTCTGGATGAACTCGGAATTGACTATCCGGATATGGAAAACGATTCATTTTCGGGTAGAACAGATCACGATATCTTCACTTCGTTCTTAGTCAATCATGATTATGATGAAGAATTATATCAGCAGTATAAATCACTCTATCTCGATTATTTGGAGAATCTACTGCTCAAAAAAAAGGAAATGGTAACCCGGCTTCCACATATCGATGAAGCGCTGGAGTATTTTTTTGAAGGGGATTTCATCTGTGGACTTTTAACCGGTAACTACCCACAAGCGGCCCAAATCAAATTGCAGGCAGCAGATATTAACCGGGATTTTTCTTTTGGTGCCTTCGGTGAGTTGGAAAAAGACAGAAATAAACTGCCTCATATTGCAATGGATCAGTTTCATAAACTTTACGATACCAAACCTGATCCATCTCGTTTTATAATCTTGGGTGACACTCCCCGGGATGTTGAATGCGCCAACAAAGCCGGCATGAAGTGTGTAGCAGTAACGACCGGAAAATACAGCAGAGATGAATTAGCTGAACATGAACCGGATTTGGTTATTGACAGCCTATCAAATCCGGACCAATGGTTTGGTAAAGTAGTGGCGGGTGTTTAGGCTACCACATCCACCCGAAGATAAAGGAGATCTGGGCGGTCCCGAAATATTTTCGGGGATCGTTGGCTTTTTCAAGCGGAGCCTGACCTACGCTCCCATCTCCCAAAAGAACCGGAACCGCATTTATATCTGAAAATCCACATGGGTTAACAGGCTGCTGATTGATCCTGCTTAAGTCGGGCTGGCAAGGCTCCAGCACCTGTATTCCATCCGAGAAGTAATTCATCGTATAACCAAACTGTACACTCGACAGGTTGGCAAACTTCTCTCCGAAATCAACCCCTATTACAAATTCCCCGCCAAAACCCCAGTGGGTTTCTGAATCACCCCAACCGGAAAATACATCGTTCACTCTTTCTGACCGGCCATAAATTCCGGTATCATTTTCACGAAAACCATTTTCGGTTACATCATTAAAATAGGCATAGGAAACAGCGAAAGTAGGTCCTGCACTCAGCGAGCTATACACTCTGAAATTGTCGGAAATTTCATCTGCGAAAAACCTTTTCTTCAAACCTATATATAAAGGAACGGCCATCACCCGCTGATACTTCTCCGGAACGGTTTTAAATCCAAAAGTATAGTCAATGAATGTTTGCTCGGTAGGATCTTTGAGGCCTGTCATTTTCAATGTAATCAAGGCTTCGGTATAGGAATTCAACCCAAAACGAAACTGCCCGCCGGCTCCTACCCCGAAATCATTTAGCGAAAAATTAAAGCCAAATCCTGTTCGGTATCCTTCATCATATAAGTTCCTCGGAACTTCCTTTTCCTGCACTTCCGGCTCACCAAATTGCGCAAAAGCATGATTTCCAACCCATAAAAGAGAAAAGAGAAGCGTAAAAAAGATCAATTTTTTCATCAAAAAAGTGGGTTTATGAATGTTTTGAGTGCATTGTCAGTTTTGTAAACGAAAATTTGTCCTTTTTCTTATTGCCTTAAAGCAATAACCTGTTATTTTCAGCACAAATTTCGATATACACACAACATTCCTTTAAAATAATTAATTCAAGCTACAAAGCATGAATTCACACACAACTTATTTTGTATTTGGGCCAACTGCAACGCTTCGCAGAATGTCTTCTAAATTATTCAAAGAACATCCGCCCAAATTTTTGTACGAATACTCACCCGAAGAATCTTCAGAAACGATTTATGTAGCTGTTTATGAAGAGTATGAAAAACAAATCAATTCCAGTGTTACCCTTACCTGCATTGTGGAAAGTTTGGGCAAGCACAACAAAATTGTTCTGAAGAAAACCGGCGGACGTATGGGCTTCCGCGGAAGCTCACTCTCTGAGGAGCGAAATGTAGAGTCTAATGTAATTGACTTTATTTTGGATTTCTCCAAGCGCCATGGTTTAACCCTTCAGGAAGAACAGCCGCCAAAGCAAGCCGAGGAAGAATAGTCCATGCCTAAGGCACCATCCGAATGGACGGTTCTTAGCATGCTGGAGTGGGCTACTGAGTTTTTCGAAGAAAGAAATGTCAAGTCCCCTCGAATGAGCATAGAGTGGCTCCTTGCCGAAGTGCTTTCCGTAAAACGGTTGGATCTTTACTTGATTTACGATCGTCCGCTTACTGCTGAAGAACTGGATGTGCTACGTCCATTGGTTAAACGACGAGCCTCGCACGAGCCTCTTCAATACATCACCGGCCATACCGACTTTTATAATGTTCGCATATTCGTGGAACCCGGGGTGCTAATCCCCAGGCAGGAAACTGAAGAGTTGGTGGCCTGGATTCTGGAACTTTACCCAAAAGGTGAAACATTCTCGGTACTGGATGTTGGGACCGGCTCCGGCTGTATTCCTGTAGCATTGAAAAAAGCCCGGCCGGAATGGGATCTTTTTGCCACTGACATTTCTGACAAAGCATTATCGGTTGCCAAAAATAATGCCGCGCAAAACGAAGTCGATATCAGCTTTGCGCAAGATGATATTTTTAATCCACAAGCTTTTTCGGATCGCACGTTTGATCTCATTATTTCGAACCCGCCTTATATCCTGCACAGCGAAAAATCTACTCTCGACAAAGAGGTAAAAGATTATGAACCTGAAGAGGCCTTATTTTGTGAATCTACAGTTCAAATGTACGGGGCATTAGAGCAGCTGAGTTCGGGGGTATTATCTGCCGATGGAACCGTTTTTTTAGAGCTTCACGAGGATAACAGTGGTGAAGTACTGGATCTGTTTGAGCAGGCAAATTGGTCTGCTGAATTGAAAAATGACTACGGGCAAAAAACCCGTTTTTTAAAAGCAAAAAAAGCTTGATTTAAAGTTCAATTTTATACTCGTTTTTGAGCGGCTTCACATCAACATGTAAATGTGGAAAACTTGTGGAAAAATAATTCAAAATAACTTTTCTGCTTTGTGATTAAGGTTAATTCAGTGTTACGGCATTGTTAACCGCTGTCAAGAAGAACTTTAGAATTTTTTATAGAATCAGCTAAGTGACTGCTGCGCATGCAATTACTTGGTATTTTACAATGTGGATAACTTTTCGGAAATAGGTGCTCTGCCGTTTGACAAGTGCCCGATAAATTGCCATTTTCTCAGCAGAACAAAATCAGCACATACACTTCTTCCTGTGGATAACTGGTTTTGGTTTGATCTGACAATATTAAGTACACCTGTAAGGGGGATTAGGGAAATTGCACGAGCTTTCGGTTGAATCGGCATGGGATAAATGCCTGGATATTATTAAGGACAACATCAGCTATCAGAAGTATAAATCCTGGTTTGAGCCGATTAAGCCGGTGTCTCTGAAAGACAACACGCTCACCGTTCAGGTGCCCAGTCAGTTTTGGTACGAATGGCTGGAAGAGCACTACTATAATATGCTCCGCTCTACCCTCGCAAAAGTACTCGGCCCGGAAGGTAAATTAGAGTACTCTATTGTCATGGAAAAGTCGGACCAGTTTGAGCACAACCGCTCGGTCCGTATGCCACAACGACCGATGGGTCCGGTGCAACCTCAGGAATCAAATGGCTATCCGGAATACCATCCCGATCGCATCGAAAATCCTTTTGTGATTCCGGGCATCCGAAAAACCAAAATCGATTCCAATCTTAATAACAATTACGTTTTTGAGCGCTTTATTGAAGGCGACTGTAACCGGCTTGCACGCTCAGCTGCCATGGCCATTGCTGACAACCCCGGCAGTAATTCTTTTAACCCGTTTTTTGTATATGGGCCTACTGGTTTAGGAAAAACGCATTTGGTGCAAAGCATTGGTAATAAGATTAAGGAGAAGTTCGGAGACGAGAAGTCTGTCCTTTACATATCATCGGAGGCTTTTACGAACGAGTTTGTACACGCCATCCGGAATAACCGCGCCAGCGAGTTTTCCATGTTCTACCGAAATATTGACGTATTAATGGTGGACGACATTCAGTTTTTCAGCGGAAAGGAAAAAACACAAGAGGAGTTCTTCCACATTTTTAACGCGCTTCACCAAGATGGAAAACAGATCATTTTAAGCAGTGACCGCGCTCCTAAAGATGTACCTGATATTGAAGAACGCCTGATTTCCCGCTTTAGCTGGGGATTGAGTGCCGACCTGAAGATGCCGGAATACGAAACCCGTTATGCTATTCTTGAGCGTAAGGCAAACGATAACGGCATAGAGATTGACCCGCAGATTATTGAGTTCATCGCTCATAACTTCAAATCAAACGTTCGGGATTTGGAAGGAGCCATTATCAAACTCCTCGCCCACGCTTCTCTGCAGAATATTGATGACATCGATCTTGCCATGGCCAAGCGCGTGCTTAAAGACATGGTAAAAGAGTCGAACACACAGATTTCTATTGAATCAATTCAGAACTATGTGTGTGATTATTTCGGAATAGACACCAACAAAGTGCGTGAGAAAACCCGGAAGCAAGAAATCGTGGAAGCCCGACAGATTGCGATGTATTTATCCAAGAAGTTTACGAAGTCCAGCTTAAAGACTATCGGGCTTCACTTTGGGGGTCGTGATCACTCTACGGTTATCCATGCCATCTCTACGGTGGAAGAACGGATTTCGACCAGTGCCAAACACAAACGCATGGTAGAAGAACTTCATCAGCGTATTGAAGTAGCCAGCCTGTAATTTATGGATACCCTCACCATCAAAGGGATGAAGTTCAAGGCATTTCACGGAGTGCATGAACACGAAAAAGAAGAGGGCAATGATTTTGAAGTCGATGTAATTTTTGAAGCTGATCTTTCAACGGCCGGCAAAACTGACCGGCTTTCTGATGCCATTGATTATACCAAAGTCCATCAAATTTGTGCTGATGTTATGAGTGGGAAATCGGTTGACCTGATCGAGCACTTATGTTTTCAAATTGGAACAGCTATAGCTGAACAATCCCCTGCACATTCCCGGTTTGAGGTTAGCGTTCGCAAACTTTCACCTCCTCTTTCCTCCACAACCGAATTCACCGAGGCGAGGATGTCATGGCCCAGGTAGTTATTGCGCTGGGTTCAAATCTTCACCATCCTCATCGCCAGCTTCAAAAGGCCGCCTCTTTTCTGGAATCACTTTCTGAGAATGGTATTCTGACTTCCGTGATTTATAAGTCGGAACCCGTTGGTCCTTCCGAGAATGATTTTTTAAACGGAGTGATTGTCATCCAAACCAAATTGCCTCCTGAACAATTATTCAGCGAACTAAAAGCTCAGGAGAAGAAACAGGGACGACCTTCCCGCTACCCGAAGTGGACGGCAAGAACCATCGATTTGGATATAATTGCCTATGATAACTTGGTCGTTGAAACAGATACCCTTATCATTCCCCATCAGGAATATACCCGGCGTTTGTTTGTTCTATTGCCTTTAAAAGACATTTTTCCAGACTGGAAAGATCCCGTTTCCGCTCAGCACGTGGATACCTTGATAGAACAGGCCCCGGATCTCGAAATTGTTAGAACAACCTTGAACTGGTAGCTGATGTCCAATTCTTATGATTTTATTGCCATTGAAGGCGTAATTGGAGCCGGAAAAACTTCGCTCGCGACCTTATTGGCTGAGCGAAGAAACGCCCGATTGGTACTGGAGGAATTTGAAGACAACCCCTTCCTCCCAAAATTTTATGAAGACCGCGAGCGTTATGCCTTCCAGACACAGCTGGCTTTTTTGGCAAGTCGTTTTAAGCAGCAGCAGAATATGATGAGCCAGGATCTGTTCCACCAGTTCACCATCTCTGATTACATTTTTGATAAGGACCGTATTTTTGCCCGGCTTAACCTCGACCAGGACGAACTGGCCCTGTACGACAACATCTTTAATATAATGACGGGTATTGCAGCTCAGCCCGACCTCATTATCTTCATTCAGTCTTCGGTTGACCGGCTCCTGGAGAACATTGAGAGTCGCGGGCGTGATTATGAGCGGAACATCACCCCTGAATACCTTAAAGAGCTAAATGATGCGTACAACCATTTTTTCCATCATTATAACCGGGCTCCTTTAATTGTTCTGAATGCTTCGGAGATAGATTTTGTCAATAATAAAGAGCATCTGGATTACATCGAAGAACAGATTTTTGAAAAGCCGGTTCATACCAATACACACATTCATATTGCACCCTGAGCACCATGCTTAAGTTTATATTTTTTAGCATTGTATTTTTCCTTTTGGTGAGATATATCAATCGATTGTTCTTACCTTCCAACAAGCGCCAGCAAAACTTCAACCCGTTTAGTGGCGGGGCAAGAAACCGGCGAAATCGCTTTGATGAAATTGAAGAAGCCGAATACGAAGATCTTTCAAATAAAGACAATTAAACAAACTCCATGAATTTCGAAGAGAAACTGAATAAAGGATTTGAATTATTAAGGGAAAAAGACATCGATTACGCCCTTGATGTGGCAAGAGAATTACAAAAAGAACAACCGGATTCTCACGAGGCCTGGTATCTTGAAGCTCTGGTTATGCAACAGCTGAACCAGTGGAGCCACAGCATCGAAGCCATTGAAAAGGCACTGGAGCTAGACGATGATAACGCCGCCTATTACAACCTTCGTGGAAATGTTCGCATGCAGCTTGAAAAACTGGATGGAGCTGAAGAAGATTTTGACAAAGCTATTGAACTGAGCGATACCTCAGCGGCTCACCGCAACAAAGTGATGTTGATGCTGATGACCGACCGTGGACAGGAAGCCATTCCTTACCTGATCGAGCGCATCAAAAAAGACCCCAAAGATGCCGAGAACTGGATTCTTATGGGTGATATGATCAATAAAGGCGGCCAAACCGACAAAGCGCGCACTTATTATGAGCAAGCGCTGAAGATTGATCCCGAGAATGAGTATGCCAAGCGCCAGCTTGAAGAAGAGGGCTGAAATTTGAATAATGAACATTCAACATTGAATGTTGAAGTTCATTGTCTTGATCCTGACGGGCTGCGCAGGGACAAATAGCAGAGTATAGAACTTTAGGCAAAAGTGAATCGTCATATGATTGCATAATAACTATTCGCCTAAGCCTGAAGTGTAGTTCTGAACGGATGTACACTCAGCAAAAAACCCATTCATTAAATTGGATGGGTTTTTTTGTGGGAATGCATTGAATTTTGAAAGCTAAAAGTGCTATCTTTGTCGCCCTTCATTTACTACCAATGCTCACGTGGCGGAACTGGTAGACGCGTGCGCTTGAGGGGCGTATGGCCTAACGGCCGTGGAGGTTCGATTCCTCTCGTGAGCACATTTTCAAAAGCCTGTTTCTTTAATAAAGAGACAGGCTTTTTTTATTCATACAATCCCGCCAGTTCCCATTTGGCGATGATCTCCCGGATCAAATTTCCAATTCGCTGATTAACACGCTTGAAATACTCATCGGCCTGATCTTGATCGAAAGTTGGGAACCCTTGCCCCTCTTCATACAAACCAATAGAGGATGGAAATGGGTACCCTGACCATGTACTTCCACTCGGATATGGAGTTGTCATTTCTTCTCCGGAATATCGATCGGGGTGAATATGATCCGGCACAATTGCCTGAACGTAACCGGTTTCATTGTTTCCGGCATGTCCTCCATTTTCACCGAACACCGCAAAGGTATCTTCCGAAGCCACGCTCCACCAGTTAATAACCAGAATACGGACTCGTAGTTTTTGGGATAGTTCACCTGCTACACTTTGAAGAATGGCTGTTTGAGGTCCGCCATGTCCGTTCAGTATAATGATGTTCTTGAATTTATTATTTGCCATCCCATGAATAATATCACCTAAAAACCCCTTGTACGATTCTTCACTTATAGCAAATGTTCCGGGATATCCGGCCATGCTTCCTGTCACACCATAATTGAGAGTCGGTGCAATCATAGCATTAACATCTCCTGCTATTGCCTTTGCCATTGCTTCTGGTGCCAGGTTATCCGAACCATTGGGAATTACTCCATGGGGTTCCAGCGTCCCAACCGGCAACAATACCGTTTCAATTTTATCAGGAACAAATTCAGCAAACTCCATCCAGTTAATCAGGTTCATCTCCCGTGTGGTGGGTTCGTCCTGGGCATGTAAAAATGACGATGATAACACGATGAGGCCGGTCAGTACGAGTATATACTTTTTCATTCCTTTGGGATTTAATGGGAATTCCAATCTGATTTCTGAATGAACGCGTATTTTATGATGAATGCAACGAATTTGATCTGAAACCGGGAAACGAAGTATTGCAGGATAGTTGTTTTGACCACGTAATAGAATCAAGATTAATGTTGTCTAACTCAAGAACCTCAAATAAGTATAGGTTGTTATGGTGAAATCATTTTTTATAACAGGACTGCTATTCAGTCTGTCAACATTATCATTATCAGCTCAGGATATGGATATGAATAAAGAGAAAAATTTAGAGAAAGCTACTTTTGGCGCAGGATGTTTTTGGTGTGTGGAAGCTATTTATGAATTGGTAGAAGGTATCGAGCATGTGGAGTCGGGTTATTCCGGTGGACATGTGGAGAATCCCTCCTATAAAGAAGTGACAACCGGGACGACCGGACATGCCGAAGTGGCCCGAATCCATTTCGACCCGGATGTGATTTCTTACGAGGAATTACTGGAAGTGCTTTGGCACACCCATAACCCAACCACCCTTAACCGGCAGGGAAATGACGTGGGACCACAATACCGTTCGGTGATATTCTATCACAATGAAAAGCAGAAAGAGATTGCCGAGAAATCATTAAAGAAAACCGATGAATCTGACCTTTGGGAAGATCCGATCGTAACCAAAATTCAACCGCTTGAAAACTATTATGTGGCCGAAAACTACCACCAGAATTATTTCGAGAATAACCCCAATGCCGGGTACTGCTCGTTTGTAATTGCTCCGAAGGTGAAGAAATTCAAAAAAGAATTCAGCTATTTGTTAAAGGATGGAGAGAAAGTGAATTAACTTTCTACTCAGTTAATTTTAAGTCCCGCGCTTTAGTAAGGTGCGGGACTTTTTTTATGTCGTAAATGTCATGATCTTTCGGTATTTGGGATAAACTTACTTTAACAGGGAGGTTGACGATCTGTTATACTGATCTCTCTTCTAGCAATTCCAGCAACAAAGCCAGTACCATTTTCAACATTTGAAACTACATCTGGCAGATCAACTTCTAAATCATTGAAATTCATATAATCTGGCCAATCTTCCCCGGCCGTTATTAAAACAAGTTTTCTTTGATTGACCTGAAAACTAAATGGTCCAACATCTAATTTTTCCGCTATTGCCTCTCTATTTATAGATGTAAAACTAAAACTTCCATCTGAACCCTCTGTAATAGCTTCAAGATGAGAAAAACTGACTTCTCTCTCGGGAGTGCACCCAACTTCAACAAATGCTTGTACAATATACCTGGTTTCTAAAAGTATCAAAGAATCTCGCACTACTCCTGAAACTGAAATTTCTTCAAAGTCCTGATCGTATTCAATCTCCGGTACCATAAGCTCAGATGCCGTTCTTACAACCACTGAACTTTGTTTTCCTACCGAATCAGTGGCGGTGATTCTATACTCTTCATCTGCAATGACGGAATCCGGCAACCAATAATTCCAGACGTAAGTGTCGCCACTGAATTTAAAAAGGGAATCATTTAAAACTACCGATTCCCCTGGGGCTTCCCTGGTCAAGCGGACTTGGTTTGAATTGATTGTAGAGTCTTGAGGGAGAAAGGTTTCACCTATTGGCATTACTCGAATCCACTGAGTATCAGCATGTACATCAAGATAGCCATTCATAGAAAAAACATATTTTTCCGTTTTCTCAAAAGGTTCAAATTCATTTTCACAGCTCCCAAAAAAGGCGCTTAAGATAATGAAAGTTAAGAGAGTGCTATTTTTCATTCTATTTATGTCAATCCAAAATTTCAGCCTTTAACATAAAGGTTTACTTAATAATACACTGTATGCTCCGAAGTTCAACTATTGCTTCAAACTAAAAGTAATTTCCTGCCCTAAATACCTGTAACTTTGTACATCACCTTGAATAGTAATAAGAAGCTTTTTTTATAGCTTTTCTACATGTATTATAGGGCGCTGAATTATTTTTTAATGAACTGACTCATGAAGTATTTAATATTTTTGCTCCCCGCCTTGTTTCTCACTACACCGATAACAGCACAGGAAGCTGACACCACCATGACCTTTGAGGAATACGATCCTGAGTCCACCCTTGTGGTTCCGGGCGGGGAAATCACCAAGGCAAAATATCCTTTTGTTGATATCCACAGCCATTTATGGAGAATGGCAACCATGGATCTGAAGGAAACCGCCCGTGAGATGGACAGCCTGAATATGAAGGTGCTGGTAAACTTGAGCGGACGTTCCGGCGAAACTCTAAAAGCCATGGTTGATGCTGCCGAGAAACAGGCCCCCGGTCGATTCATTGTTTTTGCCAATATCGATTTTGATGGCATCGATGAACCCGGCTGGACGGATCGAGCCGTAGCCCAGTTAGAACAAGATTATCGAAATGGAGCCCGTGGGGTTAAGGTTTTTAAGAATTTGGGCCTTACCGTGCTGGATTCAAAAGGAAACCGCGTTCATACCGATGACCCAAGAATAGATCCTGTTTGGGCTAAAGCCGGAGAGCTGGGAATGCCTGTACTCATTCACACCGGAGAGCCCGCTGTATTCTGGGAACCTATTGACAAACACAATGAACGCTGGCTGGAAATGAAGCAGTTCCCAAGCCGGCACCGTGGCGATTCAACCCGTTACCCAAGCTGGGAAGTGGTGATGAAGGAGCAATGGAATGTGTTTCGCAAGCATCCTGAAACTACGTTTATAAACGCTCATTTTGGATGGATGGCCAATGACCTGGAACGACTTGGCAAGCACCTCGATGAATTCCCGAATGTATATACCGAAACGGCAGCCATTATTGCAGAACTCGGCAGGCAGCCTCGTTTTGCCAAAGAGTTTTTCATTAAGTACCAGGATCGCCTGTTATTTGGCAAAGACACCTATCGCCCACACGAGTATCACACCTACTTCAGAGTACTGGAAAGTGATGACGAATATTTTGACTATTTCCGTCGGCGCCATGCTTTTTGGCAAATGTATGGATTGGATTTGCCGGATGAAGTGTTACAAAAAGTGTATTACAAAAACGCTCTGAAGATCATCCCTGATATTGATGACTCTTTATTTGAAACCAACTAATCAAAACTAAAACCAAGGAATCATGAAGAAACTAATACAATGTTCTTTTCTATTAGTACTTGCTACTTTTTTTGTAGCTGGATCTGCCCTAGCTCAAGAGCGGGGTAACTCTGAAACCCGCACAAGCCCCAATGCAACGGTAAGTCAAACCGTTGGAACTACACAAATTACGGTAACATATGGACGACCGGGTATTAAGGACAGAAGTTATTTTACCGATGGTGCCGTTTTAGCTCCAGCCGGATCTGTATGGAGAACCGGGGCGAACGAAGCTACCACCATTACCTTTTCTGACGATGTGATGTTTGGTGGAAAAGAAGTGGGTGCCGGAACCTACACCCTGTTTACGATTCCCGGTGACGACTGGACAATAATCTTAAACAATGACTTAACCCGCGATGATGGAACACCAGCCTGGGGAGCCTATGGTTATGATGAATCACAGGATGAAGTACGTGTTGAGGCCGCTGTAGTTGACACAGATGCCCCTATGGAAGAATGGTTTATGATTTATTTTAATACCCTTTCTGACACGAAGGTACACCTGAATCTGCATTGGGGTAATACTTCAGTCGCCGTTCCGATTACCACCGGTGACATGTAATTTGCTAAACGCATTAAAACAAAAAAGCCCTGCACATAAGCTATGTGCAGGGCTTTTTTATGAAAGCGAATTTCATAAATAAAAAAATGGGCAAGCGACCTATATCACGCCGCTACGACCAGATTACCGCTGCTGCGTTCCCGCCCTGACGGAGTTCAAAGGGAGCTGGCTGTATAGGACTTGCCCAAGGCTTTCAAGATAAGGCTTATTCGGCTCCAGTATCAAGATGAATTTGAAGAAAATTATGTACACTCAATAATGAGCAACCAAAGAAATCTGTTGTGAATGATGTCAGCTTTCGGTAAATGAGAAGACAATATTCACATTTAACGGAGGTGCATTATGTTAGAGGAAATCCAAAGTGTATTAGTAGAGTCGTATAATACTTTTTTCAATGAATTAGCTTCTTTTTTACCCAGCCTGATTGGCGCAATTCTAATCCTGATCGTTGGCTGGATTATTGCCAAATTAGTACAAACAGCTGCAGTAAAACTTCTGAAGTTAATTCGATTAGATGTTGTAACAGAAAAAGCGAAGATCGATAAGTTTCTGAAGGACGGTGGCAGTAAGAAATCGGCCATAGATATTCTCGGCAGTATTATCTACTGGCTTATCATGTTGATCGTAATTTTGGCGGGATTAAATACGCTGGGACTTAGCGTAGCTTCCGAGTTGTTTAACCAAATTATACTCTACATTCCTAATGTTATAGTAGCTGTTCTTGCGCTAATATTCGGAGTGTTCCTGGCAGGTTTTATCGCACAGGTTGTGAGTACTTATTTGAGCAATATTGGGGTAAAACAAGCAAACATGGTTGGAGCTATTGCAAAATATGCCATTATCTTATTTGTTGTTTCTCTTTCTCTTACACAATTAAGTATCGGGGAGCAGTTGGTGACCAATGCCTTCCTGCTCTTGTTTGGAGCTGCTTGCCTGGCGTTAGGCCTTGCCTTTGGGTTAGGCGGTAAAGAATGGGCAGCCGGAGTGATAGAAAAATTAGCCAGTCAGGCTGAAAATAGTCCACCTCATGAATAAGTAAATTCGTATTTTGGATGAGCCTCCCACTTAACCTTGGGAGGCTTTTTTATTATGTTTGAAATCCATTATGACTGAATTATCCTTTTTCGTACTTCCCGTACTCATTTTTTGTGCCCGCATCGCTGATGTATCTCTTGGAACCTTACGTATAACCATGGTTTCGCGGGGTTATAAATGGCAATCAGCCCTTCTCGGTTTTTTTGAAGTGCTGATCTGGGTGATTGTAGTTGCACAGCTTCTCAAAAATCTCAACCACTGGGTAAATTATGTAGCCTACGCTGCCGGATTCTCAGCCGGTACGTTCATCGGATTGTACATTGAAGACAAAATGAAAGTGGGTACCGTCTTAATCCGAATAATCACGCTGGATAAGTCGGATGAGTTAATAGAAGCCTTAAAAGAGGCTGGAGTTGCGATTACCAGTGTGGATGCAAAGGGCGGGTTTAATGACGTAAAAGTTATTTTTACCGTATTAAAGAGGAAAAAGCTCAACAAGGTATATGATATTGTGAAGGAGATTGATCCTGAAGCTTTCTTTTCAACCGAAGATGTAAAGTACTCCAACAAGCATCACGATCATCTGGTTAATCCGAACGACCGGAGCCCCATCGACCGCCTGTTAAGAGTAAGGAAAGGTTTATAGAAGCAGGTGAAATTATTCCCCGCTGAGTGTAACCACCAGCTTCCTGGACCCACCGTGATTGCGGTGCTCGCATAAATAGACCCCCTGCCAGGTTCCGAGATTAAAACGGCCATTTGTGATTGGAATAGAAACAGATGAACCAAGCAAAGAGCTTTTGATATGCGAAGTCATGTCATCGGTGCCTTCCAGTGTGTGCTCGTACAGGGAAGTGTCTTCCGGAACAGCACGATCGAAATGGGATTCAAAATCTCTGCGGACGGATGGATCGGCGTTTTCATTAATAGTAAGTGCGGCACTGGTGTGTTGAATGAAGATGTGCGCCAACCCGGTTTGGATATCTTTTATTTCCGGAATTTCTCTGAGAATTTCATCCGTGACGATGTGGTAGCCTCTTGGCTTAGGCGAAAGTTTAATTTCTTTCTGTATCCACATTTTTCGTTAATTCGTTATTGGTATAATCGTTATTCGTATTTCGCTCCTACCTTAATAACGATAAACCATTCTAAGCTTCTTCTGCTTCCATTTTATCCTCGAATGGAGCTATAACTTCATCTACTTCCCGGGTTCCTTCAAAATAAACGAGCACCTGGAGCAGCACTTCATCTACCAGGATGTCCGGGCAGGAAGCACCGGATGTCAACGCAATTTTCAAAGGTTCTTTACCGGAAGGCAACCATTGGCTGGTCTCCTTCATTTCTTTATCCCACTGGTTGAAGTGTTTGATGGTATCCGGTGAAAGCTCGCCTTTATCCCGAACATGATACGTAGGAAACTGATGTTCTAAAATCTCAACCAGGTGCATGGTGTTGGATGAATTATAGCCACCAACCACAATTGCCAAATCGGCATCAGTTTCAGCAAGGGCTAAGGTTGCCGATTGGTTTTCATTGGTTGCATAACAAAGTGTATCGGATGTGTCTGCAAAATGATCGAGGATATCAGCTTCGCCGTATCGTTTGATGGCGGCTTCCCTTAGAATCTCCATTACCCTTTGGGTTTCAGTAGCCAGCATCGTGGTTTGATTAATCACCCCAAAACGGATCATGTCTTCCAGTGGATTGAATCCGGGGGTTGATTTATGACCAAAGTACTTCTCAAAGTCAGATAAGGGTCGGTCTTCTGTTAAAATGTCTGCCAGGATTTGTGCCTCCTCTGTATTCAAAACCACAACTACTTCAGAGTGATCTGCACTGTGAGAGAAGGTAGCCCGTGTTTCTTCATGCTGATGCTTTCCGTGCACCACAAGGCTATAGTCTTTCTTACCAAGCTGTTTTCCCCGCTTCCATACTTTTTCCACAAACGGACAGGTTGTATTGTATTGATACGGGTCGATTCCCAGCTCTTTCAATTGCTCCTGAATCTCGATGGTAGTCCCAAAGGCGGGCACAATTACAATATCGTCTGCACTAAGTGAAGAAATCGGAATGCGTTCAGAGCCATCTGTATCAAATAAAAACTTCACTCCCTTCTTCAGCAAGTCCTCATTCACCGTTGGGTTGTGAATCATCTCACTGAGCAGGTAAATATTCTTATCCGGGTTTTCGGCCACCGTTCGGTAAGCAATATCAATGGCATTCTCCACGCCGTAGCAGAATCCAAAAAAACGGGGGATATAAAACTGAACCGGACCAAAATCGAGTAAGGTCGGTTCAAGGTCTTTTTTCATCGGATCCATAATTTTTGTCGCCTCTTTCACCTTCCGGATGATCGGCGACTGGTACATTTCCGGTATGTCAAATTTTTTACGTGCCAATATTCGTTAATCGTTTATTTCGTTATTCGTTGGTTCGTTAATCGAGTAGTCGATTTCCGGTTCTTTGACTTTATTCGCTTTCGATTTGTTTAAATAACCAATATATCCGTTAATGAGTTTGATTGTCCTGACGGTTTCTTTTTTAATCTGAGCAACTTCTGATTTGTCGAAATAATTCTCATCAAATCCAACAGACAAATGGTCAATCAATTCATATAAAGAACCACGTGCTTGCCTGCAATATTGAATATTCTCCTGAAAATGAAACCGACCATAGCCTTCCGCTATATTTGCTGTAACCGAGCGCGAAGCTCTAAGCATTTGGTCTTTTAACTTGTAGGTTTCGCTTTTGGGAAGTTTTTCACAAAGTGAAGAAATTCGTTTTCGTAAATCCCTGGAAACCTGCCATACCAGCAAATCTTCAAAAGAGGCTATATCTTTTTTCTTATTTACCAATTACACCACCTTTAACGATTAACGAATCAACGAATAACGCCCGCCTTAACTGCCGATAATCTTCTCCACTTCTTTTCTATCCTTCGGTACATCCGTCAGGTTTTCATATCCGTCGTCAGTTACCACAATGTTATCCTCAATTCTGATGCCACCAAACTCAAACATCTTGGTCAGTTTTTCCGTATTCAGGAATTGGGATTGGTTGTCATCTTCCATAGCCGGTATCAACAGTGCAGGCACGAAATAACAACCTGGTTCAATGGTAATTACCATTCCCGGCTGCAGGTCTCTGCGGGCACGAAGGTATTTAATACCCGGGCGATCAATTCGATCCACTCCTTTTGGATACCCTCCAACATCATGCGTATCCAAACCGAGGAAGTGACCCAGCCCGTGCGGGAAGAAAAGAGCAAAAATATCGTTTTCCATGATATCATCTATTGCGCCTTTCACCAGGCCTGCATCTTTCAACCCCTCCATAATCGTACGGGCAGCATGCATATGCAGGTCTTCCATTTTTACACCCGGCTCAATTTTTTCTATAGATGTATTCAAGGCAGCAAGAACGGCATCATAAACCCCGGCCTGTACATCAGTAAACTTCCCGTTGGCAGGGTACGTCCGTGTAATATCTGACGCATAGCCTTGATACTCGTGTCCGGCATCCAGCAGGAACAAATCACCGTCTTTAATCTGGCTGTTATTTTCTACATAATGGAGAATAGCACTGTTTTTTCCACCGGCAAAAATTCCATTGTAAGCATCTTGCTGCAGGCCGTTTTCATATTGGATTTTTGTGAACAACGCTTTCAGCTCATATTCATACATCCCGGGCTTTATGGCTTTCATTACTTCGGTATGAGCCAGGTTATTCACTGCCGCAGCTTTACGCATGTAGTCCAGCTCTTCGTCTGTTTTCAATACGCGGCAGTAAGTGAGAGCATCATGCAGAGCCTCCACATCAGCTTCAAAGTCCCGATCCAGGTCCTCAATCAGTTCCGCATCGGCCTCGTTCAGGCAGTACACCTTCTCCGGTTTAATTTTATTCAGCACCGTCAGAATTTCATTGGCGTAATGCAGGTGATCCGGCCCGTACTGCTCCTGATAAGTTTCCAGCGATTTCACATATCCGTGCCACACCGCATATTGCGCATCCCGCTTGGGTACAAAAAGGTGATACTCTTCGGTTTTCAGTTCCAGAATAAGGGCACATTCAGGCTCGTTCACACCCGTCAAATACCAGAAATTAGACTCCTGCCGGAAAGGGTATTCGTAATCGGTCTCATTCCGGTACAGGATATCGGATCCCTGAATAAATACCACTCCGTTCTGGCCTTCATCAAATAGTGAAAATAGTTTTTCGCGGTGCTTCTGATGCATCATTGCTGTATAAATTTGATTGATTGTAAGGATGTCAAGAATACCAAAATGCGAGACTAATATCGACTCGCCGGGTCAGGAATATCGGCTCAATACTTCATGAAATCCGTCGGACAAATCCCCGATCTTTTTACTAAAACCAGATTTCATTTCTTCTGCCAGATTCAGCTTGTGAACTCCTTTCCCTGAGTGAACCTCCGCTGCCCGGTTTTCATTCTCTGTAAGCGCATTTAAAGATACGGTACAGAAAGCTGTATTTGCTCCATTCACGTTCAGCACCGTATTCAAACGGGTCTCACCATTTAGATTAGCCGATAAACACAGTCCCACCTTCCGGTTCTCTTTAAACCCAAAAATGCGGTAGTAATGTGCCAGAGCAAACTCGGGAGGGAAATCATCAAACCCCAGATATTTTACGGGTTGATGGGGCTCCTCATACAACTGCATGCATGATTCCAAAGCAAATGATGAAGCTTCCTGATTCAGTTTCTCACCAATGAAACTACGTTCTGTCCAGTATGCTAAATCCCGGGAAACTTTTTTTGTAGAATGGAATAACTCGGGGAGATCCGGTAAAAATTTTACTTCTTCCCCCTCAACTTCAAACCAATAATCAAGGGTTCCGTTGCTGACGAGCAAGTAAGGAGCACCGACTTTCTGGTTATACCTCGCAACTTGTATCGCCGCCTTCTCATCCAGTTTGATATCGGGAGCCTTGCATTCAACCAGTAGTAGTGGCTTGAAATCACTGTCATAACAAATAATATCCGTACGGGAAGAGGATTTGTCGCCGGGAAGTTTTACCGGGCTCTCAAAGGAAATGCGGGAAGCTGACAGCCCTGCTTCTAAAATCAGATAATCCACCAATGCCAAGCGAACTTGCTCCTCCGGACGAATGGCAAACGTCTTTTTCAGAATGGGATTCCAGAGCCGTTTTTCTCCTTCTCTGAACCTGAATTGAGGAAAGTGTGAGAGTGCTTTGCTTAACAATAGTGAGGATTCGGGTTAAAAAAATCACAAAGAACCTACTAATAATTAGAATAGCTTTCAGCACTCAGCTATCAATTCTATTCACTTTACTGATAGCTGAAGTCTGAAAGCTAAAAGCTGACTTACGCCTTGGCTTCTTCTTTGTCTCCATGCAGGCTTCGCTTAATGAAGAACTGCTGGATAATGGAAAGCACGTTGAATACGAGGTAGTATAAACTCAGTCCCGCCGCAAAGTTGTTGAAGATAAATAACAACATTACCGGGAAAATGTATTGAAGCATCTTCATCTGTCCGGCCATCGGGCTGCTTCCGCCACCGCCGCTCATACCGCCGGTAAGTTTACTCTGAACCACCATGGCAGCGGTCATCAGCAATACAAAACCCGCAATTTGTTCTCCCAGAAATGGAATACTGAATGGCAGGCTAAGGATATAATCGGGAGCAGAAAGGTCGGTTGCCCACAGAAATTCTTCCTGTCGGATTAAGATCGAGTTCTGGAAATAACGCCAAAGTGTAATCAGGATTGGAAACTGAAGCAGGTTAGGCAAACATCCGCCGAGCGGATTCACCTTGTTCTTCCGGTACAGATCCATCGTCGCTTTTTGCTGCTTCTGCGGATTGTCTTTGTACTTCTCCTGTATCTCTTTCATCTGGGGCTGCAGCTCACCCATGGCCGCCATACTCTTGTAACTCTTATAAGTTAGCGGAGAGAGAACCAGCTTAACCAGGGCCGCAAACACAATTATGATGACTCCAAAATTGGAAATAAACCCTGACAGAAATTCAAAGAACGGAATCACCAGCCACTTCACAAAAGGATCGGAGAACCAGCGCAACCAGCTCCACCCGATATCCACCATATCGTACGCATGGTCATCCACTTTTACGATTTCACGGTATTTCATAGGACCCACATACAGCTGGAATGAAGTTGCGCCCTGTTCATCCAGGTCGGTACGGATTGATGAACGGTACCGATGCTCAGTATTTTGATTGTCTGCCGCGCCGGTTACTTCTCCAATCAGCATAGCTGCATCGGTTGGCGACATCGGCTTAATAAGCTGCGTAAAAAATTTCGTTTTGGTAGCCGCCCAGTCAATGTTTCCATTGATAGTGGTTTCTTCACGGCCGGCTTCGTCCAGTTTAAATTGCTCCAGCTCGCCTCCGGCATAGACATAGGCTGAGGTTGCGAGTGCATCCTGCGTATGGTCTTTTTCAGTGAAGCGTAGGGGTGATGTCCACCCAAAGTCGATGCTTCTTCCCACCACATAATCCTGAAGGCCTACAAACTGTACATCAACGTCAATCTCATAGTTATTGCCGTTGAGCAAATAGGTGAGAATAACTTCACGCCCATCCTGAAGCTCCAGTTCATAACGAATTTCCCGCTGCTCGCCGGAAGCAATAGCCATACTTGAGCCGGGAGTAACCTGCTCGAATAAAATATTCTGGGTTTCTACGTTGTAATTTTCAGTAGATAAAAATCCGATGTTGTAGGCAGAATGCGCCGTGTCTGCGATTAACTGAACCGGACGTCCATCCCAGGTATCGTAATTGTTGAGGATAAATGAATTAGGCCCTGCCCCGCGATTGGTAAAGGTCACGGTGTATAGCGGAGTAGTAACTTCGATTTCCGTTTCTTCAGTTACCGGGCTGCTGGCAAATAACCCGCGTACTTCAGGTGCATCATCCTGCTCCTGGCTTATGGATTGCTCCCGGGGTTGTGTTTGCTGCTGTTGTTCGTCATCAGCGACCGCTGTGCGGTCTAAAGAGTCCTGTCGGTTTTGTTCAATCTGGGCAAGACTGTCTTGCACGGCCTGCTCTCTTCGCTGGTTTGCCAGTTCTTCTTCGGATGGCATTGTGAAATAAAACCATCCCAGCATGAGTAGAAAAATTAAGACAAATCCGGTTGCGGTATTCTTATCCAAAAGTACAGATGTTTAAATAGGTGAAGGTTTGGAAGTCAGTGTTGAGCGTAACTGCTTGAGTAAGTCGGTGACGCTACGCTCGGCCATATCAAAAGTCAGATTAGCATGTTTTGCCATGAAAACGTAGTGGAGTCCCATTTCTGTTATTTCCGGCAATTCGGTAATGATATGTTGGTTAAGTCGGTAAGCTTCGCGTAGCAGTCGCTTGGTGCGAATACGTTTAACTGCGTTACCGATTTTTTTTGGAGCGATGAAGCCAACAAGAACATTCTTATCGGCATCGGGGTACGTGCGGTATCGAAGGTTTACTTCTTTGGAAGTAAGAAGAGAGGAGCTTGAAAACAGCTCCTCAAAATTTCGCCTGCCACGTAAAATATGAGATTTAGATAAAGTAAATCTGCGATCAGGAGAATCCGTATGGTTACTTGGCTCCTTTTCTCTCATCGCTAACGGTTAGCTTATGACGGCCTTTCTTGCGACGGTTTTTCAATGTCTTACGTCCATTTTTGGTAGACATGCGTTCGCGGAAACCGTGCTTGTTCTTTCGCTTCTTGTTACTTGGTTGGTACGTGCGTTTCATGAATTAGGATATTTTGCATTCAATTTCTTATCCGAAAAAGGCTTTAAATATAAAGAGAATCTCAGAAAAATCAGAACTATTATTTTACTGATTAACCTTCTTCGGGTGTCTTAAGCTTTTCTTGCCTAAATAACTTTAAAAATAACTCAAAATTTGTTCCAATGAGCCGATTGAAGGGCTTAATTCTTACTCAGCTTCACCGACAGATATGGAAACAGTGGTGTTTGGTTTACCCGCTGCAGCGTGTTGATATCAAAATTGAAAAACATACACCCTGTAATAACTTGAGTTATTGACAGCTAACAATCTGGTGGGCATACGCGAGAAGTATCAATTGGTATTGCCAGTGTATCCTCATAATAAGCCCCCAATCTTTGTGTACTCTCAAAAATATCAAATTCTTCTATGAAAATACTTTCAGCAAAACCCTTACTATAATGTGCATAGCTTAAATAGAAATATTCCGAGACAAGATCTGTACACCGGAGCATAGCCCTCGTAAACGGAACTAATTTTAATTCATCTACCGGAATAAATGTTAGAGATAATGAGGTTGTTGTCGAATCAGCACTTAATAAATATTGTCTCGCTCCCCAATAAATACTTCCACTGAGACTAAAACCAATTTTATAAGTAAATGAACTCCCGTTTACAGGATCAAAGCTAACTTGAATGGGAGTGTAACAATCTTGATTAACTGGCTCGGCTACCGGTACCGGATAAGTTGGTGATAATATCGTTTTAGAAACAAAGTGGCCGTCTGGTCGCGTAACTTTAAACTTGTAACGTGTATCAGGAGCGATGGGTTGATTAACTACGTAATTATATTGATACAGTCCTTCATATTCTCTTCGCCGTTGCCCGAGGGTTTCCAAAGATCCATCATCTAAATTTTTTAAAGTAACTTCAAAATTCAATTCACGAGTTGCTTCGGTTGTGAATGGTGCATTTAAGTCCCTCACCCGTATGAAATTGGTTTCTTTATCTAAGTCAAGTGCTCCGTAAAAAGCAATAATTCCATTATTATCAACCGGCTCAAGTGAATTATCACAACTAATCGTGCCAACAAGAAGTAAACAAATAGAAAATGTTTGAATTTTTAGATTACTCATGGAATAAATATAAAGCACCAATTCTAAAGTTTTAGAATTTGTGCTAATTTTTCGTCTAATTATTAGTCAATAGAATCAGCTACGTAATCTACTGGTCCTGTGCTGGCAATAACTACCCCAGAAGAATTTAAAGCCTCAACCCTATAACGAATTTGTTTTAATCCTGTACCCAGCATTGCTCCATTAACATCTACATCAACAAAAGAACTATTAGCAGATACTGAAAACGCTAGCTCTTTATCAACTCCACCCAATGCTGGAGTAGGTAATCTTTTAAAGACATATGAACTAGCTCCTGAATACGATGTCCATGCCAAATCTGGATCACCATAGGAAAGTGTCCCGGTTAATGTAAATGAAGAATCAATATTAATTCTGGGTGAGTCATAGCTTGAACTTGCAGTCGTTATTACCAAAACAGCTGCACTCACAATTACTAAGATTAAATATTTTATATTTCTCATCTGTACCCTTGTATTATTTAAGGTTAAAAGGTTGCATTCTAATTATATATATATATATGTATAAAATCAAATTAAAATTTAACTTTAACCCATAGAGCTAATAATTCATTACCAGGCACCGATTTGAGGCTTTATCAGATCTACATTCAATTCTTACTCAGCTTCACCGACAGATATGGAAACAGTGGTGTTTGGTTCACCCGCTGCAGCGTGTTGATATCAAAATTGAAGACATTGTTCCGGTCATAGGTATTTATCACGCCGGTTTCTGCCTCAAGCAGCCACTGATTGGAAATGGCAAAACCCCTGCCAAGGGATACATCCAGACGATGGTAATAAGGCAGGCGCTCTCCAAACGGGCGACTGTATAGCGTACGTGCCCGGCCCGGTATTTGGGTAACATCCTGCGCCGGAACCAACACTTCAAAATCATACCCGAAAATTTGGGTGTAGGGTTTACCGCTCCCCAGCTCCCACCGGACATTTGCTGTAAATTCCCCAAAGGTGTAGCTGGTTAAAATATTTAGCTTATGGCGCTGGTCGTGCGCCGGAGAGTACTCAAAAATGGGCTCCACAATCCAGGCACCCAGGTCTCCGGTTATGGCCTCGTATGTAATTTTTGACCATCCATACCCGGCCGACATAAAGAAATTTGATTGCTGATAACGGAGCCGGACATCAAACCCATAAGCCAGCCCTTTTGCATTGGCCGTCTCCAGTTGGATGCGAGCCGCGGGCGTCCACTTGGATACCGGGATGTTTTTGTAGGTCTTGGCATAGCCTTCAACATTAGCCACAAAAGCAGCCCCTATTTTTTGTTGATATCCTACAATTCCATGATAGGATTCCGGGACTTTATCAGCCAGCTTAATCGGTTGAAGAACCGTGAACACCGACCCCACATCCCGCTGATCGCCCACACCTGAAAACAGCTGTACATATTTGCCGGCAGCTATACTCAGCTCCTGACGGCTGCTTCCATCCGGTTTCCAGGCAAAGCGTAGCCGCGGCTCCAGCCCGCCAAAATGGTCAACCGAAAAGTGAGTGGTAATTCCCGGCTGCAGCTCAAAGCGGTCACTAATTTCCCAGTTCCCGGAAACAAACATATTCATAATCGGAATCAGGCGGCTTACGGATTCTATTTCGGTAAACTTTTCGTTCAGAATCACATCGTAGGAGCGGAAGTTTACGCCAAAGCCATAAATCAAGGGCACATCCCACAACTGCTCGCGCATATTCACATTCAGGTACACCTGGTTCAGGCTTGAGTATCGTTCGCGCACTTCATTTGATCGCTCTGCATTATAAAACCCGGAATAGCCTGCGGTTATTTCAATAGGATATTTAAGGCCGGGATCGTAGGCAAGGCACCTTCCTCCCAAAACGGTATTCGACCACTCGCTTCGCAGCTGTTGAGAAGGAACCACTTCACCGCTGTCAAATGTATAAATGCCGGTTACATTACAGGTCATATTATCAGCCTGCAGAGTATATCGTCCTACAAAATCAGCAAAATTAATCGGCACCTCATTGTTGATAATGGTCGGTGCCAATCCTTCAATGGTGGATTTCCGGCCCATCAACAGGAACGAATGCCGGTCGTTAACAAGGGGCCCTTCCGCCTGCAGCGAAACCATATACGGACTTACAGCCCCGCTGCCGGTGTATTCCCTGAAATTCCCGGAACGCAGGTTGATGTCGATTACCGCAGACATCGCATTGGTAAATTCGGATCCATATCCCCCGGCATAAACATCCGCACTTTGAATCACCTCGTCTGAAAAGGCCGAGAACAGATTAGAGACATGAAACGGCTTGGCGATGGGCAGGTTATCAACCAAAACAAGATTTTGATCGGGTGTACCTCCCCGAATAAACAAATCGCCCCCTCTGTCACCTGTTGTAACAACGCCCGGCTCGGTTTGCAGGTAGGAAACCAGGTCGCCATCCACGCCCGGGGTTGGAACCCGCGAAATATCTACCGTACTCACTCTCCGTACACCGGCCTCACCGGTGGTAATCACACGCTCGCCCCGCACCGTTAGCTCTTCTCCCATATCGCCTACTGCTTCTTCCAGTTCAACCCGCAGAGTTTTTCGCTCCCCCTGCTCAAAAGTCAGTATTTCGGAATAGCCGGAAAAGCCTACATATGAAATCCGCAGTTCAAGCTCCCGGCCGGCTTCAATGTCCCGAATCTCACAAAAACCGGTGGGATTTGTTACACAATTGAGCAGCAGTTCATCTTCTCCCGGTTCATAGATAAGCACATTGGCGGCTACAAGCGGACTTCCATCTGCTTCGGATATTACCACAATTCGTAACAGTGCTTCATCCTGAGCCCGGAGCTCAGAGAAGCTGAAAATCATCAATAGCAATACGCTGCTAATTGCCTTCATGTATCGGTAATATGTTTGTTTACATCTCATAGAATCATTCATCTTACGCAATCCGGAGGACATACCCGGGAGTCATCGATTGGGATTATCAGCTGATCTTCGTAATAAGCCCCGAAGCGTTGGGTGCTTTCAAAGGCATTGAAAGGATTATCTATTATGGATTCATAAAAACCCGGGCTGTAATGAGCATAGTAAAACTCAAATTGAGGAATTACCAAATCCGTGCAGCGATACCGGCCTAATGTGCCGGGCACCATTTTCATTAAATCTACCGGTGTAAAGGTGTAAGTAGCAGCTTCATTAGCTGACTCAGAGTTGTTCCGTATTACATACGGTCCCAGACGGGTTTTTCTGACATCCCGTGCCTGAAATTCGATAAAAAAAGCGATGGTGCTTTCATATACCGGGTCAAAGGTAACTTCGACCGGTGTATAGCACTGTTCGTTGACAGGCTCGGCCACGGGAGCAGGATAGGTAGGAGTAGTTGTGGTCAGGGTTACCTGCTCTCCGTCAGATCGGGTTACAGTAAGTTGGTATGCTGTGTTGGCTTCAATATTCTGTGTTACGATAAAATTGTGATGATAAACCCCTGCTTCAAAAAAGCGCTCGAAATTGAGAGCCTCCACAAAGCCTGTATTAAGGTTTTCAAGGGTGACTGTAGCATCGATTTCTGTAGTAGCCTCTTCAGTGAACGGAACATTCAAATCCCGAATCCGAATCTCATTGGTACTATTATTCAAATCAAGAGTCCCATAAACAGAATAAACCCCGGTGTCTTTGTCGAGGGGTTCCAGTGAGTTGTCACACCCGGCTACAAGCAAAGCCAAAAGTGAGAAAACAAACCATGCAGCAAACTTTTTCGGGCACAAAGCGGTTTTGATTTAGACTTGAAAGGTCACTGGAATATTAATTGTTTAGCCGATAACTGGCAAGTTTTCAAGTATTTCCTTTGCTTGTAAAAATTAAAGAAACCTGAAGCCTCTGAATCAGTAGAAACACAAAAACCTCTTTATGAAAATTACATTTCGACATTTTATTACGTGTTTTTTGATGTTTTCGGCTGCTGCTACTTCTATTCAGGCACAACAAAGCGCTCACCCGGATTCCCTCTTACAAAAGGCCCATTCTTATTTCAATCAATCTCTTGAGCAACAGGCTCTCGCTGCCTACCTGGATGTCTTAAAAGCAGACGGTGATAACTTCGAAGCTCTTTGGCACACCAGCCTTATTTATGCACGTGTGGGTTACCGCTACGACTCGGAGCAAGAGATGATGGAGAATTACCAAAAGGCGTTAACTTATGCGGAGAAAACGCTTGAGCTCTATCCCGACGAAGGCTATGCTCATTTTGTATATGCTGTTGCCAACGGACGTATTTCTGATCTTTCCGATTCGCAAACACGCATCAAAAAATCTCATGTTGTAAAGAAACATGCTCAAAAGGCCGTTGAGCTGCTTCCCAATTACGCACCTGCCTGGCACCTGCTGGGGTTGTGGCACAGTAAAATAGCAAATGTGGGTTCGGCCCGGCAGTTTGCTGCCGGTTTGTTTTCTGACGGTCTTCCGGAGGGGGCTTCCAACCAAAAAGCAGTGGAGTACATGCAGAAAGCGATCCGCTTGCAACCGGAACAAACCCTTCGCTACAAACTGGATTTAGCCCGCCATTATGAACGAGCCGGAGAAAACAACAAAGCCATTCAAACCCTGAAAGAAATCGTTCAAATCGCCCCAAAGAATGACATTGATAAGTGGAATTTAGAAAGGGCCCGAGATTTATTAAAAAAACTTTCGTAGCAACTTCAAAAAAATACTACTCCTCCATCAATGTACAGAAACCTTTTTGCCATTATCGCTTTATCACTCTTTCTATATTCGTGTGGACCAAGAGTGATGATAAAATATCAAGGCTCCTCCCCTATTTCCCGGCCTTCTTCAACAGTAGAATCAGTAACTCAAGACTCTTCAAAAGAGACACCCCATACTGTGATTGTACTTTCAGTTCCTGTTCTTGAAGGAGGAAACAGAGCTCTGAGAAATAGAATTGAGTATCCAGATGAGGCAATTGAAAACAATATTGAGGGAATTGTAAGTATCCTGTTCACCATAAATGAAGATGGCAGCACTTCAAATTTCGAAGTACTTCAGGAAATCGGATACGGATGTGAAGAAATGGTAATTAAAGCCATTCAGAATTCTAAATTCGAAACAGGTCAACTTAATCACCAGGTAAATGCCCGCTACAGATGGATGGTAAGTGTAGAGTTTAAATTATAGCCAGCTTTTAACCACCAGCTTTGCTGAACCTAAAGCTTTCCTAATGGGGCAGTACTTTCCTTATTCCTTATCTTAATTGTGCATCTGCCGATAAACCTCAGCAAACAACCTGCTAAATAACCCTATGAAAAAATTCTTTTCTACTGTTCTGCTTTTAATGATTGCTTTGAGCACCTCAGCTTTCGCCCAAATTAAAATCAATGAAATTGTTGCCTCTAACGCATCTTCTCATGCTGACCAAAATGGGGATAACGACGATTGGGTTGAGCTCTACAATGCCGGTTCTGTTTCCGTTAACCTTGCGGGGATGTACGTCTCTGATGATTCCTCACAGCTCGACAAATGGCAGATTCCATCCGGACAAAGTGCAACCACCACCATTTCCCCGGGAGAGTTTCTGATTCTTTGGTTTGATAAAGAAACCGAACAAGGCGCACTACATGTGGACATGAAATTAAGCGCCGATGGTGAAGCAGTGATACTCACCGAGCCTGATGGAGAAACCCTTATCGACTCCGTTTCTTTTGGAGCGCAAACGACAGATATAGCCTGGGGAAGAGTGCCCGACGGTAGCGGGACTTTCAAATTCCTGAACCCTACTCCCGAAGCAAGCAATAACGGCAGTCAAATTTCCGAACAAGCCGAGAAACCGGCTTTTTCTCTGGAATCTGGTTTCTATTCAGGCTCAGAAGTCATCGGAATTTCATCAGCTACTGAAAATGCGGAGATACGATACGAAATTGGCGGATCGGCTCCCACTCCCAACTCACCACTATATGAAAACCCTATAACCGTTGATTCCTCTTCCGTGATCCGGGCTATGGCTTTTGCTCCCGGTTTTGCAGCAAGTGAAATCGCGACCAACAGCTATTTCTTTGAAGACCCGCACACCATCCCCCTGGTGTCATTTGTGATGGAACCCGACAGTCTCTTCGATTATGACAAAGGAATGTATGTAATCGGAGATTCCTCAGAAGCCAGTGATGACTATCCGTGGTTTGGAGCCAACTTTTGGGAAGAATGGGAGTACCCGGTGCATATTGAATATATGAAGCCCGGTGGGTCGGTCGAATTTGAATTTGATGCAGGAGCCAGTATCGGTGGCAACTTCAGCCGGGCTTTCCCTAAAAAATCATTCATCATCAATAACAATGCCGATTACGGGATCGATGAGCTGGAGTATGAGCTTTTCCCCGAAAACGATTATGACACTTACGATGGATTTGGCCTGCGGGCCGGAGCCGAAGAACGATCTCGCCTGCTCAATGAATTGATGTACACCATCAACAAACAATGGGGCCACAAAAATGCCATGCAGGCTTATGAGCCGGTGGCAATGTACATCAACGGCAAGTACTGGGGTATTTATAATTTACAGGAGCGCAAAAACGATGATTTTGTTGAATCCCGCTATGGATATGATGACATCGACATGATTAAGGACTACGATGAAGTTAAAGATGGCACCTATGATGCCTACCAGGAGCTACTGGATGTTTTTCAGGATGAATCTCTGACGGAACCGGAATTTTTCATCATGGCGGATTCCCTCATCGACCTGGAAAGCTTTACCGACCACTGGATTTACCAGGTGTACAGTTCTCACGGCGATCCCAACAACTTACGGTACTGGAGGCCGCAAACGGTGGATGGCAAGTGGTATTTTATTTCCCATGATTTTGACTGGTGGAGAAACCTGGACAATGAGCCCGGCACCTACATCCCGGTTTTTACTCAATACTTAAAGAAAGATCCGGCAGGATTCTGGCTCATCGGCCGGATGATGCAAAACCCCACCTACCGGGAAATCTTCCTGAATCGCCTTGCTGATATGCTGAATACCGCTTTTAAGCCGGATTATATGATCAGCTTAATCGATTCCATAGACACCGCCATCAACCCGGAAATGCCGAGAGATATTGAACGCTGGGATGAAGGCTGGTATGACAACAGCGGTCCTACCGATTACAGCATGGAGTATTTTTACTATGGATTGAAAGAAGAAGACTACGGTCTTGCGGTTCCTTATGTGCTCGATTACCCGGACTTCATTTATGCTGAAATTCAGGATACCCTGCAAACCGATACGGTACGGGTGCACCTTGCTCAAACTTCTGAAGGCAGCATACAACTCAATTCCATCACTCCGGATTTATCCAGTCAGGATTGGTCGGGAATTTATTTCGAAGGTACTACCATCACCTTAGAGGTTACGCCGGAGCCCGGACTGGAACTGGAGCACTGGCTGGTTGATGGCGAGCAAGCCGGTCAAAACAATGTACTAACTGTTGAGCTAGGCACAACGCCCGTAGAAATTGAAGCTGCTTTCCAGCCGGTTGTTAACGATGAAATTGTTATCAACGAAATTAACTACAACCCCAGCGATGACTTTGATGCCGGTGACTGGATTGAACTGTACAACTATTCTGAAACCACCATCGATCTTTCTGGTTGGGTGTATAAGGATGAGGACGACGAGCACGAATTTGTAATTCCAAACGGCACTTCTATTGCCTCAGGAGGTTATTTAGTGATCACCAATGATACGGCTGCTTTCAAACAGCTGCACCCAAATGCTGAATTCGTAAAAGGAGAAGCCGATTTCGGATTGAGCGGTTCAGGAGATCAGGTTCGGATTTTTAACCCGAATAATTCTTTAATCGACTTTGTGGAGTATAACGATGAAGAACCATGGCCATTAGAAGCTGACGGAAATGGTGCAACGCTGGCTTTAATAGATTATGAACTTGACAACTCATTGGCCGAAAGCTGGATGGCATCTAAAGAAACAGGCGGCACCCCTTCTGCTTCTAACGATGGAGTCATAAACAGCAGTGAAGAAGATGGGAATGCACCTAAAGCTTTTGCTTTACACCAAAATTACCCAAACCCGTTTAACCCAACAACGCGAATTTCTTTCTCATTGGCCAAGGCCTCGTCGGTGGAGATAATTGTGTATAACATGCTTGGGCAGGAAGTGAAGAAACTTATGAAAGAGCCCATGAAAAGCGGGGAACACACCCTCACTTTTGACGCACGCAACCTGCCGAGTGGAGTGTATATCTACCGACTAACTGCCGGGAAGTTCAGTGAAACCAAAAAAATGATTCTGTTGAAATAACTCACTAAAAAACAAAGAGCGGACAGGCTGTCCGCTCTACGTTTTAGATTGAATAAGTCTGGCAGATCTTAAACTCTACTCCGGTTTCCAGTCCTTCATGCCGTCCCGGATCACTTCTGCAAGTCTGGAAACAGGCACCCGGTCCTGACTCATATCATCGCGGTAACGGATGGTCACGGTATCTTCACCTTCTGATTCCACGCCGTCAAAATCTACGGTTACACAAAACGGCGTCCCGGCTTCATCCTGTCGGCGATAGCGTTTTCCAATGGATCCGGACTCATCATACAGCACTGAAAATTCTTCACGGAGATCTTCTTCAATCTTATGTGCCAGATCCTGAAGCTTGTCTTTTTTGATAAGCGGGAAAATACCAACCTGTGTTGGAGCAATTTTTGGATTCAACTTCAATACAGTTCGGGTATCGCCATCTACCTCTTCCTCACGATAAGCATCACAAAGCACCATCAGCGTCAGTCGATCGAGCCCAACCGAAGTCTCAATCACATAAGGGACAAACCGCTCCTGGTTTTTCTGATCGTAGTAATCCAGTTTTTTACCGGAATGCTCAGTGTGTTGTTTTAAGTCAAAGTCTGTTCGGTTGTGTATACCTTCCACTTCCTGCCAGCCGATGGGGTATTTATACTGAATGTCAGCCGCAGCCCGCGCATAGTGGGCAAGCTTATCTTCCGGATGCGGGGCCGTCCTCAGGTTTTCTTCCCGAATCCCCATTTTCTTATGCCACTCCAGTCGTTTCTCCAGCCATTTCTCATATTCGGCTTCATCGGTGCCCGGTTTCACGAAGTATTGCATTTCCATCTGCTCAAATTCCCGCATACGAAATACAAACTGTCGGGCTACAACCTCATTACGAAATGCCTTTCCGGTTTGGGCGATACCAAACGGAATAGTGGTTCTGGAGGTATCCATTACGTTCTTATAATTCACAAAGATCCCTTGAGCAGTTTCAGGCCGAAGATAAACACCCTCTTCTTCGGTTGAAGTAGAACCAAACTGAGTCTTAAACATCAGGTTGAACTGGCGCACTTCGGTCCAGTCAAAAGCTCCGGACTCTGGGGCACGAATCTCGTTTTCCATGATGATTTCGTGCAGATCTTCCGTTAGGCTTTTTCGGGAACCGCAGGTATCCAGCTTTTCCTGGATAGCATTTGCTTCTTCGTGTTTATCATCTTTTCGCAGCTTCTCAATGTGCTGCTCAATCAGCATATCGGCACGGTAGCGTTTTTTGGACTGCTTGTCGTCGATCATCGGATCGTTAAATCCGCCAACATGGCCACTGGCTTCCCATACTTTGGGATGCATAAAAATAGCTGCATCTACTCCCACGATATTATCGTGGCGGCGTGTCATCTCTTTCCACCAGGCATTACGGATATTTCTTTTGAGTTCTACACCGAGGGGTCCGTAATCATACACGGCACTAAGTCCGCCATAAATTTCCGAGGATTGGAAGATGAAACCACGGGCTTTTGCCAGTGATACAATTTTATCGAGGTTGTCCAGATTCGACATGTGGGTGTTTTTGCAATTCAAAAATCTTGTGAGCATCAAAGATAAGCATATGATCATCGAATGTGGAATATTGAACCGGGAATTTTGAACGGTTCCTTCTCTGTAATGGATTATTTATGTTTGAGGCGTTCATACAATCATCGAATTAAACCTATTCATGTCCAATAAAGACGAACCGAAACTTCCGAAGCTTCCCAGAAAGTCAAATAAGCAGAAAGAGCGAGCGGAAGAAATTCTCCAGGAATTATATGTTCATTACCCAAATCCGCATTGCGAGTTAAATCACCGGAATCCCTTTGAGCTGCTGATTGCAACCATACTGAGTGCCCAGTGCACCGACGTTCGGGTCAACAAAACCACTCCGGCTTTATTTGAGACCTACCCTACACCGGAGCTCATGAAAGACGCACCGCTTGAGGAGCTGGAAGAATTGGTTCGTTCAACCGGCTTCTACCGGAATAAGGCAAAGTCGCTTAAAGAAACCTCGCAGATCTTAGTGGACGAGTTTGACGGTGAAGTTCCGCAAAACATGAAAGATTTATTGAAGCTAAGAGGGGCGGCGAGAAAAACAGCCAATGTAGTATTGGGAAATGCTTTCAATATTAATGTGGGCGTGGTGGTTGATACGCACGTGAAGCGAATTTCGAACCGCTTTGGCCTCACCAAAGAGAAAAAGAATACCAATAAAATTGAGAAGGATTTAATGGCCTTATTTCCCAGGGAGAACTGGACCGACCTTTCGCACCTGATGATCCACCACGGACGTAACGCCTGTAAAGCCCGTATTTCGGAAGCCCCGGATCACCCCTTATGCAAAAAGTACGGTGTGAATTGTGAGTGCCGTAAGATGCGGACGGAAGAACATTGAACAAGGAACACCCAACAATGAACGCTGAAGTATTTTCTTTCTATGGCAGATAAAATTTTTGATTCCTTCACCGATCCCATTCCTCCTCTCAGGTATGAAATTCAGATCATCCCTGTAAAACAGAATGGCGAGACGTTCCTGTATTTTCAGGATCAGCTTGGGTACGCGCAGTCAGATTTTGCCGTTCCTTATTCTGCCCAGTCTCTGTTTTCACTGTTTGATGGCAGCCGGAGCGTGGAAGATATTCTTGAGTTCAGTGACGACCAGATTACCCGGGAACAGGTATTGGAATATGTTCAGTTTTTAGACGAAAAAGCCTTGCTGCATTCTCCTCATTTTAAGGAACACGCCAGGGAAACAGAAAGAACCTACGAGGAGTCTGAAGTTCATCCTTCCAACACCTATGGAATCTCCTATCCGGAAGACCCGGAAGAGCTGGAGCATTTTCTGAACGAAGCTTTTGAGAAACTCCCTACTTCTGAACCGGTTGATTCTGCCAAAGCCCTATATGCACCTCATATTGATTATCGGGTTGGCCTGAACAGCTATGTAAAAGCTTTCTCGGCCATCAAAAACCTGAAACCCAAGCGGGTGGTAGTTATAGCAACTTCCCATTACTCCGGGCTACATCCTGATCTGTATGAAGAGTATCCGTTCGTGGTTTCAAACAAGGATTTTGAGTTGGTAAACGGCACGGTAAAAGCAGACCAGGCGGCCATTCAGGAGATCGAGGATCAAGTCCGCGATGACAAAACTGATAACAAAAGTCATTCCGCGGCGAAAGCCCGAATCTCCAATATTGACTACGGCATCACCTTCCACGACAGGGCGCACCGCATTGAGCACAGCATTGAGCTTCATCTGCTTCTGTTGAATCACTTGTGGGATCATGAATTCAAAATTGTGCCGATAGTTGTAGGCAGCCTGGAAGAGCTTTTCTACAAAGCGGATGGATTTCAGGGGAAACAGGTAGAGAAATTTTCCGGGTTGCTGAATGAGCTTTTTGGAGATGATGAAGATACCTTCTTTTGTATCAGTGGCGATTTAGCTCACGTTGGTAAAAAATTCGGAGATGATAAACCGGCTAAAGAGTTGTTTGAGGAAATCCGCTCTTTTGATGAAGATTTCCTCGATTTTGGGGCTGAAGGAAATCCGGATAAAATTCTTGAGTTGATGAGTCAGAAATATGATCCCTATCGAACCTGTGGCTACCCTCCTTTGTTTTCTTTTCTGAAAGCATTCCCAAACCTATCCGGCGAAATCCTCACCTATGATATCTGGGATGAGGAAGAACGAGAAAGCGGCGTGAGTTTTGGGTCTATTCTCTATCGTTAATTCAAGATGAAAAATTCAGAATTTAAAATTAGTCTCAGCCAATTTTGAATTTTTCATTATTCCTTGATTTCCATTTTCTCAGCGAAATAGTGGCAGAAGTCGCGCATATCGCCGGTAATCCGCTCATCATTTGTAGCTCGTTCTAAGGTATCAGCCATGGTAACAAGGGTTTGGTGGAAGAAAATTTTCATTTCATCCACCGTCATTTCTTTGGTCCACAAATCCAGTTTCAGGGTGTCTTTGTTGTGGGCATCCCAAAGTGACAATAGCATGGCCCGGCACTGTGCCTTGTCTTTACCCTGAAGATCGGAAGCATTCCAAACGATGTCGGTAGGTACATTATCTTTATCCAGTTCAACGGTAATGTTGATTTCTTTCTTCTGCATGATTTCGGTCTTTTTAAATTCACCCCAAAACTAAGGGTTTCTGTATTTATTAACTCACTTCAATTCATAAAAGCATTGCGAAGCCCTGAAGGACTTCGCTTGTGTACTGGAATACGATTGAAACATGTCATTGCGAGGAGCCTCAAAAAGCGAATCCAACTTTGGGATGAATTCCGACGCGGCAATCTCCTGGACACAATATCCCAAACTCTTCAGGGAGATCGCTGCGTCGAAAAAGTTCGGGTTCTGAATATGAGTTATGATGCTCCTCGCGATGACAGTCCTGAATAGATAATTGGGAAAGGATTAATTTCATTCTGAAGACAATTAATCCATATTTTCAGCCTCGCTGCATTTTTTTAACTCATGACTTTCATCAAACTTTGTTAGCACTCGAAAACATTACGTTACATTTGGGCGACCGCGAGCTTCTGGACGGCGTTAGTACGTTCATCAATCCCGGTGAACGCATTGGACTTGTGGGCCCAAACGGCGCCGGGAAATCCACCCTGCTTAAAATTATTATGGGCATCCAAGAATGCGATGAAGGCAGTGTGGCTCTATCTAATGAAGAAAGCCTGGGTTACCTCCCACAGGATGGGGTAGATCCGGATTTTACACTTACCGTAATTGAGGAAGTGGAATCTGCCTTTGCCGAATTATTTGAGCTTGAGATGAAAGTAAAGTCTGTTCAAGAAAAACTGGCCGAGGTTGATCATGACAACAAAGAATATGAGCAACTGATGGAGCGCTACGGCAAGCTTCAAACCGAGCTGGAATCTTCAGGGTTATATGGCTTGCGTTCAGAAGTGGAAAAAGTACTTATGGGACTTGGTTTCAGCGAAGAAGACTTTCACCGCAGTACATCTGAATTCAGCGGGGGCTGGCTGATGCGTATTGCCCTGGCTAAGTTGCTCCTTAAGAGACCAACCTATTTGTTATTGGATGAGCCGACCAACCACCTGGATATTGAATCGCTGCAATGGATGGAAAACTTCCTGAATTCGTATGAAGGCGCTGTAGTTGTGGTTTCTCACGACAAGGCTTTTCTGGACACCATCACCAACCGTACACTGGCATTGAGAAGTGGTGAAATCAGCGATTATGCCGGCAACTATTCATTCTATGAAAAAAAGTGGGAAGAGGAAAAAGAGCTCCTGCAGAATGCCAAGAAGAATCAGGAAAAGAAAATCCAGCAGACCCAGGAATTTATAGACCGATTCCGATATAAAGCTTCGAAAGCCAGTCAGGTGCAAAGCCGGGTGAAGCAGCTTGAGAAAATGGATCGCATTGAACTGGAAGAGGAACAGAGTAAAGTTTCCTTTCGGTTTCCGGAACCTCCCCGAAGCGGACAAGTGGTTATGAAGCTCGAAAATCTTCACAAAAGTTATGATGATACTCAGGTCTTTGAAGGCATTGATTATGAAATTGAACGGGGCGATAAAATTGCGGTGGTTGGACCAAACGGTGCCGGGAAATCAACATTAATCCGGATTCTTGCTGGAATGGAACCCCACCAAAAAGGAGAACGGATTGAAGGGCATAACGTGACGGTAAACTATTTTGCCCAGCACCAGGCCGATGAGCTAAACCCTAAAAAGGATGCCTTGGAAACCCTGAAAGAAGCCGGCTCCGATGCTAAAGAAAGTAGGCTGCGGACCATACTTGGCTGTTTTCTATTTCAGGGAGATGATGTCTTTAAAAAAGTGAAGGTTTTATCCGGTGGAGAGAAAAGCCGGCTGGCACTGGCCAAGATGCTGCTCTCTCCTGCCAACCTCTTGATTTTTGATGAGCCTACCAACCATCTGGATATGAGCAGCAAGAATATCCTGCAACAGGCCATTCAACAGTATGAAGGGACTGTAGTTATTGTATCGCACGACAGGGATTTTCTGGATCCCATCGTTGATAAAGTGCTGGATGTTCAGCCGGGGTACATCAAAACGTATTTGGGGAATGTGTCTTACTATCTCACACGAAAAAGAGAAGAAGCCGAGGCAGCATCAGAGAAGCCCTCACCCCAAAAAGAAACCAAAGAAGACAACCAGCTTTCCCGAAAAGAGCAGCGCCGTATTGAAGCTGAACGCCGGAATGAACTTAGCCGCCGAACAAAACCCATCCGTAAGAAAGCGGAAGCACTGGAGAAAGAGATTGAGGAGAAGGAACTGAGGAAAGCCGAGATTGAAGAAGAGATGACCAAACCGGACTTCTATGACGATGCCGAGAACGTAAAGAAATTCTCATTAGAATATGACCAACTCAAGGCCGACCTTACAGACCATTATTCGAAATGGGAAGAATATCAGAGCCGGATTGAGGTGATTGAACAAGAAATGTCGATTGACAGTTAAAGATTATGGGTAAACAATTCTACATAGCAGGAATTTTATTATTGATGACAGCAATAATCGGTTGCTCATCTTCTGAGAATGCGGTTTCTGTGGCTGATGAAATGGTTCAGGAAGAAGTACAGCCGGATGAGCGTATTTCATTAAACATCAACGAGGCCGTCTATTTTGATTTTTTCAAGAACGACACCACCTGGACCGGTGAATTGACCGTGTACACGCTGAATGCCGAGGGAGAGAAAGTGGTGCAATCGGAATATGTTTCGGCCAACGACAGCTCCTGGAGCGATTTTGACTTGTTTGTTGACTTCCTGAAGCTCTACCAAATTCAGCCTCAAAACGAGATCGAAGGCTGGGTTCCTGATTCCGGTCAGCTGCCCCGTCGGGTGTACAGCTTCGAAGTTTTTAATGGAGACACTACCCGTTCCTATTCTTATCAAGACCCGGAAAAAGACATCCGGGATTACTGGCAGGTACAGAACCTCCTAACCTTTGTTACCTTCATTCAAAACGACCTTCGATGGGTTGAAAAAGAACCTTAAACCGGCAGGCAATCTCCTTAACACTCAAAAGCTTTTAAACTTAACCCTTCCAGGGTTAAACCCCTTTTCCTGAGTCAGGATCATTGCCGTAACCCTGGAAGGGTTATTTGGTTATTCAGGCAACGCCAGTCATCTAATATTAATCGAACTCAGGTTTATAGGTTTCACCCCATCAGCTTTCAAATCCATAGATTTCCGGCAGGTTAAACATATCCCGGAATGCAAACCAATAGCCTGAATAAGATTTGGCAGGAAATAAGCGACCGCCTGCATTCGGGCCGGAAACAGCTTCACCAAACACATTCCACTTAGTACCGCTCTGATCCACCATCACCACGGGGAGCTCGTCCTGCACGGGTTCAAATTCCAGATCTTCGCCATTCAGATCTGATTTATAAGCAATAACAAAACTCAGCTTTGTACTCCCAACAATCACAAATTTCTCTCCCTCAAATTCATCATGAATAGTCTTTATATCCTCACCAAAGGCGCTGTATTCATACACCCGCACATTTGAGTCCTGATCTAAGCCGTCTCCAGTAAAAATGCCATGCACCCTGTCTTTGGCATTCAATCGGGTATCGGTTCTGTTTACGGTTGGAAAAAGGATCACCCCATCCATTTCTTCATACGTTCGGCCATAGGCATATTTCTCATAATCTCTGCTGTAGCCGGTATTGGTATTTAAAACCTTTGACTCAGGAAACATCGACTTCCAGGTTTCCCAGGTCGTATCCAACACATTCAACGGATCAATGCTTGCCCCGAGGTGCTCTCCGTGAATGGCTCTCAGTCTCATTTGCGACCATAACGAGCCTGTTTTCCGGTCATAGGCTATCAGGTTGTTCCTGTATATGAGCCCGGATGTGCCAAAATCGGGGCCTTCTTTGGGGCTCCATGCAATTCCGGTTGCCGTGAGTGGACAAAACGTAATCGTAACCTGACTTTCATCATTCACAATCTCATGCCAGTCCAATATTTGGTAGGGATAGGCGGTAGGTTCTCCATTCTTTATCAATCCAATTACGCGCCTGTTATCCGGGATGAATGTGACTTCTGACGCATCCGAAAACTCAGGTTCTTCGATAGGCGGAATGCCGTCCTTCCCCGGGCCTCCATCAATGATTTCATGTTCAGCTACCAGCCACTCGCTTTCGGTTTGAAAACCGGACCGGGAATCCTCATCACTGCTAACTGTTGTATGATCGCAGGAAAAAACGAATAGTAACAGAACCAGCATTAACGCCTTGCCTGCATTGCCAAAAGTAAATAAGACCAGAGCTTTCATAGCGGTAATTACCTGATGAGAACGTTATCAGATTGTTGACGCATTCAACTACCAATCTCTTACTTCACCCCCCGTCACCTATTCAAAATGTAGAATTTTTCATTTTCAATTCCCCAAAGCGGATTACTTAGCAAAAATCTGATCTTTATTTTGAAAGGCCTTGAACTCCAGCGCATTTCCGGACGGGTCGAGGAAAAACATGGTTGCCTGCTCGCCCGGTTCGCCTTTGAAGCGAATGTACGGCTCTATCACAAATTCGATATCTGCAGCTTTTAGCTTGTCGGCAAGCTTTTGCCATTCGTCCATTTCCAAAATCACCCCAAAGTGACGAACCGGGACTCCGTGTCCATCTACCGCGTTCATGGCGGATTGTTTGGCTTCGTCCGGGCTGAGATGAGCGACTACCTGATGCCCCCACATATTGAAGTCGATCCAGCTGTCGGAACTCCGGCCGGTTTCACATCCCAGAAGATCATGGTAGAACTTATAGGATTCTTCAAGATCTTTAACCGGAAATGCGAGATGGAAAGGATGCGTTGTGTTACTCATAATGTTGATTATCTTAAAAATTACACGCCAATAATACTACACTCATGAAATCAAAGAAAATAGAATTTACCGGCAGTCTCGGGGATACACTTTCTGCCAAACTTGACCTCCCGGAAAATGAACAAAAAGGCACGGTCTTGTTTGCACACTGCTTTACCTGCTCCAAGAACCTGAAAGTAATGAGTAATATCACCTCTATACTCGCCGAACTGGGGTTTGCCACTTTCCGGTTTGATTTTACCGGGCTCGGCGAAAGCGACGGTGACTTTGCTAACACCAATTTCTCATCCAATGTAGATGACCTGGTTGCTGCCTATAAATATTTAGAAGCTGAAGGTAATGCACCCACGATTTTAGCCGGACATTCACTGGGGGGAGCTGCTGTTTTGCAAGCGGCTCATCACATGGATTCTGTGAAAGCCGTAGCAACTATTGCAGCTCCGGCTCACCCCGCTCATGTACGCGAAAATTTCAGTATGCACCTTGCTGAAATTGAGGAAAAGGGAGAGGCTGAAGTCACCCTTGCCGGGCGGAAATTCACCATTAAGAAACAATTTCTGGATGACCTGAAAGAAGCCCGGATGTCGGATTTCATCAAAAAACTGGACCGCGCTTTGATGATCTTCCATTCTCCTCTCGACAATACGGTAGGCATCGATAATGCCTCTATGATTTTTAATGCCGCAAAACATCCCAAAAGTTTTGTATCCTTGGACGAGGCCAGTCACCTGCTTTCCGACGATAAAGACAGCAAATATGTGGGTAAGGTAATGGCCACCTGGGCTGAAAAATACATCTAACGTTAGTATAAAATTATGAGCGAATCGATTGATGCCCTTCAGTTGAACCTGAACAGTGGCGGACTGCACATCATGAATGTGTCGCTGGCGATCATCATGTTTGGGGTAGCTCTGGAACTGACCGTTGAGGACTTCAAGAAAGTAGCCAAGAACCCAAAAGGCACTGTTATCGGTCTTTGCTCCCAGTTTTTTTTACTCCCTGCACTTACTTTTTTATTGGTTGTTTTGATGGAGCCACACCCCAGTTTTGCATTGGGAATGATGATGGTTGCCGCTTGCCCGGGAGGAAATATATCCAACTTTTTCTCTCTTTTAGCGAAAGGAAATGCGGCCTTATCGGTGAGCATGACGGCCTTCGCCACCCTGCTTTCCATATTCATGACCCCCTTTAATTTTGCCTTCTGGGCCAGTTTATACGGCCCCACAAACGCCATCCTTACTGAAATTCACCTCGACCTCTTTGAAGTATTTCGAATTATCATCCTGATTCTCGGGATACCGCTTATCCTGGGGATGACCCTGCGGCACTTCAAAGACACCTTCTCCCAAAAAATATCCCCGTTTATTAAGAACTTCGGAATTATCTTTTTTGCCGGTTTTGTGATTGTGGCCTTCAGCATGAACTTCGAGCACTTTACGAGTTACGTACATCTGGTTATCGCCCTGGTATTTTTCCATAACGCAGTTGCTCTGATGAGCGGTTACGGATTGGGGTATATCTTCAAGCTTCCGAAACCGGATCGTAAGTCCATTGCCATTGAAACCGGAATTCAAAATTCGGGCTTGGGTTTATTGCTGATTTTCAATTTCTTTGACGGGCTCGGCGGTATGGCTTTAGTGGCTGCATGGTGGGGCATTTGGCATATTATTGCCGGTCTCAGTATCGGATGGTACTGGTCAATTGGAAAATCAACTTTACAACGCGTCTTTACTAATGCGTAAAAAAAATTATTTGTGGTACCAGTTTTGGCGACATACTGTAGTAGGAAATGGATTACGCTTTTTTTATTCCACCGTTAAAACTTCCGGCAAGGAGCATCTCCCCAAAGACAAACCCATTCTCTATGTGCCTAATCACCAGAATTCATTCATGGATGCTCTGCATGTGGCAACTACCACCAAACCGGTAATTTACTTTCTTACCCGGGCGCAGGCCTTTAAACCCGATATCATTGGGAAATTCCTATGGTCCATCAATATGATGCCCGTTTACCGTGTGCGCGATGGATTGAAGTCGGTTCAAAAGAACAACGAGATTTTTGAGAAATGCATCCAATACCTCAAAAATAAAGATACCGTTCTGGTTTTTGCCGAAGCCAATCATAATCTAAAACGAAGGATCAGGCCACTAAGTAAGGGTTTTACCCGTATTGCTTTTGGTGCAGAAGAAAAGCACAATTGGGAACTGGATTTACAGATTGTACCGGTTGGGGTGAATTACAGTGAACACCGCACCGGTGGAAATGCGGTTCAGGTTAATTATGGGAAACCCATTCCGGTGAGCAACTTCCGATCTCTGCTTGAAAAAGACGAAAAGGAAGCTGTAGAAACTATGAAAGAGCAGGTTTCAGATGCTATGAAGGAACTTGTATTTCATGTGGAGGACTTAAATGAATATCCCGTACATAAGATTTTGTGGGATGACCTGGAGCCCGATAACTTCAAGATCATTGACCCGGAAATAGCAAATCCAAGAATCCGGAAAACCCACGAGCACATCACTCCTGAACTTATAGAAAAAGCAAAGGAACTGACTAAAATAGCTGATAAACACGATGTGGATCTTAATGAGTTAGCCTGTGGAAAACAGGTTGGGGTGAAAGATTTCGTCCTCTTTCCGTTTTACCTGTTCAGCCTCTTGAACAATATCATCCCTTACCAACCCATTCGTTATTTGATCAGGAATGTGATCAGAGACAATGCTTTTGACTCATCCATAAAATTCCTGAGTAGCTTATTTTTACTGCCGATTTTCTATGTACTGGTCTCTCTGATTTTACTTTTTACCGGAGTTGATGGAGGCTTCATACTTGGATACCTGGCTTTAAGTGTACTTACTGCCCCATTGTTTATCAGGGCTAAGCAGCTTTTTAGTCCGCGTTCCGGGCGCAAATTGAGAAAGAAAAAGCCCGCTTTATATGATAAGCTACAGTCTCACCTTCAATCATTTAAAAAGCTTCGGGAGTCTATACTGAATGAATGAAGCTCTTGGATTTGATGTTGAATTAGCGAATCTCAAAACAACCAAACATTTTATATGAAGCTCTATTCTGTGATTTTCGCTTTCTTACTAATGGTAACCGGATGTACAAAAAACACCGAAACGGAATCCACATCGATGCAGGCAGAGCCGGCTCATTCTGAATTAGTCGCAACTGTAATGCCGGTTGGGGAAAACGATGTCAGCGGGTCTGTAATGTTTTCTGAAGCCGAAAATGGAGTACAGGTCCGAGGTAGTTTTGAAGGGCTCGAGCCCGGAAATCATGGTTTTCACATTCATGAGTACGGAGACTGTACAGCTGATGATGGAACCAGCGCAGGAGGACATTTTAATCCTGCCAATAATCAGCATGGAGCACCATCTGATGCCGAACGGCACATGGGCGACCTCGGAAATATTGAAGCCAATGAAAACGGCAAGGCTACGGTAGATTACACAGACCAAACCGTAACGCTCGATCAGATTTTAGGACGAGGTATCATTATACATGCAGGAGAAGATGATCTCGAGTCACAACCCACAGGAGCTGCCGGAAGTCGCGTTGCTTGTGGTGTGATAGGAGTTGCTCAGAAGTAGGAACTCAGTTCTTCCAGTCTTCAAAAAGTTTTTCAAGCTCTTCAACGGAGGATAGCTCCAGTGCAGATTTTGCAAATTGCTCAAACTCTGCTTTGGTCTTGGAGTGAAGGAGTTCACTGATTTCGGGTATCGACTCAGGCACCATGCTCAACTCCTGAATGCCCATACCGATAAGGCAGGCTGCGCCGATTTCATCACCGGCCAGTTCGCCACATACGCTCACGTCAATGCCGGCTTTTTCCGCTCCCTTAACCGTGTTACTAATCAAGTGCAGCACAGAAGGGTGGTAATGCTGAAATAGATTGCAGATGCGCTCATTTCCGCGATCCACCGCCATCGTATATTGTGTGAGGTCGTTAGTACCCACGCTTAAAAAATCCACTTCTTTGGCAAAGTGATAAGCAGAAAGGGCAACACTCGGTACTTCCACCATCAACCCAAGCGGAATCGATTCACCTAACTCTACACCCTCCGTTTTCAGTTCTGTTATAACGGATTCAAGTTCATTCTTAATCTCAGCTACTTCATCGATCACAGATACCATGGGCACCAAAACCCGAATTCTTCCCGGATATGCAGCTGCAGTTCTAACAATTGCTTTGAGCTGATTTTGGAGGAGTTCTTTTTCGTCCAGCAGCAGGCGTATGCCTCTCCATCCTAAAAACGGGTTCGCCTCTTTCACCGTCCGGCTGCTGGTTTTATCTCCGCCAATGTCGAACAACCGAATCGTAACCGACCCGGTGGATCGTTCTAACACAGCCGAATAAAAAGCTCGTTGTTCTTCCATGCTTTTTCTTAACCGGTGGCCAAATAACAGGCTCTCCGTTCTCAGCAACCCAATACCCTGCGCGCCGTGTTCTTTTATTTTTGGAAGCTCGGCCTCGAATTCAATATTAGCTGTAATTTTCAGGGAAACGCCATCGGCCGTCTCAAAACTGTCGAGGCGCTTTTTCTTTTTCCGGGCAGCTTCTTCAGCTTTTTTACGATATCTGGATATGGTTTTACGCGACGGGTTTAAAATCAAGGTTCCCTCTGCGGCATCCAGAACTAACATCTTATCATTAAGCACTTCCTTGGTCGCTTTTTCGGCACTTACAATACAGGGAATTCCAAGCGATTTGGCGATAATGGCAGCATGAGAGGTTACCCCACCTTTCTCCATGACCAAGCCAATGGCACCGTCTTCATAATAAGAAACCAGGTCGGTTGGGCTGATTTCACGCGCGACGATAAGCGAGCCTTTCTTTACCGATTTCTTTTTCTTTTGATCACAAACCAGGTCTATGAACCGGTCCCGTATGTCCTCAAGATCTACAATGCGCTGCCGGAACAATTCGGAACCACTTTGTTTCAGTCGCTCAATAAACTGGCAGTAGGTTTGATAGATGGCGAAATCAACACTAAGGAGCTTGTCTTCTATGATTTCAAAAACGCTCCTCTCAATTTCGGCATCCAGAATAATTTGCTTCTGCGTATCAATTATTTCTACTGAGCCGGCATCATTCAGTTCATCGGCCATCAGCTGAAGCTCAGCAATAAGACTCTCCTTCGCTTTTAAAAATCGATTTTTATGCTTCTTTACCGCCGATTTATTAATCGAGGTTGGAGTAACCGTCTTGGATTCGGAGCTCAATAAAACAGCTTTACCTATAGCCACACCGGAGCCAACACTTCGGCCTTTTAATGTAATTTCATCGGTGTTTGTGGCTTCCATAGTATATGTATCCGGCTGTTATTCGTCTTCCATTCCAAATTTATTCTCTACCAGATCTACGATGGCTTCCATGGCTTCTTCTTCATCCGGCCCTTCAACCTCCAACTCTAATTCCGCACCGGATTCAGCAGCCAGCGTCATAACTCCCAATATACTTTTCCCGTTAACCCGATATCCATAGCTGTGTATGAAAAAATCGGACTTAAACTTACTGGCAAGTTTAACTAGCTGCGCCGATGGACGCGCATGTAAACCCGCTGAATTTATTATGGTTACTTTCTTTTTGATCATGGAGATAAAATAGTTGCTTAAAATGGAAATAAAATCTGCAAGATGCCAAGTTTGAACCTAAAATATAGAACCTTCATTCTCAAAACAGCCCCTATTTATAACAAATTTAAAAACCGATTAATCTTTCACCCAATGTTTCTTAAATTCAGCCAAAACAAATAAACCATATATATGTCTGTAACTGAAAAAGATGTTCGATACATGGCCGACCTGGCCCGACTCCAACTTTCCGGGGAAGAAGTAAAATCCTTTGCTCAGGATATAAATAAAATTCTGGATTATATGGATCGCCTGGATGAACTGGACACCTCTGATGTTGAGCCGCTGGAGCATGTGATTGACCTAGATAGCCGCCTTCGAAAAGACAAAGCCGAAGCTCCTCTTTCGCATGATGACGCACTCAAAAACGCTCCCGATTCCGACAGCGACTACTTCCGTGTTCCTAAAGTGATTGAATAACCCCTCTTTTATGACAGACCCCAAAAACGCCTCCCAACAGGATTTCTTTGCCAAGCTCCCTGATAGTCGCCAGCATATTATTGCGCTGGTCATTCTATTTCTGATTCCGTTTGTGCTGTTTACTGCTACAACAATAGGAGGCAAAGAATTTAAAAGACACGACATTACCCAGTGGAGAGCCGGTGCGGAGTCTGTAATTGAATACCGCGAAACCTATGACAAGGAGCCGCTGTGGGTTAACAATATGTTTGGCGGCATGCCTTCTTTTGTGGTATCCACAAAGGATGCTGTCCCATATTTAGATCGTATTGCAAGTTTATTTTCCAACATCTACCCGGCTTTTCAATACTGGGTGCTCCTTTCCGGCACCTATTTCCTTTTAGTGATGATGGGTTTCCGGACTTTGACGTCTTTATTTGGCAGCTTGATGTACGGCTTAACCACCTATTTCCCGATTATTATTGTAGCGGGACATACTTCTAAATTTGAAGCCCTGGCCTTTGCTCCCTGGATGATTGCCGGATATTGGCTGCTTACACGAAAAGAAAAGAAACTTCCCGGTCTCCTTCTTTTCTCAGTTGCTGTCACACTTGAGCTTCGGTCTGCCCATCCTCAAATAACGTATTACTTTGCTTATCTGTTAGGATCGCTTTGGGTTTTCGATACCTGGAAGGCTTACAAAGATCACCGGCTTAAAGAATGGGGCTTAACAACAATATTTTTGTTAGCAGGTGGTATTGTTGGGCTGTTAGGCCATGCACAAAAACTTCTTGCTCTTCAGGAATATGCCGAATACAGTATTCGCGGGGGCTCAGCCCTTGATAATTCAACCGGCCTCACCTCCAGCTATGCTTTTGCCTGGTCGCAGGGAATTCGGGAAACCTGGACGCTGATTATGCCCAATATTTTTGGCGGAGCTTCACCGGAATACTGGGGACCCAAATCTGTTACTTCCGGTCCCCACTATTTTGGGGCACTCAGTTTGCCGTTCGTAATCCTTGCATTAATGAAGCGGCGCAGTAAAACCATGTATGCCTTTTTTGCTGCCGGAACGCTCGGCATCCTTTTCTCATGGGGCGGTAACTTCAGATTGCTGAATGAATTTGCCTTCGATTATATCCCCTATTTCGATAAGTTCAGAGCCCCGGAAACCTGGCTGACTTTAGTTGCCTTTTGCTATTCGGTAGTGGCCGTGTATGGGCTTGACTGGTTTGCGGATTTTGTGAGCTCCAAGAAGAATGAATTCAAAAAGCTTTATTTGCCGCTCGGAATAACGGGAGGGGTTTTAGTTGTGCTCTTTATTATGTTGAGTTCAATGGATTTCACTCGCACGGGCGAAGTTTCAAATATTGCCAATCAAATTGCACGGCAGAATCAGGTAAGTGTAGATAATCCTCAGGTTCAGCGAAGAGCTCAGAGTTATGTAAACACCCAGCTTGCTCCCGAACGGGAAGAAAAAGCCAACAGCGACTTAATGAGACTGGCTATTATTTTGATTGTAGCAGCGGGCCTAATGTATCTGACAACCTCAGGCAAAATTCCTGTAAGCGTCAGCCTCATGGGCTTCACCCTTATTCTTGCCGTTGACATGATAAGCGTTGATAAACGCTACATCCCCGAAAACACCATTGTGGCTGGGAATGTCAGCCCGGAGAAAACCCTGGAATCCCAGCGCCGTGATATCGACACTTTTATCGAAGAACGGGTATCAGCTGATACTGAATATCCATACCGGGTTCTACCCATTCTGGACAATCCATACAGCAATGCCACGCCCGCATACTTCTACCCAATGATTGGGGGGTACACCGGAGCCAAGCTGAGTGTGATTCAGGATGTGATGTATGGTCAGGGGCCGTTGAATCTCCAGAATCAGAACTTCAATCCACAGCTACTCGACCTCTTCAATGTAAAGTATGTCACCTATGTTCAGGGGTTACCTTTTGATGGTTACCAGCCGGTTTTTGAAAGCCAGAATGGCGTGGTTTACGAAAACCAAAACGTACTTCCCAAAGCATTTTTTGTGGATTCCGTTATTACGGTTCAGGATCCAAACACAGCCTTCAACTACCTGATGCCTAGGCAACTTGACTTTTCAGAAACAGCCGTAGTTGAAACCAATCAAGCGCTTACTTCATACAATGACACTACTTCTACTGTTGAAGTCACCAACTATACCGGACCGGAAATGACCCTCGAACTTTCGAGAGCCCAACCCGGGTTCCTGGTGCTGAGTGAAGTTTATTATCCCGCTGGATGGACAGCTACATTGAACGGAGAAGAAATTCCGATTTATAAAACGAATTACTTCCTTCGGGGAATGGATATTCCGGCCGGAGAGCATACACTGGAATTGAATTTCATGCCCCGCTCTTATGAAATCGGGGTAATGCTCGGCTGGATTTCTGTAATCATTCAGGCTCTTTTGGCAGCTTTTTGGATATTCACATGGTTCAAAGCCCGCAATTCAAGTGGCTCGTAAAAAAATCCTTATCGTTTCTTACTATTGGTACCCTTTTGCGGACGTAGGTACTTACCGCATTTCCCGTTTTGCAAAGTATTTGGCGAAGTCCGGCTGGGACATTGTAGTTCTCACCTCAAAAAAAGCTGCGGCGGGAATGAAAGGAGAGCCGGATGACCCTGTACTAGAGAACATCAAAGTTTACCGGGCAAACATTATTGAACCCGTGAGTCTTTTGAAGGGTAAAAAAGGGGGTAGTGCTAAAACCAGCAATCCATCTATTTTTTATCAAAAAGATGCCGGCTTTATTTCCCGTTTAGCTGTATGGGCTCGGCTCAATATTATGATTCCGGATGCCAAGTTTACCTGGAAATGGTTTGCTGTACCCCTTGGTAAAAAAGTGATTGAACAGGAAAAGCCTGATGTGATTTTATCAACATCTCCCCCTCCAACTACCAGCCTTATTGCCAGGAAACTGGCTGCATGGAGCGGACTTCCCTGGCATGCTGATTTCAGGGATCCATGGACTAATATCTATTACTATGATGACAATCCACCAAGTGCATGGGCCCGAAAGAGGAATAAAAAGCTTGAGGCTTCTGTCCTCGAAAAAGCTGACCGGTTAACCGTAGTTAATCATGGTTTCTTTCCAAGCTACCATCTTGAGGATAAGCTGACTAAAATCCCCAATGGCTTTGATCCGGATCATGTTCTGAATAAAAAAGAAGTACCTCAAACAAATGATTCCGTTTTTTATATACGGTACTTCGGGAGTATGAAAATCAACCAATACCCTGAAGCCTTCATTAAGGCTTTGCATACCTTGTCTGTTGATTACCCGGAAATAGCCGAAAATATCCATTTTGATTTCTATGGGAATATTGACCCCAACATAAAAGATGATATTAAGTCAGCTTCCCATATCATCAAAACAAGTTTTACAGGTTACATCCCCCATGATGAGATGATGAAGAAAGTGAACTCATCTGATTTGCTTTTACTTCTGATTGGAAGAACGAAGAATAGTAAGTTTGGTCTATCAACAAAAGTATTTGAGTATATGACTTCAGGGAAACCTGTTATGGGTATTGGCCCGGTTGATGGGGCTGCTTCAGAATTAGTTACCAATACCAATATAGGTAAGTTTTTTTCTCATGAAGATGAGAAAGGTGTAGCCAGCTTTATCAAGGAAACCTATCATGCCAAGCAAAAAGAGGAAACCCTTTTTAACCCTTCTCAAAAGGCCATACAGCAGTATGACTTTAGTTATCTTACAAAGAGACTTGAGAAAATATTGGTTGACCTAATTTCGTGACCTATGCCGAACGAGCTTGAAAAACTGAACGAAAAACGAACCGGGAAGTACCACAAGCCGGTTGAAGAGGAGTCTTTCCTTGAAGGCTTGAACAATATCCTCGAGAAAAAGGAAAAAGAAGAATATCAAAACCTTAGCATCAATCACCCTCTGATTTTTGTAATCGGGCTTCCTCGCTCAGGCACTACCTTGTTGACACAGGCTTTGGCACATGGACTTGATATTTCTTATATCAATAACATTGCTGCACGCTTTTGGGCGGCTCCCCTTCATGGGTTAAAACTGTCCGATTCTTTACTTGACGGAAATGATGGCCCTCGCTTCCAATCCGATTATGCAACCACCCATAAGCTTAACGACATCCACGAATTTGGATACTTCTGGAGAAAATGGTTAAAGAAAGACAGTTTTGAGCATATGATTAATGCTCAGGATTATGAGTCAGAAATAGACTGGAATGGGTTAAAAAAAGTGCTGGGCAATTTAACTTCCTTCAGAAACAAAGCATTTATTTTTAAAAACATCTTTGGGGCTTTTCACATATCAAAGCTTAACCAGGTTTTGGGAAAAACACTCTGGATTTATATTGAAAGAGATATTCTGGATGTTGCGGTATCAAATCTGAATGCCCGAAAGAAATTTTATGATGATCCAAATACTTGGTGGAGTACGGTCCCCCCTGAATATCCCAATTTAAAGAGCCTGGATACCTTTCCACAAATTGCCGGTCAGCTACATTACCTGAAAAGGTTTTACCGAAGGGAAATGAATAACCTTATTGCTGAGGGAAATGGACTCCATATTACTTATGACGAACTATGTAAGAACCCTTCTTCTTTTCTGAAAGTAGTGCAAGATAGAGTTGAGGATCTGTATGATTACAAGATCTCAATGAATCATGAGCTTCCAGCTTCTTTCTCTCCTAATAAGCACGATGATGATAAGGACTTAAAAAAAGAATTTGAAAAGTATTTAACTGAATTCCATAAAAATGACCCAATCCCAGAACTCAGCTAAAGTAGTTGGAATCCATCAACCAAACTTTTTACCGTGGCTCGGCTTTTTTGATAAAATTGCCAAATCGGATGTGTTTGTTCTGATTGATAATGTGCAATTTGTGAAAGGCCACATCTGTAACCGAAATAAAATAAAGAACAATCAATCCGAAGCCGTTTGGATTACAGTTCCGGTAAGTAATAAAAAAGGCACGGATGTAAACTTTAATGAGTTGCCCATAGCCTACGAACAACATTGGGGAACCAGTATCATAAATCAAATCAGGGGAAGTTATGGAGGAGCCCCCTATTTTGACCGGTACATGGAAAAGCTATCCCATTATTTTACTGAAAAAGAATACGATTCATTGGGTGATTTAAACATAGCACTCATCAAATTTTGCTGTACTGAGTTGGGTATCACCACTGAACTTATTACTGCCTCACAAATCGATGAAGAATTTGGGACGAATAATGATCTAAATATTGGTATATGTGAGTATTTTGAGGCAGATACCTACTTATCTGGTCAGGGAGCAAAAAAATATAATGACGAAGAACAGTTCCAAAAAGCAGGCATTCAACTAAAGTATCAGCAATTTGACCACCCTGAGTATAAACAACTTTTTAAGGGCTTTATTCCAAATCTGTCGGTTATTGACCTTCTTTTAAATGAGGGGCCGGATGCCGGAAGATTTTTTGAATTTAGTTAGATCTTATAACGAACTACTTCAAAAGCTTCGGCAAAGTCTTCTTTCACCTGCACGCCCCTGACTCTGGCCAGTCCTTCGATAAAGTCGCGTGTGAAGTAATTTCGCTTTTTTATCAGCTGAGATTCGTACACCGACATCATCTCCCATTTTTTACCCATATGCGCTTTGCTTAAGGTAACAAAAGCCTGGGTGGAGAAGTCAACATGGTTCCAGGGCAGCTCATATCCCCAGATACTGCACTCTTTAAAAGCACGCAACCCTTCATTAAATACCACCTGATGATCCTGATGCACATCATTACCGGATGGCAGCAACACCAAATCGGGTTGAATCTCATTTCTGAGCCGCACCATTTCTTCCAATACTTCCTGCCTGAAATAGGAAAGTTTTCTAACCTCGTATTCATAAATAAAATACTGGTCTTCAGGTACTCCCAGGATATCCATGGATGCAATAAACTCTTTTCTCAGGATATCCGGATCAGAGCCCTCCGGCACGGAGGCTCTGGCCGTTGAAAAAGCCGCTACAAAAATTTCAATACCCTCTTCATGAAATCTGGCAAGCGTACCCCCGCATCCTAACTCGGCATCATCTGTATGAGGAGCCAAAACCAATATTTTTTTAATTCCGGTAAATGACATTTTCTAAAATTTTTGGATGTTTGGTATCAAGGATACTGAATTTAACTATGAATTATTACCAAGTTTTAGGCAGGTTTTCTAAAAAAAGAAAAAAGAGTTACTGTATCTTACCCAACGATTTAAATCTAAAAAATACAGCTCGTGAAAACCATATTAACCGTAGTTGGTGCAAGGCCTCAATTTATTAAAGCAGCAGTAGTTTCAAAAGCTTTGACAGATGCGGGCATTACAGAAGAAATCATTCATACCGGTCAACATTACGACCATGAAATGAGTAGCATATTCTGGGAAGAGCTCGACCTTCCGGCTCCAACCGTGAACCTGGAAGTAGGATCCGGACATCATGGTGCTCAAACCGGGATTATGCTTCAAAAAATTGAACAATTTATTCTTAAGTCCGACCAAGCTCCTGATGCCCTTCTTGTTTATGGTGATACAAACTCTACTTTAGCAGGAGCATTAGTGGCTTCAAAACTGCATATACCTGTGATTCACATCGAAGCAGGTTTACGAAGCTTTAATCGTGAAATGCCTGAGGAAACAAACCGGGTTTTAACCGACCACATGTCAACACTTTTATTTTGCTCATCTAAAGGGGGGGTTACACAGCTAGCTAAGGAAGGCATTAAGAAAAATGTTTTTGATGTAGGAGATGTGATGTATGATGCATTGCTTACTTTTTCCAAAATAGCTGAAGAGAAAGTGAATTTTTCAGCTATCATCCCATTTGCCCCTAATAATTTCTACCTGGCTACCGTGCACCGTCCGGCAAACACTGATTCTGAAAATAACCTACGCTCCATTCTGCAAGCATTTTCCGAAATAAATGAACCCGTTGTATGGCCGGTTCACCCCCGAAATAAAAAGAGGCTAAGTAACATTCAGCTGCCTGAAAACCTACACCTGATCGAGCCTGTTTCCTATTTCAAAATGATGACTTTGCTGAAGAACTGCACGAAGGTGATTACTGATTCCGGTGGCCTCCAAAAAGAAGCTTACTGGATGAAGAAGCCGTGCATTACCATCCGGGAGGAAACGGAATGGACAGAGACTTTGGATGGAAACTGGAACCAAATTACAGGAGCTAACACAGACAAAATACTCTCTGCTATACATGCTAACCCGACCTCCGTCTGGAAACCATTATATGGTGAAGGTGATGCAGCTCAAAAAATTGCCGCACACATTAAGAACTATTTCATCTAATTAGAGGCCAGGCTTTTATAGTAACTGATCATAGGCTCTACAGTAGCCTCCCAGTTAAACTCTTTTTCTACAGCGCGCTTTCCGTTTTCAGCCAATATTTTGGCTTCATCAGGATGCGACAATAAATAATTGATTTGATTAGCCAAATCCCTGTCATTTTCGGATTCGAAAATTTTCCCGGCTTCATGTTCGGTTACCATACGTTCGAGAGAGGTACAGTTGGAAGATATAACAGGTAACTCTTCCGACATATAATAACCTAGTTTGTGAGGAATGGACGCATCAGTTTGAACGGACCGAACATGAGGAATCAACCCGATCGTTGCACTTTTCACATAGCTTCGGATATTTGACTGGTCTTGCCACCCTTCGAATATTACAAAATCCCTTAATGCATGTTCATCGGTTAAAGCTTCAAGCTCAGAACGATTTCGTCCGTCCCCAACTAAGAGTAGCAGAGCGTCAGGGTGCTCATCTTTAACAAACTTCATAGCACGGACAGCTGTTTCCAACCCCCGGTGCAGATCAAACCCGCCGGAATACAGCAAAATCTTTCTGTTCTCATACTTTGTGATAATATCTTGCTTGATTGGAAATTCCCGAAATGCCTGGATATTAGGGGTATTGGGAATTACAAGGACTTCATTCTCGCCAAATCCCATCCCTGTATAGCGGTCTTTCATTTCGGCTATAACTGAAATGATACGATCCGATTTTTCCAGCCACTTCTTTTCAAGCTTCTTCCATCTTTCTAAAGAAATTAACCACTTGCCAGGCGGACGTGTACTCCAGGCATACTGCGATAAGGCTTCTACATAATTTTCATGCAGGTCTGCAACCAATGGAATTTCAAATTTTTCCTTTATCATGATCCCCGCTTTCACCAGATATAAATCATGGGCATGAACAGCATCAAAAGGTTTCCTGGCATAAGCTTTTTTTGCATACCGATAGAAAAGGTGGGAGTATAAATCAAAAAAGCCTACTGCTCCCCGCAGCTTTTTTATGATTTTGTTCGATAATTTAAAACGATGAACCCTGACCCCATTCACCATTTCAATTTCGGGCCTGTCATCCTCCGCAAGCGAAAGAACCGTAACCTCTAAACCATTCTTAACAAGTGACTCCGCCTCATTCTCAACTCGCTGATCCGGAGGATAGGCATGATCCAGTAGCATTAGTATATGCATATTACAGTGATAAAAATTTCTTAAACAAGGTTAGTTTTTCCGGTTCAATCAATTCATGATTGTGCCATAAAAGCACAAATTCTCCACCAAGCCGGTTTAATTGATTATGGTAAAACACAATCTTTTGACCGGCCTCCTTTACAGTGTATCCCATATACTTATTTGCCAATAAACTGGCTTCCATTACAATGAGCGGATGAAGTTTAATTTTCAATGATTTTTTTGATTCCCAATCGAATGCTCTGAAAGGAAATGCCACACCAGCCCTGTATCCTGTCCTGTCTGCATAGCCAAGAGTATAATCATGTTTAATACCGGCTTTTTGTAAAATACGAGGCGTATGCCTCCAATCCCACCGTAAATAATGCTTTCTGCTGGTTTCTACAGGAGCATCAATACCAAGCGATTTACATACCTTTTGAAGTTTTTGCACTTCTTTGCGTAGCAGATCAGGATTATGCCTGGTTTTGTAGGAAGGGTGCAACCCGATTTTATGTCCTGCTGTGTGTACCTTCTTTAAAATATCGGATATAGCAGGGTGATTGATATCATAGATAGCATCATATTCACTCTTTGGTTCACCCGAAATAAAAAAGAATGTACTTTTTAAATCATGTTTTTCCAGTAACCGAACAAGCTCATTAAAATTATTATAAGGGTCTACTCGATAATTCCCTTGTTTTACTTTTTTGTAAAGCTGATATCTCTTTTTTGCTTTTTGGGGCTTCTTTCGCACCAGCACATCACCGGCCAGCCTTTTTATTAATCGGGTTTTGGAATAGTTGAGGTATTCAAATGGCTGATCAACATCATGAGAAATATGTTTTGAATAGGCAGGCAATTTCTTTCCCGGCTTTAGTTTTTCATCTCCAAACAAGTGTCCGGCCAATATGGTAAACCATTCCTGAATGATGGGGCGGTCAACCAGATTTTTTTTTACCAGGAATGAAGTAGACCCTATCCGGCGCTGATGCGTATCCTTTTCTGCAAAATGAATATCAGCATACCCGCTCATCAGAAAAAAAGCCATTCCGATAACATCAACGGGTAACGTTCTTATACCGGAGTCATTAGTCCTTTGCTTATTGGCAAACCATCCGGGTAGTTTGTCAAGAGATGCATTGTCATAACCCGTTTGATAGGCTTCTACTTCGGGTAATAATTTATGATCCTTTTTATAAATCTGATCAAAGAAAACGTCTGGTATAAGGATCTGTTTTTCTTCAAAAGTAATGGAATAGTTATCCGCTTCATCCAGTATTTCCAGTGCATAGTCCAGTTTCAGGAAATCCCTTACTAATACATCAAAAACGAATTGCTTTTCTGAAATGTAATCAGGGCTTGAAGTTATCTTAACAATCTGATCCGTCATTCCTTGATTCTCTTTAGCAGTTTCTTTCCATAATGAAAGGGAGCAAATCTCCTACTGACTGCTTGAATATTATGAAAGTATACCTGCTTAGCTCCAAAAGAACTAAAATATCGCTCAATAGATTTAATACTTGAGCCTTCAAAATCAAAGGCATTTTCTCTGCTGTTTGCTTCTTTTATGCCGTTCCAGAGCACCAAAGATACTGCCCCGGGAACATCAGAATCCGGGTCAAATCCCCCCGCCAGATAGTATGTTGCATCATCATCATGAATAAACAATTGAGCAGCATGGAGTTTTCCTTTAGAATCTTTGGCCCCGAAGATACTCGCTCTTTCTCTTGCAGACGCTTGTTTAACCAATTCTGTAATAACTTCTTTTGAATACGATGGCTTTAAACCTTGCCGGTCAAAAGTTTTGACAACCATATCATATAACTCTCCTACTTTGATGTTTTTGCTAACTTCAAGCTCTTCTTCGGCCCGGCGAATATCTCTTCGAACAGAGCTTTTCAATCTCTTCCAGGTTTTGTCGGTATCAAATGGATACTCGAACCTAAACGTAGTTAATGAGTGCTGGGTAAACCCATTCCAAATAAAGGGCAGATAATTGATAATGTCTTCGTTCAGATTGTAAGTAAGTTTATCAAAGGGAGGAAGCTTCCCGATAAGCTTTTCGAGCATGGACCGTTCGGTACTGTGAATCGTTTCAATTTTAGGGCTTGTTTGCTTTATCCACGGCCCTAATTTCTGTGTCAAAACAGGCATTTGTACAAACGTAAAGCCTTTCTCTTTCCTTTTCACTACCGGCCAGCGTGCATAAATTTCCCCGCCTTTCTCAATACGAATATCTTCCCACCGGTTAGGTGCTACAATATCTAACCACCAGGGTTGCATAAATATATTTCCGGGCAACTCATGAGGAGTCATTTCAATCATTCCAGATTTTTTTTAATTCTTCTGCCAATTCATCTTCAGGTGCTTTAGAGTATGGAAAAGATGGAGGTATAAGTTCACCTATTTTTTGAACATAATCATTTAGATGAAACTGATGGGCTACCTCTTCAACCAATTTCCGTGGATTCTCACAAATATCTTTATATGATATTTTCATGAACGATACCCGGGCTTCTGCTAAATCTCTTCGAATAATAGATTCAATTTCATTGATTTGCCAAACCACTTTTTCAATTTCAGGAAGTTTGTTTTTTTCAATCCATCCCGGCGGTTTAACACTCCACCACTGTTCTGATCTAATTCCATTTGCATCCCGTGCATTTATAATCGAATGAGCGGTAGCTACCTTATCTCTTGTTACCCACAAGAAGACAGAATCAGGAAAAAGTTTAGCTAGTGCTTTAATTCTCAGAGAATGGACTGTATTCTTAGAAACAAACAGCTTGTTCGGATAGCTGATTGCTTGTATCACTCTCTTGAATTCTTTAGCATCTTTTTCATCCAAATCATCAGCATCTGTGTATGGATACTCTTTCGGGAAGTACTGGTAAAAAAGCGGACCTCCTTCATGCGGGCCATTGGCAGATTGGGTATATCCATAAGCAGATTCAAATGAGGGAGGGATCAATTTTTTGGAGTAAAGGAATCGTTCTGCCATCCTTGTTAACAGTGCTATCCGATATCTCTTCACAACCCGGTTGCTCAGGTAAGAAGTTTTAAAAGCTGTGCAAAAAAGCTGATAAGCTAATGTAGTTCCTGACCTTGGCACCCCGATGATCCAAACCGGCTTCACATTATGATTATAGGTCAATGATTTTCTGAAATATCTTTCAATCGGCTTCAGTGCTATACTTTGTAAGGATATAAGAAATTGACTGAGCTTCATCGGCTTAAATTAATGAGGCAGCAAAGAAATGATGGTTTCTATATCTGTATGAATAGTCTATAGTATACCCGGCTTCTGAAAGTATCTGCTTAATACTTTCAGTAGTTATATGGTTAATACCTAATTCCCAGTGATGATTCTTTGTATGTATGTATTTGCGTTTCCGTCCAATATGTATAGTTCTTCTACCTAGCTTTGGAATATAAAACTCTGCAAAAAAGTAAGTTTTATACGCATGAGGAATACTGAAAAAAAGCTTATCCACTTTATTCTCAGCTAATTCTTTCCAAACTTTTTTGGCGCTTTCAAATGGAATGTGTTCAAATATTTCGAAGGCTAAATACACGTCAGCCTCCGGCAATTCGTCTTCGATAATATTAGCCTGAATATCAGGATTTTTATTCTCATCAATATCCAGAGTAGTAACCTGGTATCCTTTTCTTCGCAAATAGCTGGATGTTAATCCGCTTCCCACTCCAATCTCTATAATTTTAGCATCTTTTGACAAGCCGCTTGTATTTAATATCAGGTTGAGCTGATGCCAGTAAAGTGTCCAGTGCCCCCTGTTTTCAAGCTTATAAATCCATTCATGGGAAAATGTAATTTCAGAAGAATTTTTCATTAACTTTATTAATCAGGATTTCAGAATGGATTTATATTCGGTAGCTTCACACCACTAAAATAGAAAAAGACAGATAAAATAAAGCCTTAATTAATCAGTTTAAGTCAGCTTGGGAATAATAATAAAACAAAGCTTACGCAATGCAATAATATCCTATATCGGGATTATTATAGGCTTTGTCACCACCATTCAGCTTTATCCGCATATACTTGAGGCTGACCAATTCGGGCTTACCAGGATTTTAATTGCCATTTCTACTATAAGTGTTCAAATCATCACTTTTGGTATTCCAAATTCTGTAATAAAGTTTTTCCCAACACTCTCAAAAAAAACAAATAATCCGTCAGGTATATTTTGGGCCTTTTTAATTCCGCCTGCCATCGGGTTTTTAGCCTACTCATTAATCCTCATCTTTTTTAGAGATTTTGTTATCAGCTTTTATGACTCGGGATCAGGCTTGCTCGGTGAGTACTATCTATACATCATTCCACTTGTATTATTCACCGTATCATTCAGTGTTTTAAATTCCTTCGTAAAGGCCCAATTCAACACTGTTTTTGCCTCTTTTTTGCAAGACATTTTGCTCAGAGTGATGATGATCCTCGATTTAGTTCTCTTCTATTTCGATTTTATTACGTTTGATACTTTTATGCTGATATTTATTGGGAGCTATGCGTTGCTCTACCTGCTTCTTTTTGGCTATGCATTAAAGGAAAAGCTACTGAACTTTGAGCCGGTGTTGCAAATATTTGACAATGATACCCGGCAACAGATACGCAGTTACAGTTTTTACTCCTTTTTCAGCGGTTTAACCATGCTACTAATCGGCAACATTGACCTGATCATGGTTGGTACCTTTAATGGCCTTGAACAAACAGGAATTTACGCTATCGCACTCTATGTTGGTTCGGTTATTACAGTACCCAAAAAATCAATAACCAAGATTTCATTTCCGGTAATAGCAGCAGCTTTTCAAAGAAATGATATACAGAATGTAAAAGAGGTATATAAACAAACCTCTCTCAACCAATTTCTGACCGGTCTTATCATTTATATAGGCGTAATCGCCAATATTGATAATTTATACGAGATGCTACCCAAAGAGTATGTAGATGGCAGCATCGTTATCATCATAATAGGCCTGGGTAATCTTCTGGAAATGGTAACCGGTGCTAATGGACAAATAATAATCGCCTCAAAATACTTTCGGTTCGATTTTTACTCATCCTGGATACTCGTAATACTTGCCATTACCCTCAATGCTGTTCTGATTCCGATGTTTGGATTACAAGGCGCTGCATTAGCCACGGCTGCATCCATTTTTACATACAATATTATCAAGGTGATTTTTGTCTGGGTGAAATTCAAAATGCAACCATTTACATGGAATTTATTGGGATTGCTTGCAACAGGAATAGCCACTCTCCTCCTCTCCTATTTAATACCTCAATTCGAAAACATATATGTAGATATTGCTATCAGGTCCATATGTATGGCTGCTCTCTATTTTGCCGCTGTTTGGATTTTCAAGCTCTCTGATGAAGTGAATAACTTCATATCAGAGCAACTAAAGAGAGTGCTTAAGAACTGATTTGACTCTCCTTCAGCTCAAAGCAATTCACCTTTGGGAACCTTATCTTTAGTGCCAATTAGCACAAGTAATTATCATCTGATTTAACCCATGCCCAAACCCAAATACACTACCCACCTTGGAATGGTGGACATCCTTCCTGACGAATCCCCTAAATGGAGAGCTCTCGAACAGATTATTCAGGAGGAAGCCGCTAAATTTAATTTCGAAGAAATTCGCACTCCCATCATGGAGCAAACCGAGTTGATTGTGCGGGGCGTGGGACAATTGACGGATATTGTATCTAAAGAGATTTTTGCTTTCGAAAAGGGGGACAGTCATTATGTGTTGCGGCCTGAGCTGACCGCTCCCGTGGTACGTGCATTTGTGGAACATCATATGCAGCAGCGCGGCGGTTCTCAGAAGCTTTATTATATAGGACCGATGTTCCGGGCAGAGAAACCTCAGAAAGGGCGACAAAGACAATTCCATCAGTTTGGGCTGGAGATACTGGGCAGCGACGATCCTATCGCTGATGTTGAGTGCATCGCTTTTATGATGCGCATATACCAGCGTATTGGCATTAAGAATTTTGATCTGAAACTCAATTCTGTGGGTGACCCCGAAAGCCGGGAAGCATACAAAGAAGCTTTGCGGGCATACCTGAAGCCAAATCTTGATGAGATGAGCGAGCTTTCTCAAAAACGATTTGAGAAAAACCCGATGCGTATACTCGACTCTAAGGAAGAGGAGGATCAGCCGTTCATCGAACAAGCTCCGGTGATACAGGATTACCTGAATGAGGAATCAAAAGAGCATTTTGAAAAGGTTAAAAGCTACCTGGACGACCTCGGAATCTCCTATTCCCTCGATCCGCATCTTGTCCGCGGTATGGATTACTATACCCGCACAGCTTTTGAGCTTACCAGCCCGGATCTTGGCTCGCAGGATGCTCTGGCCGGTGGTGGTCGCTACGACCTGTTGGTTGAAGAAGTTGGCGGGCCTTCTACTCCTGCTGTAGGATTTGCCGCTGGCATGGAGCGGCTAATGATTGCCTGTGAAGAACTGGGCATTGAACTTGCCGAGGAGAAAGCTGTAGATGTTTACTTTGTGACGCTTGGTGATGCTGCACGAAAATGGGCACTCACCCATCTTCCCAAAACCAGGGAAGCCGGACTTTCAGCTACCATGGATTATATGAGCCGTTCAATGAAAGCTCAGATGAAGGATGCCAACCGGGAGAACGCCCTTTATACACTCATTGTCGGAGACAATGAACTGAATGAAGGCAAGTTCACCCTTCGTAATATGAAGGAAAGTGAAGAGATGTCTCTCAGTTTTGACGAGATCATTGAGAAGCTGACCAAAAAGCTGCTATAGCTTTACTTTAGCAGCTTTTTCAGCTCTTTAATGTCCTCAATCTCTCCGATAATGGAGAGCTCATCCCCTTCCTGGAGTACGGTGATTCCATGCGGGATTTTGATCTGGTCTTTCCTCCGGATAATGGTAATCAGGCTTTGTCCCGGCAAAGACACATCTTTAATCATTTTCCCGATAAACTCATCAGTTTTATCCTCCGGATTCAGGATGAGGCGGATAAAGCGCTCGTCACGCAGCAAAATTTCTTTCAGTTCCGCTTCATTTTCTGCATTCACCCACCGGTCAAGGAAGTTCTTTGTGCCTACCATTTCAGCAACATGAGCCAAAATCCTCAAATGCTGTCCTGAGTTTTCATCTGAACTGATAAAAAATAACAGGCAGCTTAATTTTTCTGCGCCGGCTTTTTTGGAATCCAGATTTTTAAGCTTGTCCACTTCCAATCCGTCTTTTACCCGTACCAGCACCATCTCCGGCTCTACCTTTTCTTTCATCCGGGCATGATTAAGAGCCACCCCTTTAGCAATAGGGATAATTCGGTCTTCTTCCAACTGAGAAAGCATGTCGTACAATTCATTGGGGTTTTTACCCAGTTGTTCGGCAAATTCCTCACTGGTAGCCGTCAGAATTTCATCGTAACTGGTGGATCCTGAGAACTCCAGTACCCTGGCCCTTGAGATCATTTCTTCATAAGGGTCTTCCTGGCGAAGGCCTTTTTCTCTTAAAATGGTTCTCATTTCGTGCTCTAGCCCCTGATCTTTATTTTCCCCCAACCGGGCATGAACATGGAAAATAGCACCTTGACGATCTACCTTGTCAGCTGCATAATACTTGAACCAGATTACACCAAATACACTCACTACAAGAGTAAATAGAATGGAAAGCCCACCCATCTCAAAAATCAATACAATCGACAATATGATCCCGGCAATCTGAATCCATGGGTAGAAAGGTGAATTGAAACCAGGGTCGTATTCCTCAATTTTACTTTCCCGCATCACGATAACGGCAAGGTTCAACAGACCAAATAACAATAACTGGAATGCACTGGCTAACTTGGCCACTTCTGCCACATTAAAAGCAACAAGGAAGAAAATCATCATCAACACGGTTGCTACTACCGACCATAGGGGCGTTCCAAGCTTACTTAGTTTGGCGAAACGTTCATTAATCAGCTTATCTCGTGCCATCGCCATAGGATACCGGGAAGCCGACATAATACCTGCGTTACCTGTTGAGGCAAAAGCAGCCACCGCTGCAATCACTACCAAAATCAGCCCCGTTGGTTCTGGCAGCCAGTCTAAAAATACTTCTCCTGCAGTAGCTACCGGTGTTAAATCCTCACGGAACGCTTCCGGTTCAAGTAGCGCCACCATGATATAAACGCCAATTACATATACAAAAACCGCCGTTGCTATCGCGAGAAACATACCCAGTGGAATATTCCGGTCCGGGTTTTTCACCTCTTCGGCTATACTAGCCACTTTGGTAAGTCCCGCATAAGAAACAAAAACCATCCCTACCGTGGCAAAGAAGCCATAATATCCATCAATAAAGAAAGGGGTGAATTGCTCCCTGGTAATCTTAACGATATCCATATTGAACACAGCAAAAACACCCTGAATAATGTAGAACGCCATTATGGAAACCAATGCAGCAACCAGAACTTTTTGCAAGAATGTAGTCTCTTTGGCTCCTACTACATTTAAAATCCCGAAAACAATCGTCAGGATGATCGCTACAGGAACTATAGGCACTTCATAAAAAATGGAGATGTAGGCCCCCATCCCGATTAAGGCAAACGCACTTTTTAGTACCAGTGCCAGCCACGAACCGTAGCCCCCGATGGTTCCAATCATTGGGCCGAGACTTCTGTCTATGATGTAATAGGTTCCTCCGGCCCTGGGCATGGCAGTAGCCAATTCAGCTACACTAAACATGGTGGGCAATACAATCAACCCGGAAACAAAATAAGCGAGAAATACGGATGGGCCTGTTTCTGCAGCGGCCAGACCAGGTAATAGAAAAAACCCCGAGCTAAACATAGCCCCTGTTGCAATCGCATATACATCTGAGAGGCCTAATTCTTTAGCTAATTTTTCGTGCTTCATATATTATTAAAGTAAGTACAGTTTTTTATCGCGTTTATTTAATGACGTGTTACTTGAAATCCCGATGTCTTAGGGTTATTCGATAACCTCTTTCCCGGTTATATTCGGTAAACTCAAATGTACTATCATTTTTTTACTGGGATAAAATAGGGTGAAAATGAACGTTAAGACATTTCTTTGAGCAATTAAATTTATCAAAGCACTGTATTTTTTTTCGTGCTTGGCCACCACTAATTTCGATCTTTATTATAACATAACCTTATTAGAATTCCATGGAGTTCCACTAAATTCTATTAACCCATTGGTTTTCGTAATCGGTCCGATCAATTATAATTTGTTTAACTTAAAAAGAGTTTCTTTATCTTCGAAAGTGATGTTTGTAAGATTAAAAGCCGTATTCAGCATATACGGCTTTTTATGTTTTAAGATTTTAAAAATTACCGGATAATTTACGCTATAAAGTTCCTCTAAAAATAGAACATGTTTCCTAATATTGTGATTTCTGCGCTACAGGAATTTAAAACCCCTTATTTTTTCTACGATCTTGATGTCCTTCGAAATACTCTTGAACAAGTTAAGAAACATGCCATTTCAAAAGGATTTCACGTCCATTTTGCGCTAAAGGCGAATAACCAAACACGCATTCTTAATGTAATCAGGGAATCAGGCCTCGGCGCCGACTGTGTAAGCGGCGGAGAAGTACAGAGAGCGATAGATTCCGGTTTTTCCCCGGATGAAATTGCCTTTGCCGGGGTTGGTAAAAGTGATGAAGAAATTGAGCTTGGATTGAAGCACGACATTTTTTGCTTTAACTGTGAATCTACCCAGGAACTCGATGTGTTGAATGAACTGGCCGGACAGCATGGGAAGAAAGCACGGGTGGCCTTGCGACTTAACCCCAATGTGGAAGCCGACACTCATAAATACATCACCACCGGGTTGAATGAAAATAAGTTCGGAATTAATGAATCGGATCTGGATACCGTTCTTGACAAATTTCCGGACCTGGAAAACCTGGAGCTCATTGGTATTCACTTTCACATCGGTTCACAAATAGAAAAATTTACCCCTTTTGAGGAGCTCTGCTCCAAAGCCAATGCACTTAATAATTACATTGAAGACAAAGGTTTTAAACTGACCGTGATTAATGTGGGCGGTGGATTTGGTATCAATTATGATCACCCCAATGACCATTCTGTACCTGATTTTGAGCGTTTCTTCAGTCTGTTTGAAGAAAACATCAAGCTTAAAAACCACCAGAGCTTACACTTCGAATTGGGACGTTCAGTAGCCGGGCAATGCGGAAGTCTGATCACGCGTGTTCTCTATACAAAAGAAGGAAAGGCCAAGAACTTTGCTATCGTTGATGCGGGGATGACAGAGCTTATTCGTCCGGCTCTGTATCAGGCCAAACACCGCATTGATGTACTCACCAGCGATAAAGGTGAAAAAACCTATGATGTGGTCGGCCCTATTTGCGAAAGCTCCGATACTTTTCGTAAGGATGTTTCTATACCGGAAGTGCAGCGCGGGGATTTAATTGCCATACGCAGCGCCGGTGCTTATGGAGAAGTGATGCGAAGTGCATATAACCTTCGGGAGGCAAATCCTTCTGTTTATTCAGATGATATTGATGAAATAGAATAGAATCTTTTCAATTCAACTTCCCCGATATATAACCGGTAGTCCATGCAGCCTGAAAGTTGAAACCGCCGGTTACGCCATCGATATCCAGCACTTCACCTGCAAAATAAAGATCCGGTGATTTTCGGCTCTCCATGGTTTTCATATCTACATCCGTCAAACTTATACCACCACAGGTTACAAACTCTTCCTTAAAAGTAGTTTTCCCTTTAACCTGGTACACATCGTTGGTAAGCAAGTGTACCAACCGGTTAATGTTCTTTTTGCCCATGTTTTGCCAGATCATATCATCGCTCAGATCAAGTTTGCCCAGCAGGAATTCCCAAAGCCTTCCCGGCAGCTCAAATGGATTTACATTTGCAATTTTCTTTTTGGGATGGTTGTCTTCCACTTCTTTCAAAATACTCCGCACTTCCTGCTCCGGCCTTTCCCCTGTCCAGTTTAGCAGGATCTTGAAATCGTAATCCATGGCATGAAAGTCCCGTGCCCCAAAAGCCGAAAGTTTCAGCACAGCCGGCCCGCTCATTCCCCAATGCGTAATGAGTAATGGACCACTGCTGCTCAGGTTAGAACCCATAATTTTTATTGCAACCGGTTCCGCCACAACCCCCATTAACTCCTTAATCGGTTCATCCGGCATGTTAAAAGTAAACAGAGAAGGAACCGGCTCTTCGATCTCGTGACCAAGCTCACGCAGCCAATCAAATCCTTTGGTACGTGGACTGCCTCCGGTTGCCACAATTACTTTATCAGCTGATGTACGCCCCCCTCGATGGAATCCCAATTCATACCCATTTTCGGTTTTACTGATGCTCTTAATATTCGACTTGGTTTTGATTCCTATTCCCAACTTTTGCGTTTCCTCCATCAGGCAGTTAATGATGGTTTCGGAATCGTCGGTAACCGGAAACATGCGGCCATCCGATTCGGTTTTGAGCTCTACACCCCGGCTTTCAAACCAATGCACTGTGTCGGTTGGCGACCACATCCCGAATGCCTTTTTCAGAGGCCGCTCTCCTCTCGGATAAAATTTCACCAATTCCCGAATATCAAAACAATGGTGGGTTACATTACATCTTCCGCCCCCGGAAATTCGCACCTTGGCGAGTAGTTTATCCGTTTTTTCATAGATAGTAACTTTGGCTTCAGGATGATGGCGCTTTGCGGAAATGGCACTGAAAAAGCCGGCCGCTCCCCCGCCTATAACCGCAACTTGTAGATTCTCTTCACTCATACCATAAAGATACCGTTTCTTCAGACGAGTATCTTATCTGCCTCAAAATCTCTAAAACACCAATAAATGAACATGGATAAAGGGGATGGGGCAGATGATCGCAGAAAAGTAGTTCAATTATTTCATATTACCTCTGCGAAAATCCGTAAGATCTTCCTCATCCATGTTCTATTCGGAACTTTATTTTAGCAACCTTCTCTCATTTCCTGCTTTAGAGATTTTGTGGCAAACACCCGGAACATAATTCCGGATTTGACATGGAATAGGCAGGGAATCCTCTTATTTTTACCCCTCATTTACAACAAGCCTATTTATGCAGATTAACGTACTTAAATTTGGCGGCACTTCCATGGCCGACCACAAATCCTGGAAGCAGGTATTAGAAATCATCAGCAAATATGAATTTCCGGTAGTGGTGGTATCCGCTACTGCCCGAACCACCCGACTATTGGTGGAGGCCGGTGAACTTGCCGGACAGGGTAAACTAAATGAAGCCCTGGAAATATCTGATGGCATAAAAAACCGACATAACAAAATCGTTGAAGACTTCCTGGAAGAAAATCCGCATGAAAAGAATAAGCTGATTAAAGACAGCTGCCGGAGGAACACAGAAGCTAAAATCGGCAAGCTGAATAAACTACTCACTTACACGGAGCGGCAGGGCACCCTTTCACCGCAAATGAAAGATGCTATAGCCGGGATGGGCGAACAAATCTCATCGTATCTGCTTGCTCAATGTGGACTTGCCCTGAACATGATGACGCAACATATCGAGGCCCGAAAAATCATCAAAACAGACGCTGAGTATGGAAAGGCCAATCCCAATCTGTTGGAAATTAATCAGCGTTGTGGTTCGCTGGAAACTGTTCTTGAAAACGGATTTATCCCCATTATCGGTGGTTTTTATGGGGAATCGCCAAAGAAGACCATTACCACTCTTGGCTTTGAGGGATCAGATTACACCGCCAGCCTGATTGGCGGCGCGGTTAATGCTGAAACCATTGAAATCTGGACCGATGTGAGTGGGATTTACACCAGCGACCCCCGGTTCATACCGGAAGCAAAACCCCTGGATGAGATGAGCTATTTTGATGCCACGGAAATGGCCTATTTCGGAGCAAAAGTGCTTCATCCCTCCACTTTAAAACCGGCGCAGGAGCGGAACATCCCTGTTTTTGTGAAAAACATGTTTGAACCTGAAGCCTCCGGGACTAAGATTATTCGAGAATCTCATCACGACCTGGATGTGCTGGCTATCTCGTTTAAGCAAGATGTAGCTACACTCACTATCAGTGCATATGAAACGGTAATGGGCTACTCTTTTCTCACTAAAGTCTTTTCTGTTTTGGAAAAGCACCGGCTGGCCGTTGATGCCGTAAATACCACCGAAGCTTCTGTTACCATCGCCCTGTCCGATTCTTCTTTACTGGATACTCTTTCCAAAGAGTTTATAGAAGTTGGGAACGTAAGCCTGGCAAAAGACAAGGGTCTTTTAACCTTGATTGGATGCTCTGTAAACTCTGCCCAAAAGCTGACTGAACATATTTTTGGCGCGCTCGGAGACGTCCCGCTTGACCTGATTTCATTCAGCAAGGAAAAACGAATTCTCAACCTGGTGCTAAATAATGAAGAGCTGATCGGGGTTGCTCAGCGAATACATAAAAAGCTGTTTTAAGCTTTCTCGCTCTGCTGTTTTAGCTTTTCCGGAAGAACGATACCGAGGCGTTTAGCCCGCTCTCTCCATTTTTGGCGAGCCAGCTTCTGCATGTCTTCTATGGCGTCAATCTCATCTACGATTTCCATACCCAGCAAGGTTTCTACTACATCCTCCATGGTCACAACACCGGAGAGACCGCCATACTCATCAACCACCACTGCAATGTGCTCCTGTTTCTCGAGAAGGCGTTCAAAAAGGGTTTTCAGGGAAATGGTTTCCGGCACAATCAGCACCTCCCGTTTTATTTCTTTCAGCTTTTTATCCCCGTTCTCTTCCGAAAGATTATAATACAGATCGTTCTTCAACACATAGCCGGTGATGTCTTCATCATCTTCCCCAAAAACAGGCATCCGGGATACCCGCAGCTCGTCTTTTTTATCCAGGATTTCTTTAATGGTTTGATCTTCCTGAAATTTCACCACTACTATACGCGGCGTCATAATATCCTTGACTCGCAGCGACCGAAACCGAATCAGGTTTTTAAAGATATTCGATTCACCTTCTTCAAAAACGCCTTCTTCGAAACCCACGTCCGCCATCGCACTAAATTCTTCGCGACTTACCGTGGGTTGTTTTTCTTCACTGGAAAGTATTTTTGTGATTCCCTGTGACAGCAACACCAAGGGGTATGTAATATAGATGAGTACATTAGTAACACGTGCTGCAAAACCGGATAACTTTTTCCAGTAAGTAGCACCAAGGGTTTTGGGGATGATTTCAGAGAACACCAAAATCAGCAGGGTGAGTATAGCCGAGGTAATACTAACGTAGGCGTTCCCAAATACCACCTGTGCCTGGGCTCCTACTCCGGCAGCACCCACGGTGTGCGCTATGGTGTTAAGGCTTAATATCGCAGAAAGCGGGCGATCGATATCCTGCTTTAAATCGCGCAGTATCTTTCCACTTTTGGCATCTTCCCGCTCCAGCACAGCCACAAATGATGGCGTAATAGAAAGTAGTACGGCTTCCAGAATGGAGCACAAAAAGGAGACTCCAATAGCCAGTATCAAATAAAAAATCAGTAATCCCATGCGTAAAGTATAATTAAATCAGGCTTTGATTGAGAAATGTTAGTATTAGTATTCCTGCTTACAGTTTTCTTGAAGCATCGTTAGTACATGCTGGAAGTCTTTAGGTAACTCCGAATCAAAACTAACCATTTCGCCGGTTGCAGGATGCTCAAAACCAAGGGTTTTGGCATGAAGAGCTTGCCGGCCAAGTCCGGTGATCAGATTATGAAACATGGATTTTCGGGAACCGGTATTGGGACCATAACGTACGGAAGTTCCGCCATAGGTTGGGTCTCCAAATACATGATGACCCATATGGGCAAAGTGCACCCTGATCTGATGTGTGCGTCCGGTTTCGAGCTTTACTTCAACCAGGCTCAGGTAGTCAAAATATTCAAGTACTTTGTAATGGGTGACGGCTGATTTGCCCTGTCCTTCCGGTTTCACGGTCATCAGCTTCCGGTCGCGTTTAGATCTGCCTATATCACCTTCGATGGTGCCTTCTTCTTCCGGTGTTCCCCAGACGATAGCCCAGTAGGTTCGTTCCACATCTTTCTCCTGAAACAAACCGCTGAGTTTAGCCAGTGTTTCATCGTTCTTGGCAACAACCAACAACCCACTGGTGTCTTTATCCAGGCGATGAACGATGCCCGGGCGCAGGTTCTCATCCTCATCATCACCGGCCAGCTCATCCACGTGATACATCAGGCCATTGACCATAGTACCCGACCAGTTTCCATATGCGGGGTGCACCACCATTCCGGCTTCTTTGTTCACGATGATAATCTCATCATCCTCATAAACAATATTAAGATCCATTTTCTCAGGCTTGGCTTCCGGGGGAGGGGGCTGTGGCAGCTCGATGAATATTTCGTCTCCCGGCTGCATGATGTACGACGGTTTTTCCTTATTTCCATTCACTTCCACGTAGCCGTCTTTGATGGCTTCCTGCACTTTCGTTCGTGAAGCATTTTCCACAAAGGAGGTAATATATTTATCCAGACGGATATCAGTATGCTGCCCGTCCGGGACGGTGTGTTCGTAAATTGTACTCTGTCGGTCTTTGCCTGCTTTCTTTTCCATAGCCAAAAGGTAAGCACTTTTAAGCTTTGTTTTATCCGAGAAGATTTTTTGTAAGGAATTGGCTTTTACCTGCTCTTACTTAGTAATTCTAAATTTTAAATGTTGAATTTTAAATTCATTCATTATGGTTAAAAAGAATCTCATCCAGGATAAAAGCTTTGAATTTTCATTGAGTATTATTCACCTTTACAGAAAATTAGTTCAGCAAAAAGAATATATCATTTCAAAGCAACTCTTAAGAAGTGGAACAAGTATCGGAGCGAATATTGAAGAAGCATTAGCCGGATTCTCAAAAAAAGACTTTATCTTTAAGATGTCCATTTCCTCTAAAGAAGCAAGAGAAACCAGATACTGGTTACGCTTATTAAAGGAAAGTGATCTTACAAACATCAACTTAGATTCTTACTTACTTCAGATTGATGAAATAATTAATATTCTAACTTCGATTGTAAAAACCACTCAGAGCAGAAATCCATAATTCCTAATTCAAAATCCATAATTACAATGATAAAAAGCTTATACATAAAAGATTTTGCGCTCATTGATGAGTTGGAGGTCGATTTTGAGGAAGGGTTGAATATTTTGACCGGGCAGACGGGTGCCGGGAAGTCGATTATTATTGGAGCATTGAATATGATTCTGGGTGAACGGGCCGACACCGATGTAATCCGCCAGGGAAAAGACAAAGCCATCTCAGAAGCAACCATACGGGTGGGAGAAGATGCCGACTTAAGAGCCCTGCTTGAAGAAAACGAGGTTGAATTCAGTGAATACCTGATACTGCGCCGGGAAATTCGGAATACAGGAAGTCGTGCTTTCATTAATGATACTCCGGTTAACATAGGTGTACTGAAAGCAGCAGGAGATTTACTGGTAGATTTACACGGTCAGCATGATCATCAGCTTTTGCTGAAAGAAGAGAATCACCAGGGAGTAATTGATGGTTTTGGTGAGGTGGAGCCTATTCTTAAAGATTACAAGGCTGAATACAAGAAAATGACCGAGCTTCAAAAAGAGCTGCGTTTACTTCAAAAGAGAGAAAACGAGCTTCAGGAGAAGACGGAATTGTACCGGTTCCAAGTGCAGGAACTGGAAGAAGCACGGCTTGGGGAAATATACCTGGAACAGCTGGAGTCGGAGATGAATCTGCTGGATAATGCAGAAGTGCTTGATCAGAAGGCAGCCGCTATATCCGAGATGGCGGATACTGATGACGGCAACATCGTACAGCTGTTGAATTTTCTGAAGCTGAACCTGGAAGACCTTGCACGTATTGAACCTGAATTCGAAAATTATCTTAAGGAAATTAACGCCGCAAGGGTAAGTGTGAATGAAGCCATCGCTTTTGCTGAGCGATACCGCAACAGTATTGAGTTCAACCCAAAGAGGCTGGAAGAGCTCCGCCAGCGGCAGTCGGAACTGAACCGCCTTCAGAAAAAATACCAGCGTGATTTACCGGAACTCATCAGCTATCTTCATGAAATTCAGCGTGAGCTTTCCATTGCTGATAACTTCGACCTTGAAATCGAGAAGCTTGAAAATCAAATACAAATGCAGGCGAAGGAGCTGAAAGACAAGGCCATTCTGCTTCACCAAACCCGACTTAAGATTGGAGAAGAGCTCGCTGTTCAAATTCAACAGGAGCTGGCCAAAGTGGGAATTCCTCATTCCAAACTGGATGTACGGGTAGATTGGCTGCTATCCGACAATGGCTGGGTTGAAGTGGAAGGCAAACAGATAGAATGCACCGAAACCGGCTGCGATGACTTGCGCATGTTCATATCCACTAATAAAGGTGAGGAGCCTAAGCCACTGGCCAAAATTGCTTCGGGCGGCGAGATCAGTCGGGTAATGCTGGCGTTGAAATCCATTCTGGCAAAAGAGCAAAGCCTCCCGGTTATGATATTTGATGAAATTGATACCGGAATCAGCGGGGAGATCTCTGAAAAAGTGGGAGCTTCCATGCGTAAATTATCGGAGCACTGCCAGATTATTGCGATCACGCACCAGCCTCAAATTGCAAGTCAGGCCCACAAACACTACAAAGTAGCTAAAGCTGAAGAGGGCGAACGAACCGTTTCGAAAATCATCCCGCTTTCGGATGAAGAGCACATCCATGAAATAGCCAGCTTAATGAGCGGTTCCCAAATTTCAGAATCGGCCCTTAACAGCGCCCGTGAACTTATAGAGAAGAATACCTTTAAAAATTGACAGGAGGTTTTAGGGGCAAGTTTCAAGGTGTTAGGTTTTAGCCGATTCTAAAACCTAACACCTTGAAACTTACACCTATTTGACTAGCGTCATTTTCTCGGAACCCAGCAGGTAGCGTTCGTTAGCGGTAATGGCCACGAGTTGATAAAAGTAGATTCCCGATGGCTGATTGCTAAAACTCACCGGAACCGATGTCTCGCCCGCTGAAGCATTTCCTGCAATCTCCTCAACCAAAGCACCATGAGCTGTATATATTTTCAGCTGATATGAAACCGCTTCGGGTACACTAAAGGTAATATTTGTGGTCGGATTAAATGGATTTGGGTAATTTCCTTTCAGTTCAAAACCGTCGGGTAACTCGGCAATTACTTCATTCGAAGTTGCAACTTCATTAGCTCCCTCAGCTATCCATTGCCTGATGAGACTGATTTGCTGATCACTTAACGACCCTCCCTGTGGCATTCTGGCACCAAACTGTGGGTTCGGTTCAATTTTATCTACCAACGGACTGTTATCCGGTTCTCCCGGTATCACTATTTTCTTGTCATATTGAGAACCTTCACTGTTCATCGTTGCCGAATAGCTGGTAAGGGTGACTCCACTTTGTCCTCCATGGCAACTTGTGCAACTGGCGTTAAAGATCGGTTGTATATCATCCTCATAGTCAACCTGTGCCATAACATTCATGCCGGAAATTCCTAAACATAGAAAAACAGATAGTATAAATCGTTTCATAAACACCTCTCAAATTGGGTTTGTGAACTAAGATTATAAAAATTCGTTTAATATCAAACCATTAATTTGTCAAGACTAACTTTTTAATTAGCCGCAAAAAACGAACAACTCATATCTCTTTAAGACAAGCTACGATGGATAAGTTCCGCCGGATGGTAAGATTTAATATTCACCCCGTCTTTAATTTGATGACGGCAAGAGAAGCCCGGGGCACAAACTAAAGGATCTTTTTGCTTTTGCAGAGTCGGGAATAGAGCCAACCCACCAATTTCCTGAGATACTTCATAATGCTCTTTTTCATACCCAAAACTGCCGGCCATTCCGCAGCAACCTGTCTCCAGAACATCCACGGTATATCCCGCTGCCGATAGGGCCTCAATGGTTGGGTCGTTCCCAACAAGTGCTTTGGCGTGGCAATGACCGTGAAGGGTGACGGTTTGGTTCTGGGCTTTTGGCGACAATCGTGACTTATTCCGGGCTACAAACTCCTCGAAAAGATAGGTTTGACCGGCCAGCTTTTCGGCCAGGGGTAGTTGTTCATCCGAACATAGCTCCAGGAATTCATCCCGGACAGTCAATATTTCCGATGGCTCCAGTCCTACCACCGGTATGCCGGCTTCCACATATTCTGTAAACTCTTCCAGTACTTTCCCGCAAATATTCTTAGCCTCATCAAGAAATCCTTTGGATAGCTGAGGTCGACCGGTTTCCATTGCTTTCGGGATGAGCACCTCATATCCCATATGCTCCAAAACGCTTACCGCTGACTTACCAATTTCAGGATCATTGTAATTTGTGAATACATCCACAAACAGCACTACTTTCTCGTCACTTTTCACTGCTCCATTCCGGCGATGCTTTTTAAACCACCCCCGAAACGTTTGATCGGCGAATTGGGGAAGATCACGCCGGGAATCAATCCCGAATACTCCTTCCAATACTTTTTTACCTATTGCTGAACCCGCCACTTTGTTGGCAATTTTTGGGGTGATAGAAGCCAGTGGAAAAACCTTGGAAGCATCCGCAAAGAAGCGCTCTTTCAATGTTGAGCCATTTTTTTGATGCCAGCCGTTCATAAACTCCGCTTTCATCTTAGCCATATCCACATTGGCAGGGCACTCACTTTTGCAGGCTTTACAGCTCAGGCATAAATCCAGAGCTTCCTTCAGTTCCTCGGATGCATATCCCGCAGGATTTTCTCCCGCAAACACCTGACGAAATACATTTGCCCTTCCCCGGGTTGAATCTTTTTCGTCTTTGGTAGCCTGATAGGAAGGACACATCGTTCCGCCACTTTCAGCCAGCTTGCGGCATACACCGGCTCCATTGCAAAGCTCCATGGCACTACCAAAATCGCCTTCCTTACGCCAGGAAAGTACCGTTTCCGGCTCGGGTTTTTGGTAGGAAGGTGAGAAACGTAAATCCTGATCAATAGGTTTGGGCTTTACGATTTTCCCGGGATTAAAAATATACTCCGGGTCCCAGATTTCTTTTACCTGCCTGAGAACCGGCAGCATTTCTCTGCCCAAAATCTTTTCGATATACGGAGCTCTCACCCGTCCGTCTCCATGTTCTCCAGATAAAGAACCATTGTATTTCTTCACCAGGTCGGCTATTTCATCAGCCATGGTTTTCATGGTATTCAGCCCGGTTTCGGTAGTGATATCAATTTGGGGGCGTAAATGTAATTCTCCAACCGAAGCATGCGCATAAAACACGCACTTTGTGTTGTGCTTATCTAAAATGGCCCGAAATTCCTTTATGTATTCCGGCAAATCCTGAACACGAACGGCGGTGTCTTCACAAAATGACGGAGAACGTCCATCTGATCCGAGGCCCATCAACAACCCAAGACCGGCTCTTCTCAACTCCCATACTCTTTTCATTTTATCTTCTTCCGGGATGATTGGGTAGGCATATCCCAAAGACTTTTCACTCAGCTTAGCCGAAACTTGCTCAGCCCGCTTTTGGAGTTCCTCAGGGTCATTACCTTCAAACTGAGTGATAAGGATATAGTTGGGTTCACCCTCCAAAAAGAACCTGTTCTTGCGCTGTTCTATATTGCCTTTGGTGGCATTCAAAATGATATGATCTACCAGTTCGACAGCTGCCGGATCAAAATTTACAATCTCAACGGCCGCACGCATCGCCTCTTCCAGCGTTTCGAACTGTGGAACGACCACCAGTTTGTGCTGATCCAATGTACTCAGGTTCAGCCTGGCTGAAACGGTCATAGCCAGCGTCCCCTCACTTCCACAAAGCAATTCACAGAGGTTGAATTTTCTACCGTTGGGATCAAACGGCTGCATCTCACAGAGTTTATCCAGAGCGTAACCGGTGTTTCGGCGAATGATTTCCGGATGGGGATAACTGTTCTGAATCAGCTCACGGTTTCGCTCTATCAGCCTGAGCATAGAACGGTAAATATGCCCTTCTAAGTTATCGAGTTTCTTTTTCCCTTCGAGCTCTTCGGATGTCAGCGGTTTAAAAATAGCCGTTGATCCATCACTCAGCACGGCTTCAATTTCAAGAGTATGCTCGCGCGTTGTTTTGTACTTGATGGAATAGGAACCCGAGGAGTTGTTTCCAATCATCCCGCCAATCATGCAGCGGTTGGTCGTAGCTGTGTCGGGCCCGAAAAGAAGCTGATGTTTTGCCGCTTCCCGGTTCAGCGTATCGCGGATAACACCCGGCTGTACATGCGCTATATGTTGCTCGCCATCAAGCGTAAGAATTTGATTCATATAGCGAGATACGTCCATGATGACACCGCCACCGGTAGTCTGCCCGGCCAGGCTGGTTCCCGCACTTCTGGCTGTAATAGTGAACTTATCTTCGTTGGCTTTTATTACCAGTCGCCGGATATCCTCGCCGGATTTGGGAAAAGAAACTCCTTCCGGAAATTCCTGATACATGGAAGCATCCTGTGCATACAGCTGGCGGGTAAGGTTGTCGCGTTGAATCAAAAAAACTCCTGCTTTGTTAGGGCAGAAGTTTGAGGTTAATTCAGGATAATATCAATACTAAGTTCAGTAAACTTTTGTGATTTAAGCAAACACTAAATCATAAACTTCTGCATGTCGAAACCTATCAGTAAATTCATAGCAAATCTAATCAGGAAACAAATAACTTAGGCTGAGGTTTAAAATTAGCTTCCACCCTTTTCACGATTTCATCACCTATAGCAAGGCCGGCTGTAGCGGCCGGACTCGGAGCATTAAGCACATGGATTTGGCGATCAACCACTTCAAAGTAGAAGTCGTCCAGGATTTCTCCGTTCGGTTGAAGTGCCATAGCCCGGATTCCTGCCGGGGATACTTTAAGGTGTTCTTCCCGTACGTCCGGGATTAATTTTTGCAGTCCTTTTACAAAGGCTTTTTTGGAGAAGGAGCGCTTATACTCATCCAAACCCATTCGCCAGTGTTCTTTAGCCATTTTCCAGAAGCCGGGGAAGTTGAAGGTTTCAGTTGTTTCCTTCAGATTGAAGGAAAGCTTTTTATACCCTTCTCTCTTGAAGGCAAACACTGCGTTGGGTCCGCATTCAATTCCACCAAGAGCCATTCGCGTAAAGTGCACCCCCAAAAACGGAAACTCAGGGTTGGGCAGCGGGTAAATCAAATCATTTACAAGATATTCGGCTTCGGGTTTGAGCTCGTAATACTCTCCCTTAAACGGAACAATTTTTACCGGGGAATGAACGCCTGCAAAGCGAGCCACGTGATCAGAATATAACCCTGCACAATTGATTAAGAACCGGGTGCTGATTTTATCGCCGCCGGCTTCGATTATAACTTCATCCCCTTTATTCGAAATATTCGAAACAGCACTGTTAAACCTGACTTTGCCATTTCCCTCTTCCAAAAGCCCCATCAGCTTGCGGCACATGCCTGCGTAATCTACAATACCGGAGCACGGCACATGGATAGCTGCTACTCCCTGCACATAGGGCTCCAGCTCGTTCAGCCGGTCAGCATCAATAAGCTCGATGCCTTCGATTTCATTTTGAAGTCCGCGCTCATAAATCTCTTTAAGTTTGGGTACTTCACTCTCATCAGCAGCAACAATTACCTTGCCGCATATTTCTATGGCCACGCCATGCTTTTTGCAGAAGTCAACCAGCTGATGACGACCATCCACGCAGTTCTTAGCTTTATAACTGCCGGGCTTGTAGTAGATACCCGAATGAATAACCCCGGAGTTTTTTCCTGTTTGGTGAGCCGCCACTTTATTCTCTTTCTCTAAAACGAGAATACGTGCTTCAGGATATTTGAGGGATAATTTATAAGCCGTGGAGAGCCCTACAATTCCGGCTCCAACAATAGTAAAATCGTACATCATAGAGCCAAAGATAAAGTTTATACATAAAAAAAGAGCCCTCAAATTTTTGAGGGCTCTTTAAGCCTTAAATCAACCACATTTGAACTTAAAGTTCAGATTGTGGCCGTGCTATGTATTCGTAAATCTGACCTCCATCCAATGGCAGATCATCCAGACGATCATATCTTCTGGCATCTATCCAGCGATGGCCGCCTTCAAACCACAGTGAGTATCGTCGCTCAAACAGAATTTGATCGATGATATCAGACTGGTTGGCACTTAAGTAGTCACCCAGTCCCCAGGTGTTTCGAACTACGTTGATAGCGTCAACGGCATCAACTAAGTCGGTTCCCTGGTTTCGCTGTGCTAGTGCTTCTGCGTAAATCAGAATCAGCTCCTCATTTCTAAAGAACGGGAATGAATCTCCGGTTCCTGAAAAACGATTATCCTGGTAAGGTGACCCCAAACCCTGAAGGGTTAAGGTATCATTCCTGACAAAGATTTTGTTGTCGATACGCATATCACCTGCTTCTGCACTATCAACCAGTGAAGGATGTGCCATTGGCAACTGAACAGAAGTTGTGTTCGGCACGTAATAGAATGGGTTGAAAATATCAGGTGGATCACCATAAACATGGTACCCGCCTTTATTCATTACATCTGCACCTGTAGCTAACTCAAAGAAAGGAGCAGCATCTTCAACAGCCGTTACTGCTGCATCCCAGTCTTCAGCATAAATTGCAGCTCGTGCTGCGATAGCCCGGTTAAGGTTAACAAATTCAGCCGGTGTGCTAAATTCATCAAAACCATCCGTCAGTACAAAGGCAAAACTTGAGCCTGCTGCATTCAGATCGGTTTGAGCTTCATCCAGAAGATTTCTGATTTCCTGCAGAGCTGCGTCATAATCCAGGAAAGGACCTAAGTCACCCACATTGTCTACATCAATCCGTATACCGTTGGTGTATTGAACATTGAGGGGAATCAGGTAACTGTACGCCTGCAGCGTTTTGGCCACGCCTAAATACCCGTTGCGCTCCTGATCGGAAATCGCATTGGAATTATTGGCAGACTGAATCAGAACATTACCCTGTCTTATAGCCTGATACGGAGTCGTGTATGTTCCGCCTGAGCCAAAGAACGTTGGATCTTCTTCTGCGTTAGCATCAGCACCTACGCCTACCCACTGATTAACAAATCGGGGATCTGAGGCAAAGAGCGGATAAATTTCGCGCCCAAAGGTACTCATGATGTTGTTCGCTCCGGTGGTTGCCCGGTGGCGTTCTGTTAATCCGGTTACAAGGTTTTGAAGCTGTGCTTTGGAAGCATCAGACAATACCCCTTCAATTGATGGATTATTAGGGTCGCTTATTTCATTCGGGTCCAGGAAATCACAGGCCGAAATCCCTGCTGAAAGCAGTACGATTAACAATAGTTTGTTTAAATATTTCATTGTGTTCATTCCTATAAATTAAAAGTCAATATTTACGTGGAACATTACCTGCCGGGAAGTCGGATAAGGAGTTACTTCCACAGAGTTGTTGATGGCCTGAGTACCAAATACGGAGGTTTCCGGATCATAACTTGGGTAGTCAGAGAACAGCAATACATTGTTTGCTGAAGCACCAATCTTTATGTTGCTCACGCTATTGCCAAAAATATTAGTAAGCGTTTCGGTAGGTACGGTGTAGTACAATCCAATCTCACGTAGTTTCACGTAAGACGCATCATATACATATGCTCCGGAACCGCCATTAATTACACGATCAGCTCCTTTTGGAAGGGTTGATCCCTCAACGCTGTCGTTCCAGTCAGGAGATGTACCTCCTGCATCGGTAAGCAGCTGGGAGAGGTTGATATTGTCTCCACCGCTTTTCCAGTGCCACAGGAAGCTGAAATCGAAGTTTTTATAAATGTTGAATTCATTCGAGAATGACATTTCGAAATCAGGCTGTCCGTCACCATAAATAGTGTACAATGAAGGATCACTAACTGCAGGAAGACCTACAATAGTAGATGGTGAGAATCCTTCCTGAATCAGGTAGTTACTCAAACTAGTTCCGAAACCACCGGTTGTATATCCATCAATAGATAGATCTGTGATTTCTGACTCATTCTTCCAGAAAAGTACTGTTGAGAACCAGTTCAGGTTTGGATTGCGAACCGGGTTCAGGTTCAGCGTAAATTCCATTCCTTTGTTTACCAGGTCAGCTGCATTAGTTGCAATCACAGAAATACCGGAAGATGTTGGTACCTGCTCATCCAAAATCAGATCCGCTACTTTTTTGTTGTAATAAGTAGCTTCAAGTGAAATTCGGTTATCAAGCATGGCTACATCAACACCAAACTCAAGCTCCTGAGCACTTTCAGGCTTCAGGTTGGGGTCAATACTACGCCCACCAACTGAAGTGGCTAATAACCCACCGATGTTTCCTGAGTTCAGAGAACTGTAGGTTACACCAAAGTTGGGAAGACCACCCGTCTCGCCATAAGCTATACGCGGCTTCAACTGGTTAAGGAAGTCGCCTTCAATGATGTCGAAGTTTAACAGGTTAATCGCCAACGATGCTTTCGGATAGAAGTAGTATTCATCCTGATCAGCATTTAATGAGGATCGGTCAAAACGACCACCAACGGTAGCAATGATTTTGTCATCCCAGTTAATCTCTTCCTGTCCAAACCAGCTAAGGTCAACAACCTCAACTTCTGTTTGGTTGATTACCGACTGGATAGTGGCATTTGCGATACCGGTTTGTCCGGCAACCAGACCCTGGCCTCGAACTACATTACGTTCCTGGAACTGATCGAACCGGGAAAAACCGAGCTGAGTGTTCAACTGGATATTCGAAGATACCGTTGTTGCATAGCTTAACACAGCCTGCACATTGGAGTTGAAATTATCTTCGATGGTGTGAACCACATCTCCGGGGTTGGCATTACTCTGCTGATTCTGAAGGTAAGTAGGCATCCAAACCATACTCTTAAAGGTCAGGTAGTCAACACCACCGTCCACGGAAAGAGAAACAATATTTGAACCGCTCTTAAACAGGTCAGCATTTACCTGAAGTCCCTGAATCAATCGTTGTACCGTTTGGTCATTCACCGCATTGTTAACGATCGACAACATATTATCACTAAAATATGGGTTGTTAGGATAATCGCCCTGATCGTTCGGGAATAACTGCGCATACGTTGGGGTGTAGGAAAGTGCATAACCAATGGAACCACCCGTACCGTTCTGGTTTCCGGTGAAACCACGCTGGTTTTCGCTGAATGTATAACTGGTGCGACTCGCTACCCTCAGGTTCTCGCTGATACGGTGATCGAGGTTCAAGCGAATGGAGTTTCTGTCAAAACCGGTGTTTTCGATGATCCCGTCTTCGCTTCGGGTTGTACCTGTAATGTAAAAGCTGGTAGCACTGTTACCGCCTGACACGCCCACATTTGTTTGTGTGATCAAGCCTGTGTTTCCATATAACTCTTCTTCATAATCATAAATACGACCGGCATTGGCAGCGGCATTATATGCAGCAATTTCAGCAGCAGTATTACCACCAAAAATGGAGGTATAGGTCGTAATTTTATCGGGATTCCATTCAGCAACACCAACCAGGTTAAGGGCACTATTGAATCCAACATCCTGAGAAACTGAAACCTGAGTATCTCCGGCCTGTCCTTTTTTAGTGGTTATGATAATCACACCGGCATTCGCCCGCTGGCCGTAAATAGCCGCAGCAGAAGGCCCTTTAAGCACCTCGATACTTTCCACGTCTTCCGGGTTAATATCAGAAAGGCGGTTAGCTGAGTTATCTTCCTGGGTACTGTTGGCACCTGTCGTCAGATATCGGGAGTTAGAAATGGCATCGTTGTTCACGTACACACCATCAATGATGTAGAGTGGCTGAGAAGAACCGGCTCCCAGTGTACTTACTCCACGCATCTGTACGTTAATACCACCGCCCGGAGCACCACTTTGTGAACGAATGGATACACCCGGAATCTTCCCTTTAAAGGCTCCATCCAGTGTTTGAGGTTGTGTTCGTTCAACTAAATCTGCAGCATCTACCTTGGTAATGGCATTAGCAAGGTTCTCTCTTTTGATCGAACTTGCTAAACCTGTTACTACCAATTCTTCAAGATTCGCAACATCCGAACGCATCTCAACATCAAGCGTTACTTCCTCTCCATTGGATCCTGATACATCAAGGTTTTGGGTTACATACCCAATAGATGAGAACCGTAAGCTGGTTTCGCCTGTTGGTAACTCAAGAGAATACCGACCATTAATATTGGTTGAAGTACCTGTATTGGTGTTGGCGTCAAAAATAGTAACACCGACCAATGCTTCTCCGGTTGAGGCATCTGTTACCGTACCGGATACTGTATACTGTGCTATTGCAACCTGCGCACAAAAAAATGTGACAGCAAGAACAGCCAGAAATCTTACATAGTAGCTATTTCTCATAGTGTTCTGGTTTTTATTTATGTTTTATTTAATGACCTCATTCAGGAAACGAAAAGCGATTTCCTGTAGATCATGTCCTTTGGCTAATTTTATTAATAATAATACTTGAAGTATGTTAGACTTCACTTCCGAATTAATTAAAATAACATAATTAAATTTAATTGCACCTCCATTTCACTTTTTGTTTAATGAAAAAATAGGTTAGGCATACTCACTTAACTTTTAACCACATTACTGACTTCACCTGTTTAAGAACCATTGCCTATGTTACTATAACTCATCTTTGGCCTTAATAATATGTGCCCGTTTCAAAGTGCTGCTTCGGTTCAATATTTAAAGAACTAAATCGTATCTTGTATTGTTGATGCCAAAAATCAAAAACACGTATATGAAATCTACCTTTTTACCTGCTCTGCTTATTGTAATTTTAACGATTATATCCTGCACCGATTCAACCCGAAAAAATCCTCGCAACCTTTCAGAAGCAAATCAAAAAATTGATGAAGCTATCTGGAATGCCAGCTTTCAGGATCTTGAAGGCAACGAAGTAACAGTAGCAGACCTTAAAGGAAAAGTAGTACTTATTGATTTTTGGGAAACCTGGTGCGGCCCCTGCCTGCAGGTTTTTCCGGCAATGGATTCCCTTCAGAATGAATACCCCGACGACTTTGTTGTAGTTGCCGTAAACCTGAACGATTCAGATACCCTTGAGGACGTCCGGAATTTCAAAGAGAACAATGATTATGATTTCAAATATGTGCTGGACGTCAACAATGTTGGAGATGAAGTCATTACCCTGGGTATCCCCTTTAAAGTATTTGTTGACCCGCAGGGATATTTGATAAAAGCTGAACTTGGATTAAGCGGCAGCGACTATCAGGACACAAAAGAAATTATAGAACAGAACAAAACATCATAAATAACATGCCACAAGTTAAAGAAGAAGAAAAGTTAGCCTATAAAGTTAAAGATATTTCGCAGGCTCGATATGGCCGGCAGGAAATTGAACTTGCCGAGGCGGAAATGCCCGGACTCATGGCCATCCGTGAAGAATACAAAGATGAGCAGCCACTGAAAGGTGCCCGCATTGCCGGTTGCCTTCACATGACCATCCAAACCGCCGTGCTGATTGAAACACTGATTGAGCTTGGCGCGGAAGTAACATGGTCGTCTTGTAACATCTACTCCACGCAGGATCACGCAGCTGCAGCCATTGCCGAAGCCGGAATCCCGGTTTATGCGTGGAAAGGAATGACCGAGGAGGAATTTGACTGGTGTATTGAGCAAACCATCTTTTTCCCGGACGGCCAGCCATTGAATATGATTTTAGATGATGGCGGTGACCTCACCAATATGGTGCTGGACAAATATCCGGAACTGGTGGATGGTATTAACGGGATTTCTGAAGAAACCACAACCGGCGTGCTTCGCCTGATTGAGCGGGAACGCAATGGCACCCTGCCTATCCCGGCTATTAATGTAAACGACTCGGTTACCAAGTCGAAGTTTGACAACAAATATGGCTGCCGCGAGTCTGCTGCCGATGCTATACGCCGTGCCACAGATGTAATGATGGCCGGAAAAGTAGCTGTTGTTGCCGGATACGGTGATGTCGGAAAAGGAACCGCTGCCTCTCTTCAAGGCGCCGGAGCCCGGGTTATTGTAACAGAGATTGACCCGATTTGTGCCCTACAGGCCGCAATGGACGGTTTTGAAGTGAAGAAGATGGACGATGCCGTTGAAGAAGGCGACATCTTCGTTACTGCAACCGGTAACAAAGACATCATCAAAGACCGCCACTTCCTGAATATGAAAGACAAAGCCATTGTAGGAAACATCGGTCACTTTGATAATGAGATTGATGTTGCCTGGCTGAAGAAAAACGCCGAGGAAGAAAACATCAAACCACAGGTAGATGTGTTTACGGTGAATGAAACCGGCCGACAGGTTATTCTGCTGTCGCAAGGTCGCCTGATGAACCTTGGAAATGCAACCGGTCACCCATCCTTTGTGATGAGTAACAGTTTCACCAACCAAACGCTTGCACAGATTGCTCTGTGGAATCGTCCGGAAGAATTTGAGGTAGGCGTTCACGTACTACCAAAATCACTGGATGAGAAAGTAGCCCGACTGCACTTGTCCAAAATTGGCGTAGAACTTGAAACACTGACGGAAGAGCAAGCCGAATACATCGGTGTTCCTATAAAAGGGCCTTATAAGTCAGATCAGTATCGTTATTAATAACGACCCATATTGACAGAAAATAAAAACCCGCATTATTCAGTTAATGCGGGTTTTTTTTGTTTTAGTTTAGTCTTCTTTTCCTTTTTCGTGGAAATAGTCAGCGGCTTCGTCAAGTGTGCGGAAATGGTTAAACACCTTCACAAGCTGGGTTACCATCAAAAGGCTTTCAATTTTCTTGTCGGCCTGGCAGATTACCAACTCTCCACCGGCATTTTTCATAGTCGTAAGTCCGCCAATCAAAATCCCTAACCCGGATGAGTTAATAAACTTCACCTTCCCCAAGTCCACAATGATTTCTTTCTTATCCTTCTCGATCAGTTCATGAAGCTTTTCCCGAAATTGTTCAGCATCGGGTCCACCCATCAAATTCCCCTTAAAAGTAATTACCACACAATTGTACCGTTCCGAAATATCGTATTTCATAATCTTGATGCTTTGTTTGAAATGAAACTAAACAAAGCAAAAAGTGGCATAAAAATCCACTTATCAATATCAATCTTCCGGTTTTGATATCAGAAATTTTCTATTAGCTTACTCAAGCTACTGTTTTGGGTGCAAATAATCGGAAGTGTTTGTTCGTGGTTATAACCAATATCGTTCTTTAGCAATGGGTATTTTTTGGGGACCATGAAGGTGTTGTTGTCCCCGTAACCATCAGCGATGATTATTATCGGAGGTAATATGGGGAAAGAGGTTACTTCAGAGTTGTTACAGCAACGGGAGGCTGAATTAGCTGTAATCAATAATGTTCAGAAAGCTCTTCTTGAACAAAAAGATATGCAGCACATCTATGAGATGGTTGGGGAGCATATCAGAGACTTGTTTGATGCACAGGTTGCAGTTATCTCAACTTTTAATTTGGAGACCGGCACCGAACATTTTCATTATGCTTTTGAAGATGGAGAACGCCATGATCTTAAACCCCGTCCTATCGATAAACTCCGCCAGCGGTTAATAGATACTCAGGAGTTGATTTGCATCAATGAAAATGCAGATGAAGTTTGGACTGAATTGACGGGTGAAGAACCTTCGGTAGCTCCGGGAACAAAACTGACCAAATCTGCTCTGTGGGTACCTATGGTTTCCGGTAAAACAACCTTTGGGTATTTAAGCCTTCAAAATGTTGACCGTGAGCATGCCTTCAGCGATGATGACACCCAATTATTAAGTACTCTTGCAAACAGTCTGGGAATTGCTCTGGAAAGTGCCCGGCTTTTTAACGAAACCGAGCAGCGAAATGCCGAGCTGGCGGTAATAAACAGTGTACAGCAGGGACTTGTAGCCGAAATGGACCTGCAAGGCATTTATAATCTGGTAGGTGATAAAATACGTGACCTATTTGATTCTCAGGTTACCGTTATCGCTGAATTTGATACCGAAAGTAAAATCGAGCACTTCCATTATGTGTTCGAAGATGGAAAGCGGTTCTACCCTGACTCCCGGAAATATGATGGGATTCGGGATTACATCATAAACACTCATCAACTCATTCATATAAACGAAAATGCCCCGGAGGCAACCAAACAGTATGGGGGAACTGGAAAAGCCGCCCCCGGCACTAAGTTTCCAAAATCGATGGTCTATGTTCCGCTCATTTTAGGAGATAAAGTCCGTGGTTATGTGAGTTTGCAAAATCTGGATCGGGAGTTTGCCTTCAGCGATTCGGATGTGCGCCTGCTAAGCACCCTGGCCAACAGCATGAGTGTAGCCCTGGAAAACGCCCGGCTCTTCAACGAAACCGAACAACGGAATGCGGAACTGGCGGTAATCAACAGTGTTCAGCAGGGGCTTGTGGCTGAAATGGATATGCAGGGCATTTATGACTTGGTGGGCGAAAAAGTCAGGGTTTTGTTTGATGCACAGGGCGTTATCATCGGCACCTTTAATCATGAAAGCGAACAAGAACATTTCCAATACGCTTTTGAAAATGGAGAACGTGTTGAGCCCGCTCCCCGCCCCTATGATAAGATTCGCAGACGACTTATTAGCACTCAGAAGTTGATCCATATTGCCGAAAATGCCAAAGAAGCGTACACCACTATCACCGGGGAAGCCCCCAAAGCCGTACCGGGCACAACATTCCCTAAGTCTATGCTCTATGTACCGCTTAAAGTCGGTAACAGCGTCCGGGGTTATGTAAGCCTTCAAAATATTGACAAGGAACATGCCTTCAGTGAATCGGATGTACGGCTGCTAAGTACTCTTGCCAACAGTATGAGTGTAGCGCTGGAAAACGCCCGGCTCTTCAACGAAACCGAGCAACGAAATGCAGAATTAGCTGTAATTAACAGCGTGCAGCAGGGCTTGGTTGCGGAAATGGACATGCAAGGTATTTATGACCTGGTGGGTAACCGAATACACGAACTCTTTGATGCTCAGGTTACCGGTATCGTTACTTTTAATCATGAGGCTAAAACAGAAGATTGGAAATATGCTTTTGAGGATGGCGCCCGAATGTACCCAAAGGTCAGGCGATATGACAAGATCAGAGAGAAGATTATTAAAGAGAAAACCATTCTGAATATCGAAGAAAATGCAGCTGAAATTCTCTCGGAAATAAAGGGTGAGACCATAAAGCCGGTGCCGGGTACCCGACTGGCAAAATCAGCACTATATGTTCCTATGATTGTATCGGACGAAGTGCGGGGATACCTCACTTTGCAAAACAACGACCGGGAACATGCATTCAGCGATTCTGATGTACGGCTGTTAAGTACTCTTGCCAACAGTATGAGTGTTGCGCTGGAAAATGCACGTCTTTTTAACGAAACCGAACAGCGAAATGCAGAGCTTGCCGTTATAAATAGTGTACAACAGGGCCTTGTTGCTGAAATGGACATGCAGGGTATCTATGATTTAGTGGGTTCCCGAATTAGAGATCTTTTTGATGCCCAGGTAACCGGTGTGGTTACTTTTAATCACGAAGTGAAGAAAGAACTATTTAAGTATGTATTTGAAGACGGGGAAAGGCTTTACCCAAAATCAAGATTATACGACAGGCTTAGAGCTAAAATTATTGAAGATAAATCGACGCTGCTGATTAATGAGAATGCAGCAGCTGAAATGGCAAGGATAAATAAGAAACCATTCAAGCCTGTACCCGGAACAAAATTGGCAAAGTCTGCAGTATATGTACCAATGATTGTGGGTGATACCGTTCGCGGGTATGTGACCCTTCAAAACCTGGACCGGGAGAATGCTTTCTCTTCTTCCGACGTAAGTTTACTTACCACCTTGGTTAACAGTATGACGGTGGCCCTCGAAAATGCCCGCCTTTTTAATGAAACCAACCGTCTGCTGGCTGAAACCGAACAGCGTAATGCCGAGCTGGCCGTAATCAACAGTGTGCAGGAAGGATTGGTGCGGGAAATGGACATGCAGGCCATCTACAGCCTGGTTGGCAACCGCATTTGTGAGGTTCTGAATACCCAAACAATGCTCATCCGTACTTTCGACCATGACAAAGAAATTGAGACCTGGGAATACGCCGTTGAAAATGGGGAACGTCTTTATCTAGAACCCCGGCCATTTATCTGGGCAAATAAACATCTCATCAAAACCAAAGAAGCATTACTTATTAATGAAGATTATGTAGAAACGGCTAAAAAATACGGAGACACCGATCATGGTATTAGTAAGGGGTTACCTCCCAAGGCAGCCATCTTTGTACCAATGATCGTGGGTGATAAAGTAATGGGCTCCATCAGCCTTCAGAATGTAGAAAAGGAGCACGCGTTTACAGAATCAGATGTTCGCCTGCTTACCACCCTCACAAACAGTATGAGTGTAGCGCTTGAAAATGCCCGATTGTTTAACGAAACCACCCGGCTATTGGGGGAAACCGAGCAGCGAGCCGCCGAACTTCAAACCGTGAACAGTATCAGTAAGGCGATTGTATCGCAGCTGGAAGTGGATGCGCTTTTTAAACTGGTTGGGGAAAAGATGCGGGAAACATTTAAAGCAGACATTGTTTACCTGGCTATTCATGATAAGAAATCAGACCTGCTTCATTTTCCATATTACTATGGAGATAAATCAGAATCGCGGCCTTTTGGAAATGGAATCACCGAAAAAATCATCACCAGCAAAGAGCCACTGCTGGTGAACCACGACCTCGATGAAACCTACGATAAAATTAAGGCTGAGAAGAAAGGGGAAATGGTGGAGTCTTACCTTGGAGTTCCCATCCTGGCCGGTAAAAAATCACTGGGGGTAATCAGCGTTCAAAGTAAGGAACAGGAAAACCGATTCAGCGAAACTGACCTTCGTTTGCTCTCCACTATTGCAGCCAACGTAGGTATTGCCGTTCAAAATGCAGAAGCCTATCAAAAACTGCAGTCGGCATTAAATGAACTGCGAGCGGCCCAGGAGCAATTGGTTCAGCAGGAAAAACTGGCTTCGCTTGGGCAACTCACCGCCGGCATCGCTCATGAGATTAAAAACCCGCTGAATTTTGTGAATAATTTTTCGGAGTTAAGTGTGGAGTTGATTGAAGAGACGAAGGAGGAGCTGTCAGCTCTCAGTGATCAGCTTTCAGCTGAGGATAAAGGGCGTATTAAAGAGGCTCATGAAATACTGAAGGACATTGACATGAATCTCCGCAAAATTCATGAGCATGGATCACGGGCTGACTCCATCGTTAAATCCATGCTGGAACACAGCCGGGGTGGTTCCGGAAAGATGGAGCCTACCGATTTGAATGCTTTGGTCAAAGAATTTGTGAACCTCTCCTTCCACGGGATGAGAGCAAGCAAGAATCCCATAAATGTAGCTATGGATTTTGAGCTGGATGATTCGATCGGAGAAGTACCGCTGATTGCCGAAGATTTCAGCCGGGTGATCGTGAACCTGTGCAACAATGCCTTTGATGCGATGAGGGAAAAGCTGTCAGCTGACAGACGACAGCATTCAGAAAGTGGTGGTAAAGAATATAGGGCAAAACTAACGGTGCGGACTTCCTTTCAAAACGGGAAAGTATCTATTGAGATTGAAGACAACGGACCGGGAATTCCGGAGGAGATGAGAAGTAAGATATTACAACCATTTTTTACGACCAAGAAAGGTACAGAGGGAACCGGGTTGGGGCTTAGCATCACTAATGATATTGTAAAAGCCCACGGCGGGGAAATACGTATTAATACGAATGGTAATGGCACCTGTTTTATAGTACAATTAAATACAGTGCCATGAATACTTTAGCCATATTTTTCGGGTTACTTCTTTCTGTGGGCATAGCTGAAAACCCTGTCCACCAGGACACAACTTTGACTGCTATCGAAATGGCTGATGTAACTGATACCGGCCGACTGCTTTTAAGCTCTCCCAAGTTCGATAAATCCTGGAGGTACCACCCCGGTGATAACCCGGAATGGGCTGATCCTGATTTTAATGATTCCTCATGGCATAATATCCCGCCGGGCGGGCTCCGGGCAAGCGAAATGCCGGATTCACTCTGGCCGGGTTACGGATGGTGGAGAATTCAGTTTATTGCCGACAGTGCTTTCTATAAAGAAAACTGGAACCTTTATTTTTACGGATTTGGAGCCGCTGAGGTCTATCTGGATGGGAAACTCATAAAAAATTATGGAATCTTCTCGGTTCATCCTGAAAGCGAAACCACTTTTTCACCAAACACTAAGCTCAAAGAGTCTGTCAGTATTGAACCCGGAGGGATACACACATTGGCCGTCAGATACTCATTCCACCAGGCAAAACCATATCAACAGTTATTTGGAAAGACAGCTACAGATTTGGGTTTTACTATGGGTTTTTCCACTGCTTCCTACAATAAGTACTTATCTGCCGAAATTGATTTTAGAATATTTACGGCTTCTTTTACCGGAGGCATTTTATTGATGCTATTTCTAATTCATTTAATGCTCTACCTGAAGTTTCCTGAAGACCCCTCCAACCCTGTAATCATACTCGTCATTTTATGTTTACTTATAGGAAGCCTGACTGTGCACAGTTTTGCTTTCATTGAGTACAAGACATTAGGCTATATTCTTGCAGATTATACCTGGAACCTGTTATGCGCATTTCCATTTACCATTCTTCCTTTTGTGATAGCCCTGCTGTTCCGGTTAAAGAACTACTACCAGGTAATTCATTTTGCCTGGGTTTTTCTGGCTTATGCACTGATTTATCATTTTGATTTTTACCTGGCTTATTCAGCACTGGGTGTTTTATTTATATCGTTTGTATTGAGTGCCTTCCTGATCCGAGTTGCATATCGCAGAAAAAAAACCGGGCTGGTTTATATTGCAGGCGGAATATTAGCGTCTATCATTTGTGTGATCATTTATTGGCTGGAAGTTTTAGGAGTATATACCCTTTCAAGCTTCTTGTCTTATTTAAATACGACATTAGCATTTTCCTCCATCCCTTTTGGTTTAAGCCTGTTTATCTCCCATCGATATGGCGAATTATATGGCACTATGGAAAATCTTGTCAAAAAACGAACCAGGGAATTGGAAGAAAGTCTTGAAAACCTGCAGGCTACACAAGAACAGCTTATACAGCAGGAAAAACTGGCTTCCCTTGGACAACTCACCGCCGGCATTGCCCACGAGATTAAGAACCCGCTGAATTTTGTGAATAATTTTTCGGAGTTGAGTGTGGAGTTGATAGAAGAGACAAAAGAGGAGCTTTCAGCTCTCAGCGATCAGCTTTCAGCGGAGGATAAAGGGCGTATTAAGGAGGCCAATGATAACCTGAATGATATTGACAAGAATCTCCGCAAAATTCATGTACACGGTACACGGGCTGATTCTATCGTCAAATCAATGCTGGAGCATAGCCGGGGTGGTTCCGGAAAGATGGAGCCTACGGATTTGAATGCATTGGTTAAAGAATTTGTAAATCTCTCCTTCCATGGTATGAGGGCAAGCAAGAATCCCATAAACGTAGCTATGGATTTTGAGCTGGATGATTCGATCGGAGAAGTACCGCTGATTCCTGAAGATTTTAGCCGGGTGATAATCAATTTGTGTAATAATGCCTTTGATGCGATGAGGGAAAAGCTGTCAGTTGGCAGCCCACAGCTTTCAGGAAGTGAGGGTAAAGAATATAAGCCAAAGCTGACGGTGAGGACCTATGAGAAGAATCAAGCAACTTTCATAGAAATTGAGGATAATGGTCCGGGTATTTCACCAGATATAAAGGAAAAGATTCTTCAGCCTTTTTTCACGACAAAGAAGGGCACCGAAGGTACGGGGTTGGGGTTAAGCATTACCAACGACATTATTAAAGCACACGGTGGTTTTTTAGAAGTTTCCACTAACCAACATGAGGGTACATGTCTCACCATTAAATTATCCCCGGGGGGATAAACGATGAGCAAAAAAAACATACTATCTTTTAAAACCGGCATTATTTGCCTGGCTGCTTCTGTAGGCCTGGTAACTTCTGTTCATGCCCAAACCGAACAGGAAATAAAACCCACGCTTTTACAAAGTGAAGCTCCTTCCCTGCGCTTTGAGCATACCGGGCTCAGCGATGGGATGAATCAGGCCAGTGCAAATACCATTATGCAGGATAGTAAGGGGTTTCTCTGGATTGCTACTCAGGGTGGTCTCCACCGCTACGATGGCTATGAATTTAAAGTGTACAAGCAAACTCCTTTCGATACCACGTCTCTTTCCGAGAACTGGGTTTGGGGGATGGATGAATCAGCAAACGGGGATATTTGGGTTACAACAGAAGGCGGTGGATTAAACCGACTGAATCAGGCTACAGGAAAATTCACGAAGTTCGTTCACGACCCGAATGACTCTACCAGTATTTCCAGCGACCGTGCTTTTATGCCGTTCGAAGACAGCCGGGGGAACCTGTGGGTGGGCACCTTTGGAGATGGACTGAATCGTATGCCCGCTGGTGAAGACGGCACATTCATACGGTACCAGCATGACCATGAAGATCCAACAACAATTGCAAGCCAAACTGTCTTTTGGATTAACGAAGACTCTGAAGGCAATCTTTGGGCCGGTGGCACTAATGGCATTTCAAGAATTCACCCGGATACTTATGAAATCACCCGCTTTTTGTTTGATATAGATGGCCGTGAGTTTTATGGAGCCCCTCAGAATGTTTTGGATCAATATCTCTCACCTGATATACCCGGTGCTTTGTGGCTGGCAACCGGAAATGGACTGGTATTTTTGGATAGCAAAACCGGGGACTTTGAGCGATATCTGATTGAACCCAATGACGGAGAGAACGTCAACCCGCTTAACTTTCTTCATCAGGTTGTGCCTGATCCAGAGAATCCAAATGTATTATGGGTGGCCGGCCCTGGAACAGGTGTTGCCCGCTTCGACATCGTTGACCGTGAATTCACTTCTTATCGTAACAATCAGCGAGACCCAAATAGCCTCAGCGATAATTTTGCTACATCGATGTATGCCGACCGTTCCGGAACCATCTGGGTGGGTACAGCAACCAGGGGGCTTTCCGCCTTTAATCCCGGCGCGGTAAATTTCACTCACCTGAAGAATAACCCTGATGATGACCAAACCATCTCCCCGGGTATTGTATGGGGTGTTTTTGAAGATAGCGAAGGAACTTTGTGGGTAGGAACAGATATCGGGTCTGCGGGTGATATCCTCACTGAATTCGACATCAACACCGGGAAAGTCTCTCATTATACTTCTAACCCTGATGATACCACATCATTAATATTTGGATCCATACGGGTATTCCATGAAGATGCTAATGGTCGTTTTTGGATAGGCACCAGCGGTGGGCTGAGTTTATTCGATCGCACAACTAAAAAATCTACTTATTTCCGCCACCCGCGGATTGATGGGAACCAGGGCCGAAACAGCCTTTTTGCGATCGTACCAACCGCAACTGATGAGGACGTCTTCTGGATTGGCAGCATTGGCGGGCTCGATCGCTTTAATTCAATCACCGGAGAGTATGAACATATCCCCCTTCCTCAGGAAGAATTAAAAACCGATTTCGGCCCTCCCGTTTTGAGTTTGCATATGGCTGAAGACAGCATGTTGTGGGCAGGTACTACTTTAGGTTTACTCCAAATAACACCCGACGGTATTGCAACTGTAGCTTCTACCTATAAACCTACCGATTCAACAACCATCAACAACAGTCAAATACAAAGCATAACCCAGCTGAATAATGATCCGGGTACACTTTGGCTGGCTACCTCAAATGGTGGGCTGAACCGCTTTGATATACAAACCGGCAAGGCTACGCATTTTACCGAGGAACAAGGTCTTTCTAATAATTCGCTATATGGCTTGTTGGTGGATAATAACAACACCCTTTGGATGAGCTCCAATAAAGGCATCTCTAATTTTGACCCTGCCACTGAGACGTTTAGAAATTACGGGCTCGATGACGGACTTATGGCACTGGAATATTCTCAGAACGGTTATTTCAAAGGAAATAACGGAGTTATGTATTTTGGCAGTGGCGAAGGAGTTACGGCTTTTGTTCCCGAACAGCTGCATGTGAATGAAATCCCACCTCAGGTAGTGCTTTCTGATTTTAAAATATTCAACAAACCCGTAGTGCCCGGACCTGATTCTCCGCTCAAGGATGCACTCAGTAATACTCAAAAAATTACTCTTCCCTATTACCAAAATGAAGTAACTTTTGACTATGTGGCCCTGCATTATGCCAACCCCAAAATGAATACCTACTCCTACCAACTGGAGGGATTTGACCCGGACTGGATTGATGCCGGCAACAAACGTTCGGCAACCTACACCAATCTTCCGGAAGGGGAATATACTTTTAAAGTGAAAGCAGCGAATGCGGATGGAGTCTGGAATCACGAAGGAGCCACAATTGGATTAACCATTTTACCTCCGTGGTACAGAACCTGGTGGGCCTACTCTTTAGGAGTTGGAATGCTGGGCTTTATGGTTTTTGGGGTTGATCGTTTTCAGCGCAGCCGTATTTCTAAAAAGGAACAAGAACGACAGGCACTTCGAGAAGCCGAGCTCCGGGCCGAGGCTGAAAACAAGCGCCGGTCGGATACCGAGCAGCTGAGCCAGATCGGGCGGGCCATTACCTCCACTCTTTCGGTAAACAAAATCATTGACACCGTTTACGAGAATGTGAACGCCCTGATGGATGCTTCCATTTTTGGGGTCGGAATTTATAATGAAGAAAAAAACCGACTCGAGTTCCCGGCTACCAAGGAAAAGGGAAAGATGTTATCTCCTTTTGTAAACAACCTGGACGAAGAAGACCGCCTGGCGGTTTTCTGCTTCAAGAACAAAGAGGAAATTATTGTCGGGGATTACGCCAACGAGCATACCAAGTATGTTAAAACCTATCAGGCGCCTATTGAAGGGGAAGAGTCGAAGTCTATACTCTACCTGCCGCTGGTTCAGCAAGACCGGGTGATAGGTGTTATCACCACTCAAAGCTTCAAGAAAGATGCGTACACCGCTTATCATGTGAACCTGTTGAGAAACCTGGCCACTTATGCTGCCATTGCCCTCGACAATGCTTCAGCCTATCGAAAACTGAATGCAACCTTGAGTGAGTTAAAAGACATGCAGCAACAGCTCATACAGCAGGAAAAACTGGCTTCACTTGGACAGCTTACTGCCGGTATTGCCCATGAGATTAAGAATCCGCTGAATTTCGTGAATAACTTTTCTGACTTGAATGTGGAACTGCTGGAGGAAGCTCGTGAGCTGGCCGGTGATAATACTGACTTAAAGGATCTGTTAGCCGACATTGAAGCGAACCTCAATAAAATTCATGAGCACGGACAAAGGGCTGATTCTATCGTGAAATCGATGTTGCAGCACTCGCGTGGAGGCAGCGGCAGAAAAGAGCCGACCCAGATAAATACGGTAGTCAGAGAGTATGTGAACCTGACTTTCCACGGTATGAGAGCCGGCAAGGAGCCCATCAATTCTGACATCATATTTGACCTGGATGAAAGTATAGATCCAATCCCATTAATAGCCGAAGACTTCAGTCGCGTAATCGTAAACCTGTGCAACAATGCTTTTGATGCGATGAGGGAAAAGCTGAAGTCCAAAGACCAAGCAACAAATTCTAAAGAATACAAAGCCAAGCTTACGGTGAGGACTTCATCAGAAAATGGAAACGTTTTACTTCAAATTGAAGATAACGGGCCGGGAATACCGGACGACATGAGAGACAAAATTATGCAGCCTTTCTTCACTACAAAGAAAGGAACGGAAGGTACCGGACTCGGACTCAGCATTACCAATGATATCATCAAAGCACACGGTGGCACCATTCAGGTAGATTCTGAAAAAGGTAAGGGCACAATATTTACGATCAACCTAAACAAATAGAATAATGAGCGAACCCATGAAATTTTTAGTGGTGGATGATGAAAAAGACGTTGAAATGCTGTTTCGTCAAAAATTCAGAAAAGAAATACGGAGCAATGCCCTGGAACTGGAATTTGCCTTTTCCGGCGATGAAGCCATCGAGATTTTGAGAAGTAATCACCCCCCCGAGGTTGTGTATATATTTTCTGATATCAACATGCCGGGTATGTCGGGACTGGAGCTGCTGGAAAAGGTGAAAACTGATTTCCCGCAAATAAAAGTAAGCATGATATCTGCCTATGGCGACCAGCATAATTACGACAAAGCCATGGAATCGGGCGCAAAGGCATTTTTTACCAAGCCCATCGATTTTGAAGAACTCAGAGAAGAAATCAACCAATTGATTCACCAATAGACGTTTAATTTAACCTAGGGTTATGGAAAAGCACAGAATATTAGTGGTTGATGATGAACCGGATCTGCAAATGTTAATTTTGCAACGGTTCCGCAAACAAATAAAAGAGGATGAATACGAATTTTTCTTTGCCGAAAACGGAGAAGAAGCCCTCGAAATGCTCAGCGAATCGCATAACATTTCCCTGGTTTTATCTGATATCAATATGCCCCGGATGGACGGGCTCACTTTTCTGACGGAGACGCAGAAACTCGAAAACCCCACGTTCAAAACCGTGATTGTTTCCGCCTATGGAGATATGGATAACATCCGCACCGCGATGAACCGGGGTGCTTTTGATTTTGTAACCAAGCCCATCGACTTCACCGACCTGAATGCCACTATCGAAAAAACGCTGAAAGAAATACAACTCATTCAGGATGGCATTCAACACAAAAAAACGCTGGAAGCCGTACAAACCGACCTGGAAACAGCGGCTCGTATTCAGCAGAAGATGCTGCCCCAGGAGTTCCCTCCCTTCCCTGACCGCTCAGAGTTTAGCATTTACGCAGAGATGTACACCGCCAAACAGGTAGGTGGTGATTTTTATGATTTCTTTATGCTGGATGAACACCACCTGGGCTTTGTATGTGCCGACGTTTCCGGCAAAGGAGTTCCGGCCTCTTTATATATGGCGGTTTCCCGGACAACCATCAAAGCGATTGCCTCACAGATTCAGGACCCTGCCCTTTGTCTTTCAACAGTTAATACCATGCTGATCCCGGAAAGTGATCTCACCACTTTTGTTACCGCTTTTTATGGGGTGATGGATGTTCGAACCGGCAAGGTGCAATATTGCAATGGCGGGCATAACCTACCTTACATCGTCCGAAATGACGGGACGATTGAAGAGGTTGAAACTACGGAAGGAATTCTGCTTGGTAAAATTGAACCCTTCAATTTTGAGACGAAAGAATTTACGCTCGAACCGGGTGAAAAAATTCTCCTCTTCACAGATGGCGTTACAGAAGCAACGGCTGTAGATGGCTCCATGTATGAAGAACCCCGCCTTGAAGCCTTTCTGGAAAAGCATAGCAAAGATAACATCAATAAACTGGTGCGCAGCCTGATTGTGGATGTGCTGAAGTTTATGGGCAAAGCCGATCAGTCGGATGATATCACGGTTCTTTCAGTTGGGTATAATGGATAGAAGTATTTTTTTTTGCACATAAAAAAAGCTCCGACGCTGAGCATCGGAGCCAAATTCAGAAGTACTAAGCTGTTGCCTTTCTAACTATCAGTTTTCAAGGCTTAAGCCTGCATCCAGTGCTTTATCTACCCGTGCCTTCACTTCACGCAGATGCGCTTCGGTATAAGCATCGAAGCTGTAAGGTGGTGTCAATCGCCGGGTAATTCGGTTGTTAAGATCCGACAATTGTGCCCGGGCTACCGAACGTGCATCTGCCGGCATATCGGACGGAGCATCTGTAACAATCTCAATCATCAGGTCCAGATATGCACGCTGTACATCACGGCGGTTACTGCTGATGTTTGATCCCGGAGCCGCCCATACTTCACTCCAAACGGCGTTGGTGATGGTTCCCATAAGCTCAGGGATAGTGATCGTGTTTTCTTCCCCAAATTTAACTTCGGTATCCCGAATTCGGGCCAGGCGTGTTCCATCAAGCAGCGCTTCAAGCAGGCTTGATTGCACTCCCAACAAATATTGATGCAACGGATAGTCGATACGGCCGCCATAGGTGTTTGAGTTACCCCAATGGCTCCATCGATCAGCTCCAAATTGCTGATATACTTCCTGAGGAAGTTCAAACGCATCTTCAGCTAAGGCATACTCGATAATCATATCAAGTGCTTCCTGCTGTTTTTCCAGTGGAATTTGTACAAATGGCATCCGCGCATCAGGATCTCCAACATGGTCTCTGTACTGGTATTGGCCCCCAATATATTTCACCGTCGGGCCCAATGCTCTCACATACTGGAAGAAGTACGTGTTGAACAAATCGGTTGCCTCGTAATAAGGCATGTTGTCTGCCAGCGCAATCTCCGGAACTTCCGGAATAAGGTCTCTCAGCAGGGCAGCACGTCCTTTACCCCATGCAAGTGGGTCAGCTCCAAGATCATAAACATTGACATGTGGATCTATTGCACCTGAACCACGGGCATCTTCATCGGTACCGTAGGCATGACCCGGCTGAGCTGCCATTCGGGCAATTTCCGCTGCTTTCTCATCATCCGGCGTGTACCCGTAACTGATTACCCATCGGTCATAAGAACCTACACTGGTGTTATAGTAATGTCCATCATTGTCTTCTCCCTGTGGCGACAAGTTTACCGTTGGATAATCCATCGTTGAACTGAAAACTCCATTTTCCTCAGTCCATTCGGTGTCATATAGTTTGTCAAGAGGAGTATCTACGGAAGAGCGGAAATTGTGACGAAGGCCAAGCGTATGCCCCACTTCGTGCATGGTTACCCATCGCAGTGCCTGATCGGTGAATTCCTTGGGAACAGGGTCGTTGGAAGCAATTTGTCCTCTGGCTACCAGCAGTCCTTTAACCATATCAAGCTGCATGGCCATTTCCGTGTAAAACGACTTCATCTCTGAACGGCTCGACATCGCCACTTCTTCAGCACTCACATTGTAAATTTCATCAATGGCTGCTCTCGGTTCTACCATTTCGCGGTACTCTTCTTTGTCGCCCAGAATCATGTTGGCTTCAAAAAGTATATCCGCATCCAGGATTTCTCCTGTTCTTGGGTCAACCACAGAAGGGCCAATGGCTCCGTACCCCGGCTGGTCCGACACGTTCCATCTCAGGGTTGCATAGCGGATATCTTCCGGCTCAACACCTTCAGGCAACATTTCGGCCTGAACCGCATCTCGGAAACCGGCAGCTTCAAATGCCTTCGACCATTCTTCCACCCCTTCCATCATAGCTTCCCGGTAGGCTTCAGGTACTGTGTGGTCGATATAGTAGGTGATGGGCTCAACCGGATCGCAAAGTCCGTCTGCTCCGGGAGCTCCGTCACATTCCAGTCTCCATTTGTTCACATATCGCTTGAAGAAAGTATCATCGTCATCGTCGGTAAAGTCCTTATGTACCGTCATAAAAAAACCGGTACGGTCATCGGCCATACGCGGACTCATGGGCTCTTCAGGAAGTTCCGCCATGGTATAATGAATGGATACCGGGATATATCGGCTGTCGGCTACGGTTCTCGGACCTCCCAGTTCGCTGTTATTGAATGTAAGCTGAGCGGTCACATTTGTATTCATCGGGAATGACTTAACCGCTTTCAGGTAGCTTCTCGATTTATCAAAAGAAGCACGTCCCGGCTGCCCCGGTCGTGAAGAAACCACAAAGCTCACCCGCTGTCCAATATTGGAAAGGTCGCCTACAAACCAGTCATACACATTTACCAGCATTACGCCGTCATCATTGGTTGTTTCAACCTTGGCGGTTTCCAGAATTGAATTCCCATATCCCAATTCTACCGATACTGCTTCCGGTGTACCTTCTTCAGCCACATAACGGTGTGGTTTTTGAACAAGCATCAACTTTCCTTCCTGCTTTTCAAGTCGTACAAGTAACCCCTCAAACACGCTCAGCATGGTTCCGCCATATAATCCGGATGAACCAATACCTTGCTCAATTTCAAAATTCATGAGAAAGTCATTATTTAGCTGCTCTTCAGTAACAGTCAGGTACAGAGCATCATCTGTTTTATACAGATCAAAGAAACCCTCAATATGTTCGGCATCTTTGGTTAGTTCCGTGAATTTGTCTTCTTCTTTTTTGTCCTTGTCTCCTTTTTGAGCATTCGCCCATGCCGGAACCAGAACAATCAAGCTTAAGAACAGTAGTATTTTCTTCATAGTGTAGCGTCCTGTTTGTTTAAAATTGGTAGTTAGAGTTAGACATTCCTTTACCTTTAAGCAACCCTTCTAACAAAGTTTCATAAAAAAAGACGAAGAGCCAATTTAAATTGTTTTATCTGATTACAGAAAATTTAGGTGAAATACTTTTTAACTAAACGCGATTTTTATTTAACGCGATGCCGTGAACGACTCGCTTGCATACCGGAAATCATTTCGCTTCCTAAATCATAAGCCATTACACAGAAATTTTGCATCAAAAAATCGGTATTTGGCTTTTGCTCTGCAGGTTGTACTTTTGGGATACAAACCACGGGGACAATTTCACCAATTAATTAGGCTAAAGCACATTTGGGGTACTTATGAAGACTTCACTATTTTTTGGACTGGTCATTCTTTTCTTTTCATCGACACACATCACAGCACAAGATGCATCACTCACCTGGGAAGAATACCGGCAGCAACGGCAGCAGCAACTTGATCAAATTCAGGCTGCCCAGGATTCTGCGCTACACCAAAACATCGCCGATTATGAAGCTTTTGTGTTTCAGCATGAAATGGAATTCAACAGCTTCCGGGATGATATGTTACGGCAATGGGGAGATTTTAAAGAGCGAACCAAGACCAACTGGATTGAATACCAAAACGGAGGCAAAGTTCGATGGGACGTAGATTTTGAGGACGGTGAGGGCACTATCGAAGTGTTGGCTGATGAAAACGACACCGAAGACAGCCTGCTCATTACTATAGAAAATACGGTACTGGATTTAATTAGCAGTAAAGGCACCGAATCGGAACTGCCTGATGAAACAGAGAAAGAAGTAATGCAGGAGCCCGTTTTAGCCGGACAGGTTGACATCCCGGAAGACATGGATTCTCTCCAATACGCTAAAGAGGTAGCTGAACAAACCGAGATTAAAGAAGTGGAAGCAGAAGATGGAACCATCCGAAAGGTTGCCGTTTTAAACCTGCAGCTTGTGCCTGATCATCTCCGCACCCGGGCTGAAAAATTCAGAAAAGAAGTGGAAACCTACTCAGATAAGTATGAAATCGATCCTACTCTCGTACTTGCCATTATTCATACCGAGTCGTTTTTCAATCCCATGGCTAAATCTCATGCCAATGCCCTGGGGTTAATGCAAATTGTACCCCGCACCGCCGGTCGGGATGTATATCGGGTATTAAATGGGGAAGACGCCATACCCTCAGCTGAATATTTATTCAATCCCGACCAAAACGTGCATTTCGGTTCTACTTATATCGACATTTTGATGAACCGGTATATGCGCGGAATTGAAGACCGCACGGTACATGAGTACCTGGTGATTTGTGCCTATAACACCGGCGCCGGAAATGTAGCAAGAGCATACATTAACTCCACCAACTTCAATAATGCCCGGGATACCATCAACGGGATGAGCGCCCAGGAAAATTACGATTACCTGCTGGCAAACCTCCCCTGGGACGAAACCAAAAATTACCTGAAAAAGGTAACCGAGCGCCGGGCCCAATACAAGGAGTGGATGTCAACGGATGACTAAAGGAGGCCACAGAAAGCGGAATATATTTCTGCTTTTGAGGCTTTTTTCCTCCTATTAATTATTTTGTGTCTGCAATTCTTCGAAACAAATCTCAGAGTTAAGCAGATCTGAAATCAGGGACCTCATTCGTTCCTGAATATAAAATTCGGCCTCAGGGTACTCTTTGAGTATCATTTCAAGTTGGATTAAAATATGTCGGGATGCATTGTTCATTGTGTTCTCTCCGTGTTAAGGGTTAGCATCAAACCTTCTCTGCCTTTAACAGTTCAACAACCGTGCCAAATGGTTCCTTTGTTAATTGCTGATCATATCCCTCCAACCTCAAAAACTTATTCTTCATTCTGAAGCATAAAATAATTGCCCTGCAGTTATGATCTTCTTATCTTTGATGCTCTCGAATTTTTTGCGCACGTAGCTCAGCTGGATAGAGCGTCTGGCTACGGACCAGAAGGTCAGGGGTTCGAATCCTCTCGTGCGTACATAAATTTTTAAAGCCGCCTTTGTTCAAAAGGTGGCTTTTTTTATACCTCTCCTTCGCGCACAAAAATCCACTTCCCTTTCTTCATAATTCTGTTTGCAAATCCGACTATTTCAAAACAATCGCGCTTAGCAAGCTCACAGAGGCTGATTTTAAACTCAAAATTAATTCCAGAAAAAGTGTAAGGAATTGCTTTGGGATCGCTCTTACTTAATGGTCAAGAGGGCCACTTTGTGGGTTAAGTCGTGGGTACAAATGCAACCATCCTTATCTGCTTTAGATGAGGATGGTTTTTTTATGACGGTAAATTTCTCTTTGTTTGGTTCCCTTAAAATCGTTTAGTGTTAAACATTAAATATTCTTGTGGTTTATTAGAGAAAACAGTTAGTTCAGTTTTGAGGTTTACCATTAAGAGAACGCTAACTATGAAGAGGTTTAATAGACTTTTCCAGCTAAATGCCATTAACATTGCTGTCATTTACGTGGTGTTTGGCGGGTTGTGGATTCTCTTTTCAGACAAGCTATTAAAGCTCTTCATTTCTGACATTGAAACCCTTTCACAATACGGCACCTTCAAAGGTATTTTTTATGTTTTAGTAACCGGAACCCTCCTATATCTGCTTGTCAATTTCAGCAACAAACATATTAAACAGGCTTCAAAAAGAGTGGATAAGGCCCTCGATTCCGTTAAAATTGCCACCTGGAGTATTGATTTGGAAACAGGACGAAATGTTACTTCCAGTCATCACTTTAAACTTTTTGGATTAAAGAAAGAACCAAAGAAGTGGAACGTAAATGACTTCTATAGCCGAATTCATCCCGATGATAAAAACCGGGTTGAACAAGCCTTTAATGAAGCCATAGCAAATAAAGATCCATATAAGGCCGAATATCGTATAATCTGGCCTGATGACAGCATCCGGTGGATGCGAAGCCTGGGCAATGTTCAGAAAAACGCACGCGGTGAAGCTGTTATGATTTCCGGCATCATTCAGGATATCACCGAGCAGGTTGAGCTCGAAGAGCAGCATGAACTTAAGCAAGAATTGTTTGAGCGCATTTTTGAGCAAATTCCTGTAATGGTAGATATCTATGACCCTGAAATAAACGAGATCAGAGTTAATAAAGCATTTGAGAATACCCTTGGGTGGAGCAATGAAGAGATCAAGGAAATAGACTTAATGAGCGCCAGCTATCCTGACCCCAAGGAAAGGGAAAGAGCAGCTAAAGTAATGAAAGAGGCTGACGGACAATGGTATCGGTTTGAGGTTAAAGACAAGCAAGGTAACGCTCATATTCAGGAATGGTCTAATATTCAACTTTCTGATAACAGCATTGTAGGTATAGGACTCGACATAACTGAATTAACTGCTTCGCAGGACAAAATCATTGAGTCGCGACAGTTGCTCCAAAAGACTTTCGAAAGCCTGAAGGAGGCTGTATTTATTCTTGAGCCGTACACCCGCACTATCACCGATTGTAATAAAAGCTGTACCGACTTATTCGGATATACTAAAGAAGAACTGATTGGAAATAATACCCGCCTGCTGCATCTTAATGAGCAAAAATATAATGAGTTTGATGAACTGAGCAGCGGCAGCCTTGAGAAAAACGGGATCTTTCAATCAGAGTTTATGATGCAGAAAAAAGACGGAACCCGGTTCTATTCTGAGCATACTGTTACTTTGGTAAAAAATGAAGCCGGAGAAATTGAGAAGGTTGTAAGTGTGGTACAAGACATCACCAGTCAAAAAGAGTATGAAAAAGAACTAAAGAATCAGATCGATTTTATTGAAACCACGATTGAAAACCTGCCCATTGGAGTGGCTGTAAACCTGATCGATTCCGGAGATGTAACCTTGATGAATAAGAGGTTTTCTGAAATATATGGGTGGCCAAAAAACATCATCAACGATGTACAAACCTTTTTTGAAAAAGTATATCCGGATACCCATTACCGGAAGAAAATGGCGGAAATGATCACTGATGATCTTAAATCCAAAAACCCGGACCGCATGCAATGGAAAGGGATCAAAATAACAACACAGACCGGAGAAGAGCGCATTATTAATGCAAAAAATATTCCTGTTTATGATCAAAACCTGATGATTTCTACAGTAGTGGATGTAACGGCACAGGTTGAGGCCGAGAAAAAACTAGCCGAATCAGAACATAACTACCGCCTGTTATTTCAAAAAAGCCCTCAGCCCATGCTCATTTATAATCCGGAGAACCTGTCAATCGTGGAGGTAAATGAGTCAGCCGTTCGACATTACGGGTATACACGGCAAGAATTTTATACCAAAACGTTACTGGATATTCGCCCGGAGGAGGATAAAGATGAATCGAAGCAGATTATTCAGGGCGACCGAAAGACCGCTTTGTCCGAGTCTTTAGAATCCAGGCATATCAAAAAGAACGGAGAAATCATCAATGTGCGAGTCACCGGTTCAGCTATTAACTATTTTGGCAAAAGCTACCGATTGGTACTGGTGAATGATATTACTGAACAGAAGAAAGCTGAGGAAATGGTGTTGGCTTCACTGGTTGAAGGTGAAAATAAAGAGCGGGCTCGTATTGCTCAGGAACTTCACGACGGGCTCGGGCAGTATCTTGCCGCAGCCAATATGAATTTGGATGCTGTAGAAAGTCAAATTTCTGAGCTGGATGAACGCAAACAAGATCAGTTTAATAAGGGTCTGAATTTGCTGAAGCATGCGGTTAATGAGACAGCGCAGATTTCCCGCAACCTGATGCCCCGCGTGGTTGACGATTACGGGCTGGGATTAGCCATCGAAGCATTGGTGGATAATTACAGCACCGGCAATGAAATGGATATTAGCTTTTATCAAAACATTGACGGCCTGAATTTACCCCGTGAAGTACAATTTAACCTTTACCGCATTGCACAAGAAGCTCTTTCAAATGCCGTTAAATACTCTGAGGCCTCAAAAATTAATGTTCAGCTCATTAAAGATGAGCTTGATTTGATCCTTACGATTGATGATAATGGAATTGGTTTCGACACATCTGATCCGGATTTTAAACCGGGATTGGGGTTACAAACTATTAAAACGAGAACAGGGGCGCTTGGTGGTGACTTTGAATTTGATTCAAAACCCGGAAAAGGAACACTTATCAGCGCAATCGTTCCTATCAACAAACAATCAAATGCTTAATAAATGGCTAATATTAAGATTGCAATAGTCGATGATCATCAGATTGTTAGGGACGGTATAAAAATATTGATTGAAGACGAACCCGGCTTTGAAATCTCATTTGAAGCTGAGAACGGGGAACAAGCAACCAGGCTTTCAAAAGAGCACAAACCGGATCTTATCATCATGGATATCACCATGCCGAAAATGAACGGTATCGAAGCTACTGAACAAATCAAGAAAGAACAGCCGGATGTTAAAGTCCTCGCCTTAACCATGCTCAGCGAAGACCAGCACATCAAGAAAATGATTAAAGCCGGCGCTTCCGGGTATATATTAAAAAGTTCGGGCAAAAAGGAGCTCATTAAAGCCATAAATACCATACTGGATGGTAAGCATTACTTTAGCGATGATGCCACCCAGGCCATATTACAAGAGCTGGTTGAACCTTCTGTTTCAAAAAACAGGGAAGCTAATGAAGTCAATATAACTGAAAGGGAATTGGAGGTTTTAAAACTGATTGTAAACGAGTGTACTAACCAAGAGATCGCCGATCAGTTATTTGTAAGTGTACGAACTGTTGACGCCCATCGCCGCAACCTTCTGCAGAAAACAGGGGCAAAAAATACCGCCGGGCTTGTCAAGTATGCGATCAAAAACCAGCTTTTCGAGAATAATGGAGAATAACGCACATACATTTTGTTCTGCTTCCCTTTGCCACCGGGCGTTTACAGCAATTCTGCTTTTTTTACCTAGGTAAAAACACCTATGCAAATATAGGTGTTAATACTGATTTATTAAGACTTACTAAAGAGTACTTTTGCCATAGCAAGTAATAGTAAAGCTCGTTCACCATTGGCAAAAATAATCTTCATAGGCAAAATCAACCAAACCAACGATATCGTATCGGAGATCTTGCAATCTTCGTTAAACGCGACTGTTGATTTTATTGTACCATCCCAATTTTTTTTGAATAAAGAGTCTGTAACCCGGGATAATGCGGAGATTATAATTTATGACCTAAATACATCACATGGTTACGGTAATGCCCCCGATAATATAAAGGGCATAAAAAAAAGCTCCCCTGACATTCCCGTTTTAGTTTTGAATAATCACGCCGATAAAAGGTTTATTCAGCCGTTAATAGAAGCGGGTGCATCCGGGATCATTTCACACACCCCCACTGAAGCTGAATTGTTTGAAGCGGTATCCCAACTCATGAATGGTAATACCTTTACTGATTGTCCGGACTAATAAGGTCGTTGTTTTACCTTGCCGGGAAAATGAAACATAGGTCTTTTCACCTATTCCCAAAATTAGGCCTTTCACGTCATTCATGGGAAATGAGAGTTGGCTAAATTTACTCTCAGAAAAAAGAATCAATAGCTAGCAACCTGTTGTAGTACAACGAGAGTAAGATTTAAGATTTCATATACATCTACCCTATGAAAAAGAATAATGATAATGTACACACCTTAATTGAATTAGACAGCCTTAGCTCGGCCGTTCTAAATTCGTTAAGTGCCCACGTTGCCATTATGGATTCTGAAGGTACTATAGTTGCTTTCAACAACAACTGGAAGATACACCGGGAAGATTTTGAAGAAAAGTGGACCCATCCTGAACTCAATAAAAATATCTTATCAGTACTTCAACAGCCTCTTGCTGAAGGAAATGATTTTGCCCTGAGACTATTACTGGGTATCAAAGACGTGCTTCATGAAGAAAGAGAAAGCTTTGAGATGAAGTGCCACATTACTTCTTGCGCCCACCGGAAGACTTTTGCTGTTACGGTAAAAACTCTGGGCGAGAATAATGGAGCTATACTGATTTACGAAGACATTAGTGCCCAAATACAGAATCAAACCTACCTGAAAGAAACCCGGGAAAAATTCGAAAAACATTTTCAGAATAGTTTATATGGAATTCTGGTTGCCGATGAATCCAATTCTGTAATCGAAGCCAATAATGTAGCATGTGAAATTCTTCAGGTAAGTCAGAAAGATCTTGTTTTTTCAGATATCACAAACTACCTGAACATTAATATGGATGTTGCTGATATTCAGAAAATGATAAACCGAGAGGGGAACTATATCGGGGAATATGAGATAAAGACAGCAAATGGTTCAATTATTCCTATTGAGCTGTCAGTTACAATATTTCGAAATGAAAACGGGAAACCGGTTACTAGCTGGGCATTTAAGAACATCTCTCAGAAGCGCAATGCAGAGCAGGCTCTTAAAGCTACCGAACAACAGTATAAACTGCAGTTTAATAACACCCTGGAAGGAACAATCATAGGTAGACCGGATGGCCTCATTATTGCAGTCAATCCGGCTGCCTGTGATATGTTGGGGTATGAGCCCGGAGAACTGGAAGGAAAGTACCGGGATTTAGTTTTTGACATGAATAACCCGGTTAATAAAGAAGCCATAGCAAACCGGAGAGAGAATGGGTCTTTCACGGGAGAAGTTGAATTTACCCACAAAGACGGACATAAAATCCCTGTTGAGGTAAGCTCTGTTATATTTGAAGCAGAAGGCGGAGAAGAAAAAACCATTATAAACATCAGAGACATCTCTTCTCGTAAAGCCATACAGCAACAACTTCTTGATGAAAAGGAATTCACGGAATCTGCCATCTCCAGCCTGCCTACAGCATTTTTTGTATTTAACCTGAAGGGAGAAATGATCCGGTGGAACAATATGCTTGAGCAGGATCTGGGCTACACATATGAGGAAATTGCCAATACTAGTGTCACTGAACTTGTTCACCCCAAGGATCAGCCTTTACTTTCGAAAATTCTGGATGGCGTACTACTTGGGAAAAAAATTAGTGTGGAAGCCCGCTGTATAACAAAAAGTGGACAGGTCGTTCATTATTTGCTACAGGGAACCAGTTTTGAGCAAAATGGCGAACATTATATAGTTGGAGGGGGTCTGAACCGCAACAACATCATTGAAATTGAGAATGAACGGCAGCAGGTAAAGAAAGAGCTTCAGCGTACCAAGCACTTTAATGAACTTGCCGTTGATGGGGCAAACCTTGGACTTTTGGAAGTAGATCTTGTTACAGGCTATACCTATTTCAATGAGCGCTGGTTTAAATTACTGGGCTATGACTATGATAAAGACAGTAATGCGTTTACAAAACAATCCTTCTTTTCCATTTTGCATCCCGAAGACAAGGAAATTCCAGAAAGCGAGTTCCTGAGATATAAGAAAGAAGGAGGTAGATATGAAGCTGAGTTTCGCTTAAAATCTGCTGATGGCTCTTACAAATGGATATTGGCCATTGCGAAATTTGTAGACTGGGATGAAGATGGAGAACCTACCAAGCTTGCCGGTTCTCATATGGACATCACCGAACGTAAACTGGCAGAAGTTGAAAGTAAAAGAACCCAGAAGCTTCTGAACCAATTGTTTTTCAATTCTCCAATTGGGATTGTATTGGTAGATGCTGATGGAAGAGTTCAAAAAATTAACCAGAGCTTCAACCATATATTTGGATATACAGATGCAGAAGTCATCGGTAAAAACCTCGATGAAACCATAGTTCCCAAGGCTATGGATCAGCAGGGAGAAAAGCTTTCCAGATTAAGCTTTACAGGAGACAGTTTCCAAACGGAAACTATACGGCTAAACAAAAACGGCAAAGAGATTCCGGTATTGGTAGGGGGCGTACCGGTAGAAATGGACGGAGAAGTGATAGCCATATATGGAATGTATGTGGACATCACTCAAAGAAAATCACTTGAAAACCAGATTGTGAACCTGCTGGAAACGGAGCAGAAAGCCCGGGTTCAAATGCAGGATATGTTTGAAGAGTCTCCTTCAGCCATAGCCATGCTGGAAGGGAAAGAGCATATCTACAACTTTGTAAATCAAAAGTATAAAGAGTTGGTTGGGAAGGAAGATCTGGTCGGCTTATCGGTAAAAGAAGCCCTCCCCGAGATGGATGAGCAAGGCTTCACGGATCTGCTGGATACATGTTATAATGAGGATAAATCGTTCTATTTTAACGAGAAGAAAATTTACTTTAACAATGGAAGCAATGGTGCTTCCAAAAGTCATTATCTCAACTTTGTATATAAGCCCATTCATAATGAAAATGGAGATGTGTACGGCATTTTCGTAGAAGCCATTGATGTGACTGAACAAGTTGAGGCTCGCAATATTATTGAGAAATCGCTTGCCGAGAAAGAAACACTGCTTGGGGAAGTGCACCACCGGGTTAAGAATAACCTGGCCATTATTTCAGGACTGTTAGAACTGGAGATTCTGGATAATCAAGATCAGAAAATATCCAAGCACCTGCATTCAACCCAATCGCGAATTACGACGATTGCCAAAATTCACGAGCTGCTGTACAGAAATGAAAGCCTGACCCATGTGAGTTTCAGAAGATTTATAGAAACGGTTGTTAAAGAAGGTGCTGAGGTGAACGACAACAATGCCTATAAACTCATTACCAGCTTTGATTTGGACGAAGTTGAGCTAAATGTGAACCAAGCCATTCCCGCCGGAATGCTACTTAACGAGGTGCTTGATTACCTGGCCCTGATTAAAAGCAATGAAGGTATGGAGAACGTCAGCCTTTCCTTAAAAATGAAGACTACTAATGATTGCGTAAGAATTGAACTCGAAGACCCATCTGCAACGTTACTTCCTTCGTATGAAGCAGACCACCCGAACACTAATCTTAGAAAGGAACTTATTGATGTATTATCGAGCCAGATTGATGGCTCCGTTATATTAGATAGTGATACAAAAAGCACATTGTCGATTCATTTTGCAAAGAGAGAACTGAAAGGCCCACACAGCGCTCTGAAAAATTAGTGGAGATTGTATATGTCCGAAATTATAGAACAAAAAATAGTCAGCGATTATCCGGTTCCTGAAAACGAATCTGAACGTCAAAAGGAAGTTGAGAAATATGATATACTCGATACATTACCAGAAGAAGAGTTTGATTCGCTGGTAGAACTGGCTGCCATTGTAACGGAAAGCTCTATGTCTCAGATGAATATTCTGGATCATAACCGGCAGTGGACCAAATCGGCTCACGGTCTCGAGTCTGGCACAAATTGCGACCGCTCAGAAGCCGTATGTGCACACACCATTCTTGCTGATGGCAGCATGGAAATCACTGACCTCTCTAAAGATGACCGCTTTAAAAATGCCTCTTTTGTTCAACGTGATCCTCATCACAGGTTTTACAGCGGATATCCGCTAAAAACAAAAGATGGCTTTAATATTGGAGCGCTTTGTGTGCTCGACTCCACCCCAAAAGAGCTCAACGAGACCCAAAGACGAGCACTTAAGACCATTGCCCGTGAAATTGTTTCCCGGCTGGAAATCAGACGCACACAAATAAAGCTGGAAAAATTAAACAGGGAAAAGAATCATTTCCTTCGGGTGGTTAATCACGATATTAAAAGTCCGCTCAGTGGCATCGTAAGTACTGCCCATTACCTTCAGAATGTTTGGGATGGAGATCACGATGAATTGAAAAGTATGCTTTCCATGATTGAAATCAGTGGAAGAAAGCTGGTTACTTACACCAGTGAGTTAGTCTCCAACTCTCTGGAAGAAGGAGATTCCCGGTTAATTGTGGATGAAGTTCAGGTTGATGAACTCATTAAAGACCTGATTCTCATTTATACCCCACTCGCTAAAACCAAGCAAGTGGACATTACAACGAATTTCAATATTTCAGACTCATTTGAGCTTGATAACGAAAAATTTAAGCTGATTGTCAGTAACCTGATTTCTAATGCTCTGAAGTTTAGCTCGGCCGGTGACACCATAACGGTTAAAGCTGAAATTGTGGATACCAAAGAAAACCGGATTCTTCATTGTTCTGTATCTGATACCGGCATTGGCATTCCGGAGCAATATATGGATGGATTGTTTACTCAAAACGAGAAACACCGACGCTCAGGTACACAGGGTGAAATCAGTACCGGGTTAGGCCTTCCGCTTGTAAAACAATTTGTAGAATTACATGGTGGCGGAGTTAAAGTTGAAACGGAAGAGGGCGTTGGCTCTACCTTCTATGTCACCATCCCTGAAAAACAATAACTGTTTGTTCATTTTCATTTGTACCCCGAAAAACCAGGGGCTGTGTTCCGGAAGGAAGGCAGCCCTTTTTTTATAAAAATATTTTTTCCTACGCTCCCTCACCTATTGCTTAATGTCAAAAAAGGTGCGAATATAGTTGTAATGTTTCAGGGTGCTCATCTGCCTGAACATGGGTTAGGGATTTGCCAAAACGGGCGAAAGAACATAACCACAATCTTTTGTTTGGAGACCGAAACCATGGCTAACAAAGAACAAAAACCTGCTCCTAAATCTGCCCCCAAAGCAGCTGCCAAAAAGCAGGCTCCTCAAGCTAAAAAAGCAACCAAGAAGTAATCCTTCCTAAGCTTTTTAATCAACTGTAGATTTAAAGAAAGCCGCTTCTGATTTCAGGAGCGGTTTTTTTATTTTGAAGAGCGGTGCCGGAGAATCAAACAGATTATATCAGCAAAAAAATTAACCGGGCTGTTCTAAATTACTTCTCTATAAACTGAAACAGCTTCTGCTCAAGGTCAGCCGGGTTAAAAGGTTTGGTCACAAAGTCGTTCATGCCCGAGGCATACACTTTCTCCCGCACTTCTTTTAGTGCAGCAGCCGTGAGGGCAATAATCGGCGTGTTTCTCTTGTACGGATCATCCAGTTTTCGAATATGCTCGGAGGCTTCGTATCCATCCATGGTTGGCATCTGAAGGTCCATCAGCACCACATCGTAATTATGTTCTTTAATAGCTTCTACAGCTTCTTTGCCATTATCTACCACCGTCATATCCACATTCCAGCGCTCGAGAAACCTCAGCATTACCTTTTGGTTCACCAGGTTATCTTCAGCAAGCAGAACACGCAGACCGCTTAAACTTTCTGCATTATCTTCATTTTTGGTAATTGCCTTAGCCTCGTCAGTTGAAGATCCTTTTTCGAAGGTTAACTCTACAAAGAAGGTGCTTCCTTCTCCTTCCTCACTTTCAACCGAAATTGCTCCACCCTGAAGTTCCGCCAATTGTTTACTGATGGTAAGCCCAAGCCCCGTACCGCCAAACAAGCGCTTCGTATTCTGGCTGGCCTGAGTAAAGCTTTCAAATATAGTATTTACTCGATCTTCTTCAATTCCAATACCCGTATCTGAAATGGCAAACTGAAGGCGTATTGAGTCATCATCATCCTGAAGAGCATTTACCGATAACCTTACATCTCCCTCTTCAGTAAACTTCAATGCATTACTTACCAGGTTATTCAGGATCTGTGTGAGACGCGCCGGGTCGCCGACTAAGATATTCGGTATCCCTTCTCCTATCTCTGTTTTAAGCTCAATGCCTTTGTTTTTAGCTGTAATTTTGAAGCTCTCTACAATGACATTTACAAGTTTATTCAGCTCAAATTCAATGCTTTCGAATTCGATTTTTCCGGCTTCTATTTTTGAGAAATCAAGGACGTCATCAATCAGCGAAAGCAGCGTTTTACCGGAAAAGTCAAGAATGTTGATCGGCTCGATTTGATCTTCGCGCGGACTGTCTTGCTTCAGCAGGTGCGTCATCCCCAAAATAGCATTCATCGGAGTTCTGATCTCGTGACTCATGGTAGCCAGGAATTCCGATTTGGCTTTTGTACTTTTTGCGAGTTCTTCGGTGGCCACTTCAAGCTGCTCAATGTAGGTTTCCAGCTTTTCCTGTTTCAGGCTCAACTCCTGATTCAATTCCTGCTCTTTTTGCAAAAGCTCCAGCGTCTGGTGCTCGGCATCTTCTTTAAACTGTGAAAAGGTGTTGAAAATTAACCAGGTAGTTACGAAAGAGCCCGTCAAAACACTCCATCTTACCAGCGAGAAGCTGCTTTCAGAAATACTGATTCTCTCGAAGATGATATAATCCAGGATGAAGTATGAAAGGATAGATAACAGAATACCCATATTGCGCAGGTGCACCTGGGTATTATCAAAAAGAAGGATGGAAAGCCCCATGGCGGGTATAAAAAATGCCTGAATCATGGCATCGCCACCGAATACGGAACTAAGAATAATAATACCGACATCGGCATAAGCGATAAGCAGAATCTTAGCGGCTTTCACAAATCCCTGCCTGGCCAGCAAAGGAATTAATAAAAAGGCGATAGCTTCAGACAGAAAAAACCACGTCAGGGATACGGATTCGTTGATCTGAAAGGCAATGAGAAAGAGAATGGAAACGCCGGCTAAAAAGAAAGAAACCGAATTCAGGACGGTCATACCCGCCTTTTTGCCAACAACCTCGTTTTCCGATCTCAGGTCTTTACCCAGAGCGATATCAGAAATGCCGGTGAGAGAAAATTTTGAGCTCATATTCATTGCTTATCCCCGTTAGAGGGGGAAATTAAATGATTTATTATGAGCCTTACAATTAGATTACGATAACGTTTTCTGAGATTTAAAGGCCATGGCATAAATCTTCATCTGTTTTACCATAGAAGCAAGTCCGTTTGCCCGCGTTGGCGAAAGGTGCTGTGCCATCCCGATTTTATCTATGAATTCGGGTTTTTTATTCATGATAACTTCCGGCTCCCGACCTGAATAAAAACGTACCATCAGCGAAACCAGCCCTTTGGTGATCGCTGCATCACTGTCCGCCTTAAATATCACATTCCCATCTTTCATTTCTGCGGTAAGCCAAACCTGGCTCTGACAGCCTTTTACCAGATTCTCTTCGACCCGGGCTTCTTCCGGCAGTGGATCCAGTTTGTCGCCCAGCTTAATGATATACTTATACCGCTCGGGCCAATCCTGCAGTAATTCAAACTCTTTGATAATTCGTTCTTCTGTCGCCTGAATATCCATTTTTATTTTCAATATACGGGTTAACCTGCTCTACATAAAGAAAAAGCCCGCACGTTGGCGGGCTTTCCATATCAATTTTGCTGAAACTTATTTTTCCACTTCCAGCTCTATCATAGCTACGCTTTTAACGCTTTCAACCTTTTCCTTGTCTTTACCAAAATCGGGCTTAAACGACTGTATTACAGACACGTAGTTGTCATCGGAAGTTTTATACTTACAGCTGATGCTGGATGAAGTACCGTTAAATGCTTTCTCCAGAGCTTTTTCAGCTTCTTCCAGATCGTCGGCGTGGATTACGTTCTCAATACCATCATCAAGAATAAGCTCAGGATTGAGGCCGGTGATATTTGTAAAGTTTTCCGATACAAACTTACAGCCTGTTTTGCCGTCACTTCCTGCTACAAACCGAAGGGTGAATTCATCTTTCTTGCCGACAATATTCTCCAGGCTGCTTTTTTTCTTTTTAAGCGTTTCGATAATGCGATTTCTGAGTGAAATATTATCGAAGTGTACCCGGATAACGGTTTCATCATTACTTACAAAGTAATTGATGGTTCCTTCCAGCTTCACGGTTTCGCCATCTTTCTGGATAAACTCCCATGGATATTCTTTGTCTTCAACCATTTTGGAATCAAAATCACCGAACAAGGATTTCATTTCATCCTGGTCCTCGTCAACAACCAAATCCCAAATTTTAACAGTTTTCAATTCATCGGCATCGTAACCCAGTAAACTCTTAAAGGAATTATTGGATGAAATGATGTTGCCCTGAACATCCAGGTCGATAAACGTTTTCTTAGACTCTTCTACCAAATTGTCAAAATCCAGATTAGCATCAAATATCAGCTTACTCGATTCTTTTCTGTCGGTGATATCTCGCTGGTAAGAAACCCAGTGCGTTATTTCACCCTTGCTGTTTGTAAGCGGATGAATGTCCCATTGGTTGATGAACTCCGAGCCGTCTTTCCGGTAATTCACGGTATGCCCAAAAAATGCCTGCCCTTCTATCAATCTTTCTTTGAGCCTGTCGAGCACGTGGCGGTCTGTCTTTTCACCCTGCAAAATTCTTGGTGTTTTGCCCAGCACTTCTTCTTTAGTGTAGCCGGTCATGCGGGTAAAACCTTCATTTACATATACAATTTTTGGCCCCGGCTTTTCTAAATCTAAATCTGTAATGAGTATTGAATCGTAATCGTGTTTTATAGCTTGCTCAACCAGTGAAAGCTGTTTTTTTGTGTTTTGGTATCTCTGAAAAAGTTCTCCAAACAACTCTTCAAGTTTTGAGAATGATGCCTCATCCTTACAACACTTTTTAATTTGTTCTATCACTTCCGGGTCTAACTTCTGATCCATCTTACTACTTTAGGTTTTACATTTTTGACGCACTGATGCCTAATTTTACCACAATAAAACTCTTACTAAATCAACATCATTCCAATTATTTCAGAAATTTTCCCCTATTAATACTATCTTTTTAGTATGTATTATTTCAAGCTATCGCTATACCTGTTATTAATAATCATATTAACCTGTAGCTGCTCCACATTCAAAAAAACACCCCCCATACCCAAGCCTGAAATGGTTAAAGTTGAAGGCGGGACTTTTTTAATGGGAGATATCATCGACAGCACTAATACCGATGCCCTGCCAATTCATGAAGTAAGCCTGGATGACTACTACATCGGTAAGTATGAAGTTACATTTGCCCAATACGATACCTTTGCCAGAGCAACAGACAGGGAACTTCCCCCGGATGAACATTATGGGCGCGGAGATCGCGCCGTTGTTCGTGTAGACTGGCATGATGCCCTCGCTTATTGTAATTATTTTGGCTGGCGGCTCCCCACCGAAACCGAATGGGAATATGCGGCAAGAGCCGGGGGGAGAGCAACCCTATTTGCGGGCACCAACAATCCGGACTCTTTATCGAACTATGCCATTACCGAACAAGATGACCTCTCATTTTCCTTCAGGGTAGGAACCAAAAAGCCAAACAAACTTAGTATTTATGATATGAGTGGAAATGTTTCGGAATGGATCGGCGAGTATTACCAATTCTACCAGCGACCGGAAGAAATGCACGACCTTGAAAACAGTATGGTGCGAATAATCCGCGGCGGAAGTTTTAATTCCTGGGTGAATACCGCTAAGGTGTACTGGCGGGTTGGCGTGTTAAGCGATGCAAAGTTTTATGAGGTGGGATTTCGATGTGCCGTATCCCAAGAAGAGCTCAATAAGCAGCGGTTTTTGAATGGGGCTTTTCACTTCAAACCGGCAAAGCCTTAAAATAAAAAGGGGGCCGAAGCCCCCTTTTTCTCACTCACTCATCGAAGTAGCAACTTAGCTATGGTGCTGAGCTGCATGTTCGTTGTACCCTCGTAGATCTTACCGATCTTAGAATCACGGTAATATTTCTCTACGGGATATTCTTTCACATATCCATATCCTCCAAATAAATCGACCGCTTGCGAACTCACACGTTCAGCAACTTCAGAGGAATAAAATTTTGCCATTGCAGCTTCTTTCAAAAAGTTTTGGCCATTCATTTTCATTCGGGCTGCATTGTAAACCAGTAAACGAGCGGTTTCAATATCTGTTGCCATACGGGCCAGCTGAAACTGAACACCCTGGAATTCAGAAATTGCCTTCCCGAACTGCTTACGTTCCTGCACGTAAGCCAGAGCCGCATCAAAAGCACCCTGGGCAATACCAATCATCTGGGCCCCGATACCGATTCGACCTTCATTCAATGTTTCGATGGCTACTTTATATCCTTTTCCAACTTCACCCAGTACATTTTCTTTAGGCACACGGCAGTCTTCCAGTAAAATTTCGCAGGTGGAGCTCGCTCGAATTCCCAGCTTATTCTCTTTCTTGGATATTGAGAACCCTTCCATTCCGCGTTCAACTACAAACGCTGTAATTCCTTTATATCCGGCTTCGGGATTCACATTAGCCATCACCAAAAAGATGTCTGCCTCGTTGGCATTGGTAATCCACAACTTGGAACCGTTCAGCACAAAATCATCACCGTCTTCTTTAGCGGTGGTTTTAAGGGCAAAAGCATCACTGCCTGATCCGGCTTCTGATAGGCAGTAAGCACCTACTTTTTCGGTGGCTAAGAGAGGTAAATATTTTTCTTTGAGATAGTCGGAGGCAAAGTTTACAAAAGCGTTATTTACCAGGGTATTCTGCACATCCATGAAAACACCCGCCGAGGCGTCAACGCGAGAAATCTGCTCGATAGCTACGATCGACATCATAAAGGTTCCGCCGCCACCGCTATAACGTTCAGGAATGTCAATTCCCATCAAGCCCATTTCAAAAAATTCTTTTACCAGATCTGGGTCGAGCTTGGCATTTTCATCCATTTCTTCGACCAGGGGTTTGATGGAAGCTTCAGCAAAATCAGCTGCCGCTTCTTTAAGCATTTGCTCATCTTCAGTGAGCTGTGTTAGAGGTGGAATTAGTTGCTCGGTTTGTTCCATCTATAAAACTGTGTGAGTAGGTTTTGAGTGAAAGTGAAACAGAATATACAAATTGTAAGCGCTTTTTTACTAATTAAAACCGTATTTTTTGCATCCCGTTAGTAAAGAACTCTCGACCTCTTTATTTTCGTTATAATTACTAAACCTCAAAAATTCTTTAGTCACTCTTGGAAAATTCAGACTTCGAAAAAGCCCTTCATTTTGATGAGTTTCCACCCATATCTACTGAGGAATGGGAAGCCGTAATTGAGAAAGACCTTAAAGGAAAAGATTACAAAGATGTGCTTCGCTGGCAATCCGGCGAAGGGGTCAATCCTCTTCCGTTTTACCGGGAAGAAAACGTACGTGATCTTTCTCTTTCACCTGAGACTGTTGCAGCCCACGGCTCATGGAATGTTATAGAACCCGTGGAAAGTTCGGCGGTATCGGAAGCAAATAAAGAAGCCCTGCATGCACTCGAAAATGGAGCTTCCGGATTATATTTCTGTCCGCCCAAAAACTACCTGCAATCCCGTGAGGATTTGGAGAACTTATTAAAGGACATTCAAATTGAACTTATCGCTCTGAGATTTGGCAGTGCTATTTCTTCAACTGATGCATCTGTTTGGCTAAAGGAAATATGTGATGAACGAAAACTTAATACAGAAGAATTATCGGCAGGCTTTAATTTCGACCCGATGGCAAATGGAGCTTTAACCGGAAATCTGGTTTCAAAAGCTGAGATTAAAAACACGGTTAATACCTTTGATGAATCATTTTCATTTTGTGCCATCGATAGTTCAGTTTTTGCAAACGCCGGTGCGACTATCATTCAGCAGTTGGCCTTTTCTATGGCAGCCGGTAATGAATATCTCGGATTTAACTCAAAACTGGCCGGCAACATGCATTTTAATTTTGCGACCGGTCCCAATTACTTCCTTGAGATAGCAAAGTTCAGAGCTTTTAAGCGAATGTGGGGCCAGGTATTAGGCGAATATGGAGTGGATATCACTCAACCCTCCGTCCATGCTGAAACCAATTTTTGGAATAAATCCCAATCGGATGCCCACAATAACATGCTTCGAACCACGACGGAAGCCATGTCAGCAGCAATCGGGGGTTGCGATACCATCACGGTCCATCGTTATGATGAGCATTTTTCCGATGACTCCGGTTTTGCCTCCCGTATTGCCCGAAATATTCAGCTTATACTCCAGGAAGAGGCGTATTTGGATAAAGTGGCCGATCCAGGTGCCGGCTCATATTATATAGAAGTGCTTACTGATAGCATGGCCCAAAAAAGCTGGGTGTTATTCCAGGAAATTGAAGCCAAGGGTGGTTTTCATGAGGCGCTTAAATCAGGATACATACAAGAATTGGTAGCTGCTTCACGAAAAGAAAAAATCGAGGCTTACCAACAAAAAGAGAAAGTTTTGGTAGGGGTGAATAAATATAAGCCCGACGAAAAGATTCAAAATTTAGAATTCAAAATTCAAAATTTTGCCAGCTTTGACCAAGATATGAATGAATGTATTACGATCGACAAAATATCGCTTTTGAATATTGAAGCAGAACTTAAAAACGGGGAAGGATAATGAAGAAGGATTTCTCCAACATAGATTTTAAAGCAAATGTAAATTCAGAGCATAAGTCCCCAAAGAAAGACGCGTGGGAAACTCCTGAACAAATTCCGGTGAAACCCCGGTTTTCCGCAGAGGATATCGAGAAGCTTGAACATCTCAATTACGCTGCCGGAATTCCACCTTATCTGCGCGGCCCTTATTCTACCATGTATGCTGTTCGTCCGTGGACCATCCGTCAGTACGCCGGATTTTCAACCGCCGAAGAATCCAACGCTTTTTATCGCCGCAACCTGGAAGCCGGACAGAAAGGCTTGTCTGTTGCTTTTGACCTTGCCACGCACCGCGGGTATGATTCCGATCACCCCCGGGTTTCCGGTGATGTAGGCAAAGCCGGGGTAGCCATCGATTCGGTGGAGGACATGAAGATTCTTTTTGATCAGATTCCGCTGGATAAGATGTCGGTTTCCATGACCATGAACGGGGCCGTTATTCCGGTGATGGCATTCTATATTGTTGCAGCTGAAGAACAAGGCGTGAAGCCGGAACAGCTTGCAGGAACCATTCAGAATGATATCCTGAAAGAATTCATGGTTCGGAATACCTATATCTATCCACCCGAACCATCAATGAAAATTATCGGGGATATCTTTGAATATACTTCTCAGAATATGCCTCGCTTCAATTCCATTTCTATCAGTGGTTATCATATGCAGGAGGCAGGGGCTACCTGCGACATTGAGCTCGCTTATACCCTGGCCGATGGCCTTGAATACCTCCGAACCGGAATAGAAGCCGGAATGGATATTGATGATTTTGCCCCGCGGATTTCTTTTTTCTGGGCCATTGGCATGAACCACTTTATGGAGATTGCCAAGATGCGGGCAGCGCGTTTATTATGGGCTAAAATTGTGAAGTCCTTCAACCCAAAAAACCCTAAATCGCTGTCTCTCAGAACGCATTGCCAAACTTCGGGATGGAGCCTTACCGAGCAGGACCCATTCAACAACGTAGCGCGCACTACGGTTGAGGCCATGGCAGCAGCGCTTGGGCATACACAGTCGCTTCATACCAACGCACTGGATGAGGCTATTGCTCTGCCTACCGATTTCTCTGCCCGTATTGCCCGAAATACCCAGCTCTTTCTGCAGGAAGAAACCGGTATCACCAAAGCGGTTGATCCCTGGGCCGGTTCTTATTATGTAGAATACCTGACCGACAAAATTGCACGGCGGGCTTGGACACTGATTGGTGAAGTTGAGGATTTAGGAGGTATGGCCAAAGCAATTGAAACCGGCATCCCTAAGATGCGGATTGAAGAAGCAGCTGCAAGGAAGCAGGCCCGCATCGATTCCGGCAAAGACACCATTGTAGGAGTCAACAAATTCCAGACCGATGAGAAATCGGAAATTGATGTACTGGAAGTGGATAACGTGAAAGTGCGTAAATCCCAGATTGAGCGCATCAACACGATGAAGCAAGAGCGCGATGACAAAGCTGTAGAAGCTGCGCTGAATAAACTGACCGAATGCGCGGAATCGGGTGACGGAAATTTATTAGCTTTAGCCGTTGACGCTGCCCGAAAACGAGCTACTCTTGGCGAAATTTCAGATGCCATGGAGAAAGCATTCGGGCGTTACAAGGCAACCATTAAATCTATTTCCGGCGTGTACTCCTCAGAACTCAAAAATAACGATCAGTTTAAAGCAGCACTGAACCTGGCGGATAAATTTGCTGAGCTGGATGGCCGGCGTCCGCGAATCATGGTCGCTAAAATGGGGCAGGACGGACACGATCGCGGGGCGAAAGTTATTTCAACCAGTTTTGCTGACTTGGGATTTGATGTGGATATCGGGCCTCTTTTCCAGACACCGGAAGAAGCCGCCCGACAAGCCGTGGAAAATGACGTTCACATCCTCGGGGTTTCCAGCCTGGCAGGTGGACACAAAACATTGGTTCCACAGGTCATCAAAGAACTCAGGAAACAAGGGCGCGAAGATATCATTGTTATAGCCGGCGGTGTGATTCCCCAGCAGGATTATGATTTCCTTTATGATGCCGGAGTTACGGCCGTATTCGGTCCCGGAACGGTTATCCCCAAAGCCGCCAAACAAATTCTGGAAGTGCTGATTGAGAATTATTCATCCTCATGAAATTAACTGCAAATTTTTTGTTTAGATCTTCACCCTTAATAACTTTTCCAAAGTTGTTAGGCGACTTTTTCCAGCTAATTCCCCTTTATAACTATGGAAAAGTTAGAGGAGGAAGGGCGCTTTGAGTAAACAACTTCCACCCGCTTCCGAATTTATTGAAGGTATTTTAGATGGCGACCGAATGTTGCTTAGCCGTGCTATTACTTTAATCGAAAGCACCAAACAGGAGCATCAGGAACTGGCTCAGGAAATCATCGAAGGATGTCTTCCTCATTCCGGAGATTCTGTTCGAATTGGTATCACCGGTGTTCCCGGGGTTGGGAAAAGCACCTTTATTGAAGCTTTTGGCAATTATGTAATTGATGAACAGGACCGGAACTTAGCCGTTCTTGCTGTTGATCCCTCCAGCTCCAAAACGCGGGGCAGTATCCTTGGGGATAAAACACGCATGGAGACGCTATCAAATCATCCGAATGCATATATCCGCCCCACCCCCACTTCCGGCTCTCTGGGGGGCGTAGCGAGAAGCACACGGGAAACCATCACCCTTTGTGAGGCAGCAGGCTTTGACACCATCCTCATTGAAACCGTAGGTGTGGGTCAGTCAGAAACAGCTGTTCATTCCATGGTCGATTTCTTTCTATTGTTGATGCTTGCCGGTGCCGGAGATGAACTTCAGGGCATCAAGCGAGGTATCATGGAAATGGCCGACTCCATCGTTATCAACAAAGCCGACTCCGGGAATGAAGATGCTGCCAAACGCGCTATGGCTGAATACAAAAACGCCCTGCACCTCTTCCCACCTACTGAATCTGGCTGGATTCCCAAAGTAACAACCTGTTCTGCATTTCATAACAAAGGCATTCCCGAAGTTTGGGAAATTGTGGATGAGTATGTGCGCCACACCAAAGCCAAAGAGTACTTTGATCACCAACGAAAAGAACAAGCCAACTACTGGCTGAATGAAAGCATCCATCAGGAACTGCACCAGGCATTTTATGGAGATGCTGATCTCAAATCTAAACTGGAAGCCTGCCGAAAGCAGGTTCAGGAAGGAAAAATATCTTCCTACAAAGCCGCCAAAGATTTGATGAAAGAGTTTTTGGAAAGATAGTTCGTTATTCGTGTAATCGTTATTCGGTAACAACCTCGGATTCACGAATAACGATTAACGAAATCAACTAAGCTTCATGTCGGCCTGGGCAGAACTGAAGGCAACGTCTTCATCAAACTTCTGGCTGCCGAAGGTTTCTTCCATTTCAGCTCGCAATTTCTGAATGGTAAGTCCACTGGTAAGAGCCCCGTTTCGGGCGATGGAAATTCGTCCGGTTTCTTCCGATACCACAATTACGAACACATTATTCGACTCACTGATTCCTACTGCAGCGCGGTGCCGTGTCCCGAATGAAGAAGAGATGTTCGGGTTTTGTGAAATGGGCAGATAACAACTTGCTGCCACAATCCGGTTCCCCCTTATGACAACAGCCCCGTCATGAAGCGGGGTTTCCTTTTGGAATATGGTTGTGAGGAGTTCACTTCGGATTTCAGAGTCAATATTTACACCGGCATCTACTAAATCCTGCAGCGAAGAAGTCCGGGCAAATACAATAAGTGCCCCGGTTTTATTTTTCGACATTTCCTTGACGGCGTCGATAATTTCATCGATGGTACGATCGGAATTGGACGTAGAGAAAAAGCGATCCAGACTTGTATTGGTCCCCAGCCGGTACAGCAGTTTCCGGATTTCAGGCTGAAAGAGAATGATGAGCGCGATAATACCGACGTCCAGAATCTGGCTCAGAATGGAATTGATGGTGGTAAAGCCCAAAAGCCCAATCACAACATTAATAATCACCACAAACAAAATTCCCAGGGCCGCTTGAATGGCAAACGTACCCTTGACCCACCGGTACAGATATACCAGCACGAGCGCAATAATGAGCGTCTCGGCAAAATCTTTTAAGCCGAATTCAAGGAAACCAATGGGAAACAAGGCCGCCGGATTTGGTTATTGTTGGGATTGAACTGCGTTGAATATACGAATTGAATCGGAAGCTTCCTTCACATCATGCACACGTAGAATATTTGCTCCTTTTATGAGTGCGTGGTAGTGCAGCGCAACGGTCCCGGTTATGCGATCGTCTGTAGGCCGGTCGTCTAATATTTTACCGATCATGGACTTGCGTGAAGCTCCAACTAATACAGAGAAACCAAATTTTTTGAATTTGTCAAGGTGGGCAATCAATTTAAGGTTGTGCTCCAGCGTTTTCCCGAACCCGATTCCCGGATCTAAAATAAGATGATGGACTCCCCTCTTTTTTGCTTCCGCAGCTTGCCGCTCGAAAAATCCCATCACATCTTCAACCACATCGTTGTACTCCGGGTTTTTCTGCATCGTCTTAGGATCACCCTGAGAATGCATCAAAACATATGCGGCATCATGTTCAGCGCAAAGGTCGGCAAGGCGGGGGTCTTTTTGCAGCCCGCTCACATCATTGACAATTTTAGCACCTGCCTGAAGTGCTTTTTTAGCCACCTCATACTTAGTGGTGTCGATAGAAAATATGGCATCGCTGAAAACCGGGATGGCTTTTTCAAGTAGTGGAATAACCCGGTCTATCTCTTCACTTTCGGAAACCGGATCGGCTCCCGGCCGGGTTGATTCCCCTCCCACATCTATAATCTGTGCCCCGTTTTTAAGCATCAGGTGAATGCGGTCCATAGCCCGGCTATGGTTCAGATATTTACCTCCATCACTGAAGGAGTCGGGCGTAGCATTGATGATCCCCATTATTTTTGGGGATGAAGATGCGCTTAAAATGGAGGTATCGTCAGGCAATAATGAGTGATTCTTGGGAATCGTTAGAGGCTGTGTGACTCAGGGAAAACTCCGGTTACTTACCAGGTTTCTACAAGCTGATCAAGCTTATCTTCTTTGGTGGCCCAATCGTCAGCATCGGGCAGTGCATCCTGAGTTTCATTGATGATGCGGTCTTCCCAGGCTTCGGATAGTCTTTCATTCAGGTCGATGTAATCTTCCCATTTTTCAGGTACTTCATCATCGGGGTAAATAGCTTCTACCGGACATTCAGATACGCATGCATCACAATCAATACATTCCATCGGGTCGATAACCAGGAAGTTAGGTCCTTCGCGGAAAGCATCAACCGGACATACGGCTGCGCAGTTAGTGTATTTACATTGAATGCATGGTTCAGTAACAACGTATGGCATATTTTTAAAACTCTGTTAGGTTGTGAAAGACTGAGTATTTCAGCAAGGGAATATCCCCTCACTTTTAGACAGATGCAATCTTAATAAAGCCCTTGAACCTGTTTTTTTGGCGAAAAAGTTTCCAATTTCACTTTAAAAGTACCGACACACTGTCCAGGCTTCCATCGTTTTGTGCCGGTGTGATCTCCAAAAGATGCGCCATCAAAGAGTACAGGTGTACATTCTGAAAAGGCTTTGCTGTATATCCTTTTTTAAAATCAGGACCATTGGCTACAAACAGAGCGTGCATTTCTTTTGCCTGATTGTCAAAGCCATGGGTTCCTCCTGATGGATAATTCTCACGTTCCTCAAAAAACTCCCTGGTTGTGATGGTATAGCCCACATCGGCAACCAGCAAGAGTTCCGGTACCCTGAGGTGATTCTTCAGGTGATAGCGTTCAGGGATATCTTCCTTTTTATATACTTTAAAATGCTCTTCATTGGCTTTTAATGCCGAATATACTCCTTCTAAATTATCACCCTTTACATTTGTCATCATCGCCGGACTGTAAGAAATAACCTGCAGATCATCCGGGTTTATCATCTCATCAAGAATCACAACCCGGTCCCTGGAAATTTCTGCCATGCCGTGGTCCGATACAATCATCAGGTTCGTTTTGCCGGACAGTCCTTTTTGGTTTATAGATTCTACCAGATAACCCACTAAATTATCCGCCCGCTCAATAGCTTCAACCACTTCCGGGGAATTGGGCCCGAAACGATGACCACGAGCATCCACAAAACTGAAATAGAGCGTGGCAAAATCGACTTCTTTTTCATTGCCGTAAGAGAGCCATTTTACAACCGTGTCGATACGGGCTGAGTCAGGCATGCTTTCATTATATCGTTTCCAGTGGGTGGGGCGCATATCCTGTATGGGAGTTTCTGAACCTACCCAGAACATGGTTCCTGATTTTTTGCCAGCCTTTTCAACCGTATTCCAGATCGGCTCACCCTCGTACCAATCGGGGTTTTCTACCGCATCCCGGTTCGAAATAGTAAATCGGGCATCCATCTCAGGATCGTACATATTGTTGGCAATAAAGCCGTTGTTCTCCGGATACAGACCGGTAGCCATAGCATAATAATTCGGAAACGTTTTTGACGGGAAAATCGGAATCAGGCCTTCACTAAATACGCCGGTTTCCACGAGTTTATCAAAATTTGGGGTATGGGTTTTGGAAAGATAGTCGTACCGAAAGCCGTCGAAGGAAACAAGCAAGACTTTTGCATCCCTTGATTTTTCTTCTTCGATGCACCCCATTAAGACCATCGAAATTAAAGCGCAGACAAGTAGTTTTTTCATGATGATGTACAATAAAAAAGCAGCCTGTCAAAAGACAGGCTGCTTTCAAAATTTAACGTAAAATTGATGATACGTTTGTATTGTTAGAAGTTGATTCTAACTCCAAAGTTGTATCGTCGAGGTAGTCCAAAGAATACTTCCGCGTCATCAGCATCGTGATCGCCGTCATATCCGTTGAATCTACTGTTATCCGTAGCATCCTGAATGTATGTGTTATCAAAAAGATTGAACAGGTTCAGGAACAATGAACTTCCTTCAAATACACCAGGAAGAGCATAATTCAAGTGAGCATTGAACACCGTGTAGTTGGGCACTTGCCATGTCTGTGCACGATCACTTGGGTCGTCTCTGTCAAGCGGATCAAAATCTGACCAGTGGCGCATGAATGTAGTACCTACAAGGGTAACATCCAGATTCTGCATTGGCTCTACTGTAAGTGTATAAGCAAACTGTGTTTGTGGTGCGTTACCTACTTTCAGTCCTTCAACAAAAAGGCTTACGGTATCCTGTACAGAAGGGTTATTCTGATCAGGGGTGTAAAGCGCAGTTACATCATTCTTGTACTCCCACAAGTTGTGAGAAGCAGCCACGTCAAGTCGGGCCCATTCAGCCAGTTTAGCAGATGTTTCAAGCTCAACCCCGGTGTGCATTTGATCCAGGCCGGTGATGTTAATCAAGCCTTCTGTTCCATCCTGAAAGTTGATTCCTCTTGTGAACGAACGGTCGCGACGATCGGTCAGGTAGTAGTTCAGGTTAAAGCCAAATCGTCCGCTTGGGTCTCTGTAACGAGTACCTGCTTCGTAGAAGTAGAACTTCTCGTTTTCAGGGTCTTCGTTGATCGCACCGGTTCCGTCGTTAATAACGTTGTCAAAAATCGGCACTTTAGAGATTGCGCCAACATTCAGGTAAAGGTCCAGATCATCACTCAATCCATAAAGAACACCTGCTTTAGCCTGGTATCCAACAAGATTGTCGCTTTCACGTTCTGTTTCCTGCAATCCTGCTTTGTTAGGATCATCCAGGAAGTAGTTCAAGTGGGAGTATTTTACAGTTGAGATCCCCACCGTAGCATAGGTGCTGAAGTTGTCTTTGGAGTATTCACCCTGCAGGTAACCGCCTAACCAATCTACTGTGTTGTCAAAGTTGTAAGCAACTTTATCTCCCAGACGAGTTTCACGGTTTGGGTTCAGATCGTTGGAGTTGTCGATGTAATAGCGGCCACCGAGAAGGTCACGTACTTCACGATAGTGCTCAATTTCAGCTGTTCTCCAGTCTAAACCGGCTTGCAGTTCAAGGTTTTCATTAGCCTGGTAAGAAAGCTTCAAAATGTCACCTACTGTCCACTGGTTGTTTCGGCTGTTTCTGATAATTCCATTTGCAACAGCATCTCCACTTCCATCCAAATTGGCCAGGTTATCAGCGATAGTCGCATTCCAGTCAACAATTCGCTGAGCGTGGCTGTAATCATACTCGATGTCACCAAGCGTTCCTGTTCCTCCACCTTTACCACCGGAGTAGTACAATACGTTAGTTAGTGTAAGCTTATCAGTCAGTTCACTGTACCAGTTTAAGTTAACCTGTGGCTTATGAAAGAAGTTTTCTCGCTCGTTAAGGAAGTTTTTAGAGTAGCGACTCTGGATGCTTGGATTTAACCATCCGTCTCCTACATATTGATTTCCATCATAACTGTTGGATACTCCGGAAACATTAGAGTTAAACAAACGCCCTTTTTCCCAGAATACATCAGCGGCAGCAGGATCATAGCTATCCAGACCCAGCGCATAACTTCGGTCGTAGGTTGCAATATTTTGGGCATACAGGTTTTGACCGTGACGCTGAGGAGCTCCCAGTGCAAACAGGTCAAGCCTGTTCTCGTCATTAATTTGGTATGAAGCCGCAATATGATAAGCCCAGGCATCTGTCCATGTTCCGTCAACAATACCTTCGCCTTCTTTTCGTACACCCACGGCGCTGATGGCAAACTTGTCGTTAATAAGGCCGGAGTTCAGCATCAGGGTAGTTTTGTTGAAGGCTCCACTACCGTTCTCAAACTTCACCATGCCGCCGGCTTCATTGTTGCTTGGGTCAGTAATAATGTTCAGGGTACCACCCACAGATGGCACAGCCAGGTTTACATTTGAAATACCGCGCTGAACCTGAATGGATCGGGCAGCATCACCAACGCCATCCCAGTTAGACCAGTACACCCAGCCGTTCTCCATATCATTTACAGGAACACCATTAATCATTACAGCCACGTTTCTCTGGCTGAATCCACGAACGTTAATACGGGCATCACCTGCACCGCCACCTGAGTTGGTTGAGTAAACCGAAGGTGTAACGTTTAACACTTCAGGAAGGTCACGAGAACCCAACTGAACTCTGATTTCTTCCTGACTTACATCAGAGAAAGCAACCGGAGTGGTTTGGTCTGAACGAGAAGCAAATACCTCAAGTGAAGTCAATGACTCACTGGTAAGTTGCATTTCAAAATCGAGGGTAAGGGTTCCTTCTCCAACCGTGACTTCTTCCATCAGGGTTACATACCCGATATTAGAAACACGCAGGTTGTAGGTACCCGGATCAACATCGTCAATCTCATATTCACCGTTAAGATCGGTGGCAGCACCTTGGGTGGTTCCCATCACTAATATGTTGGCACCAATAATGGGTTCGCCGGTGCTGGCGTCCGTAACTTTACCCGTAATAGTTGATTGCGCAAGGGCAGAACCTGACACAATCAGACTTAAAAAAACTATAGATAAGTAGCGTAACATTTGTCCGTTTTATTTGAGGTTTTCAGTAGAACCCAAAAATAAAAACTATAAGATTAAGATAATGTTACGATCAGGTTTTATTATAACTTAACAGCTTGACTGAACGGGGATTAAGCCCTATTCAAAGTCAGTAGTAAGCTTATATCGTGCGATACGATTATTGCCTTTGTCGGCTACATATACTACCTGGTTGAAGTAAGCAACTCCGCTCGGGGAATCAAATTCTTTTGGCCCTGAACCAAGCTCACCAAATGACACCAATACTTGTTTGGTTTGATTTTCAGCACCGGGAGGTGGAGGCACTCCTTCTTGACCATTCGACTGGAACTGATATAGTTTATGCTGGGCAGCATCTACCACAAATATGTAGCTGTCATCATCACCGCCGAATGCCACATCGGTTGGCTGCTGAAATTTATCCGGCTCATATAGAAAGCCATCGGCTTGGGTAGTATCCTGGGCAAGCAGCTGTGAGTTTTGTTGAAATACAAGTCCGTCGGGAGTTTCAACAGCATTAATCCATAAAACTCTAAAAGAGATATCCTTTGTCTGATCGGCCTGGGTAATCAGGAAGCTCCGATCTTCTGTAAAAGTATCGCGCTGTGGAGGAGCTACAAAGGTAGCCACTGAACTTAAACCAATTCCACTTCTCAAGGATGGCGTAACGGGATTCAGCGTCCGTATTTGGCGAACGTTTTCCATCTTTCCGGTCAACTCACCGTTTTCCGAAATTCTTCTGAATTCCAGTACGGTATTATCAGGAGCTGCTACCTGATTTGTTTCATTAAAAGGACCTCTTCGTGTGATGTATATGGAGTTATCAGCCATGGCTGAAACCCCGGTAATTTCAACGCGTTCGTAATTGATATTTGAACCGCGGTTGAGGCGGGCATTTTGGGCCGCAGAGGTACTCAAACTGGCATCATCAAATGGGAAAATAAGAGTGTCCACATAGGTGAGAGGTCCGGTCCCGTTCATGTTCTTAATTTTATAAACCGCCGGCAGGTTCCAGGTTATGTTGGGATCAACCGATTCGATCACAGTATCGATGCGGGCAGATACATAAATATTTAGAAGACGGTCTTGCGTAACGGCATTGGCTCCGTCCAACTCAATGGTGATTCTTGGATTCAGGTCGGCCCGGTCCAGCAGGTGGACACCCTGCGCATCCGTTACATATACAAAACGGTCAAAGCCAACGAATACATCGGTTGGAGCATCAAATTCACCCCAGAAAGGAAGCACCGGAGCATATCCTTCTACGGTTTCCAATGTTGGGTCAATACTCCCCTCTTCGAAAATTTCATCTGTTGTGTCGTTATCCTTGGCTCCAAAAATGTTGTCACATCCATACAGAAAACCTGCTGTCAGGATTAATGAACCAATAAAAATTCTGTTTACTGCTTGTTTCATAGCGCTACACTTAAACCAATTCTGTGAATTCCACCTAAACGTTCAAACACGGTGTATCCGTAATCTGCTTTTAATACTTTTTCCATAAATGGGACCTGAACGCCCGCCCCGAAGCTTGGCCAAACTCTTTCTTCAACACCGAATTCGTATCCGCTTCTCACAAAAAACTGGCCGATAAAACCATACTCAACACCCATATTCAACTGCTCAGAGTTATCACTTGGATTAGTGATCTGCGCCGTTACCAGAAGCTCGTGATTTTCATTTTCGATGACATTATAAGCTGCCGCGATATTGAACCTTGTTGGCAGTGATAAATCGCTGGTTGGCTCTTGCTCCACCATACCATCGAGGGTTTCATATTCAGCAGTACCTGAAGGAGCAGCTTCAAAACCAAAGTTATTCAAACTCACTCCAAACCTGAGACCGGTATCGCCCACATAGTAGAGAAAACCAAAGTCAATGGCTCCTGTTTGATAGGTAATGTCGATATAATTTTCGGACAGGTATCTCAGGGTAATTCCATAACTGAAAAGATCCGTAATCTGGTGCGAACCGGTCAGCCCCGCGGAAATGTGGTGCGTACTAAAGGTTCGGCCGGTTCCCAGGGGTTCAAATTCGGTAGTCTCATTTATCTCCCCGGAATTCAGGTATTGGATACTGCCACCAATGGCAAAACGTCCGAGTTTGTGGATATAGCTCAAATACTCAAGGTTGATATCGGCAACATATTGGGTGTGATTCAGCATCACATTGGAACTGCCGAGTACCGATGCATTGGCCGGATTCCAATACAGGCTTGATCCATCAATGGCATCGGCCATATTTGAATTACCCATTGCCGCACTTCGGGCATCTATGGAAATCTTGGCAAACTGAAAGCCTTCCGTCCCTGCCCGGTCATCACCATAGCTGGTTTGGGCATAGGCACTTTGGCTGTAAAGCAACCCTCCGATAAGAAACAACAAACAACTTTTTATCAATGCTTTAATGAATTTCATAATTAAAAGTTTATAGATACTCCAAATACGATGTGTCTCTGTTCCAGGTAATTCGCCGGATTTTCATAAGCCGGCAGGTTATTGTCGGTAGGATCCAGGTAACGCGGGTCTCTTACATTATTGGGCACATCGTAACTTCTGTTATCTCTCAGAGCAATTAAAGAAGACTGATCGGAAGGGTAATTTTTGTATCCTTTGCCGGTTACCGGGTTAATAATTACTGAGCTTTGATTATTTAAAATATTTGTGATTTCGAGGAAAGCCGCGATCCGGGTGTCGTTCACCTCAAACCACTTTCTAATGTTGAAATCCATGTAAAACCAGGCCGGACCTACTTCACTGTATCGTTGAGCAGGATCGTCCAATCGCTCGTAAATAGGACGCCAGTCGCGAACACCGGTTACCGGATTTCTTTCGAAGCCTACAAATTCATAGGGTGTATAACGCTGACCACTTCTCCACACGGCAGACAAAAACATCTGAAACTGATTCAGTGGATTTAAATCAAACAGGGGTTCATCCCGGTCGTAAGTAAAACGGATATTTCCTTTTATATCGAACGGGCGATCCCAGGCCAGCGGGGTCTCAATATTATTACCCACATTTTGGCGGGCATTGATGGCGTTCAGATTATCATCGTTGGTTGAACTCAAACCTTCGGCACGGGAATAGGTGAATGAAACCTGACCCTGCAGCAAGTCCTTATACCGTTTGATGTAACTCACCTCAACCCCACGGGACCGGGCATAGTCACCGTTAATTCGAAATGCCTTGGTGGTTGGTCGGCCATCAATATCCGGTACGGTGATTAGCTCGGAAGTCACAAAATCATATTTATCTCTCCAAAAGGCCGATACATTTAAGGCATCATTTGCTGTAATCTGATTCCGAAGACCGATTTCATACGAGATATCAATTTCACGGTCTAAGTTCGGGTTACCAAGGTTGGGTAGATCTGACTGATCCTGGTAAAAAGGATCGAGCCCGGCATACACAAATCGTGGGTGAGGAATACGTGCCGAATGACCATAGTTAAAGAACAACACCTGGTTCTCTCTCACCGGGAAAGAAACGTTTACCTTTGGCAGGAAAATGAACTTATACCGATTGCCGAAAATCTCGGTCGTCTCATCAAGATAGTCCTGTGCAATAAATTCGGGGATGGTGGAATAGGTATTTGGATCCAACGCCTCTTTCACCCTTTCATCTACATATGAGCCGGGAGACCAATACTCAAATCGCCCGCCGATGTTTGCAATCAGTCCGTTATAACGGATCTTATCTGTTATAAAAAAGGCCCCTCTCGTCGGTTTAACCCTCCAGGCATCAAAACTTTCACCTACACGGAATGTTTCTGAAACCGTGTTTTCATCAATCCGGATAGGGGCACCAATCCATGGGCGGGTGATGTCAATCCACTGGTAGTCATTGAATTTCATTTCAAAGCCAAACACCAGCTGATTATTACGCTCATTGAAATACTTGGTGAGGCTTGACTTCAGCGTAAGTTCTTCTGCAAAGTGATCGTGCCATAATGTTGCGATACCACCGTTATTGATATAACCCGGACCGGCAAGCACATAGGTGAAGTCGTCTGTTCCCTGAAACTCTTCTCCAGGATAGGTGTTGATACTGCCCGGATCAAATTCCCCATCCACATTTTCAGGTCTCCAGTTTCTACCATTGGCATCTGCCCTTAAGCGGGTAAACAACCGACTTGCCTGCACTTCATAAAAAGCGGTTTGAGAAATGGTATGTGTCCACTTCAGGTAGGAAAGGTTGCTGTCGTGAGTGTAGGTGTTTGCGTTGTCGAGAAAGCCGTTTGAGAAAGCAAACTGGAAGCCGGGCTGAATCTGGGTATCAGCACCGGTAATCTGAAGCATCCGCGTATTCTGGTTGATAGTCAACGATCGCTGGTAAGCACCCTGCAGGCGCATCCCCGGCTTGATGTTGTAGGTCAGTTTCATCATCCCGTTCCAGCGGTTCCCTTGTCTGGGCGACCAAAATTCATTGTCAACAATGGATGACCTGATTTGGTCTGCAGATAATTTGGTATAACCGTCGGATGTAGCGAACTGCCCGGTGGCAAAGAAATACACATCACCCGGGATATTGAGGCCTGCCAGCGGCAATAATTTTTGTGTGATAGGTTCCGGCCCGCCGATACTCAATTCATAGACGTCTTCAAAAAAGTTAGACTCGTGAGACATCACGTTGGAACCGAAGTTATCCCGTTTATGAGAAAAGCTGCCTTCGTAGCGGTCGCCACCATCACGGGTTTGAACCGATACCACACCGGATGTTACGTCACCGTATTCAGCACCTACCCCACCGGTTATCACTTCCACATTACTAAATGAGTTGGAACCCAAGTCTAATCCAAATCCGGTTCCTGCCAGCGGATCCTGAGCAGAAACACCATCAACTACATAGCCGGTTTCGTAAGCCCGCCCGCCTTTGATGTATAGTCCGGTTGGATCCTTAACCACTCCGGACTGCAAGGCAACCGCATCCTCCACTTTTTGGATGGGAGCGGCCTCAATATCCGATCGGGAAATGGTGGATGAAGTAGAGGATTTTTCCACGTCAAAAATAGGAGCTTCACCTACTACAATTACTTCTTCCTCAGCACTTAAAACTTGCTCACGCAGTGCATAGTTTAATTCTGTAGTTTCGCCCGCCTCAACCTGAATACCGGTAAGCAAAACGGTCTCAAAACCCACATAGGTGATTTCAATGTTATATTGACCGGGGCGGATATTTCGTATCACATATTCCCCATCAAGATTGGTAGCCGAACCGAAAGAAGTACCAACAATTCGGACATTAACCCCAATAAGCAGCTCTTCAGTTTCATCAGCTGTAATGGTTCCGGAAATAGATCCTGTGTTTTGAGCCCACACCGAAGCCGTTCCCAAAAGCGTAAACAGTAATAAAATCAGATTAAATCTTTTCATAATAACCTCAGTTGCTGAAACCCAGTCTTTGGATACAGATATATTCAATAAAATCGGCCAAATTATTGTTGCCATTTAACAACGTTAGATCCATACCAAAATAGATTACGTTGCCCTCCGGATTTTCAATACCTACCCCTTCGAACTCAGTATAATCCTCAATTCTACCGGTCAACGTTGTTGTTTGAAAATCAGTCTGGTATAGAAGGGTAGCTCCGGGTATTGGTTTTAGTGGAAAGATACTCGTTTGAGTTCTTTCCGTAAGAAGTGACGGCCCGCCGGTCAGGCTGGGAACCTCTGTATTGTTATTGATGATAAAATTAGTACTTCTTGAACTGGCAGAACTATAATCCCCGATGGAATCTACCGGTATGAAATTAAATACATCGTCATCCTGGCCAATTTCCTTCATAGGAATAGTGACAAACATGTTTCCGCCCTGCTCGAAGAACTCTCTGGTAATTTCCAATGCATGTACGATGTTTCTGTCTATATCATTGGATACCCAATAAATATGATCCCACTTTGCAAGCGTTTTCTGTAGTGTTGGATCCACTACCGCAGGAAATTGATCTGAAAGCTCTATAGTACCTAATGAAGGAGTCCCGGTATTAATCAGCCACTGATCCGGCTCAATACCATAGCTATTAAGGTATGAAAGGTGCTCATTTTGTTTTTCCAGAGAATTGTTTGAGCCAATATCATTTAAAAATAGCACTTTTGATCGTTGGGGTTTAATGTACCAACTCACACTATCTAACTGGCTTACAGCACCTGCTGCGTCAATGGAGCGAACGTAAGCTGTATTAGTAGCTCCCACCTCAACACCTGCTATTTGGATAGGATCGCCGGATTCATCAACTCCTCGATTATATGATCTACCCAGAAACACATCAGCTGTTTTTGTACCTGTGCTGCTATTATCCACTTCGAGTGATATAAATATTCGCCCTTCATTTTCTGATGAAACCGGTATTTCTGTCCACCCGTTTATGGTGTCATTAATCGCAATTTCAGTGCTGCGAATGTTTAATAGTCCGTCCGGATCATTGAATCTCCAGCCAAAACTGCTTATTGAAAACAGTGTATCAGGCGGAGTTTCCGTTTCAGAAAATGAAACTGTAGGGTCAGAATTGACTATTGGGTAAACCAGACGTGCGCCCACGGGATCTTTTGCGCCTTCATTATCAACAGCCCTTACTTTGAAAAGAACATCATCAACACTTTGACCTTCAGTAATCGGCAATATAAAGGTACTGTCGGATCGCTCCGTAAAAGTCCAGGCTCCTTCGCTGGTATCGTTTATGGCATACTCATAGCCTACAACATACCCGTCAGGGTCGTTGCCCCACCAGGAAATGTTAATCTGGCTGGATAACCTGAAATCATCTCCCCTGTTAATTCTCTCAACCGTTAAATTAGTTGAAGGAGGCTGATTTTCTGAAGCCGTACCGGATAAACCAGCATCACAGCCCGAAATAAAAAGGCCGGCTGACAATACCGCTAAAATTAAAATGAAGGACTTGTACATCTGAACTATTTAGTTTTTAAAAAAATAGGAATGAGGAGTATTCCATCCTCATTCCAGGAAAATCTAATTTGTTACTTGATCAGCATCATTTTCTTAATGCTTTCGAAAGAACCGGCTTCGATGCGGTAGATATACATACCACTTGCCAGTCTTGAGGCATCAAATGCTGCTGTATGACTACCCGCATTCATTCTTTCGTTCACCAATGTGGCTACTTTTCTACCCAGCATGTCATACACCGTCAGGCTTACATCTGCAGCACGTGGCAGATCAAAGGTGATGTTGGTTGTTGGGTTGAAAGGGTTCGGGTAATTTTGCTTCAGGTCAAAGCTCTTAGGCAAGCCTGTTTCAACTTCACCGGATGTTTCCATAGCTCGTTGCAAAGTCAAGCTGTAGTACAATGTAGAGAATGTATTTGTTTCTACATCATAATCTTCAGCAGCAGCTACAGTATCCACACCGTCGCTTACTCGAACAGTCCATACGAAGTCTTCGCTATCGCCTACTTCTAGGCCTGCTGAAGCTAATAAGCCATCTACGGTTTCGTAGGTCAGAGTTACGGCAGAAGCCGTTGAATCGTCATTTGATGGCACTGATGCAACAACGTTAGCCGTATCGGCTGAGTATAGCACCCATTCGTAAGTTATATCGTTGCCGTCAAAGTCTGATGTAGCTTCCCACTCAACGGTAATATCACCGGTTACTTCAACAGTGGCTTCATCAGCCGGTGTTTCCAGATCAAAACCGGTATCTGGCAGCGTCCAGTCATCAGCCACAACATCATCGAGGGTTCTCAAAATCATTTTCGGATTACCGAAAGAATAATAAAGAACACCTGACAGTGACTGCATTTGAGCACCAACTTTAACATGATCGTTTAAGTCAGAACCATAATTGATTGTGAATGCATCATCTACACGTAGTCCGTCTCCGGCCTCCAGTGTATCTGCAGCACCACCACCTTGAGTAGAACCAAATTCCCACTCACCGAAATCGCTGGAACCATCGGCCTGGTTGGTAGTCACTTTTACGTCGTTAAATTTCAGGTAAACACCTTCGTATTCTTCATACGCAGTAGTAGATCCTGTGATGTCCTGAGTAATAAGCTCTACCGCTAAACTTGCTACAGAATTCCCAGAAGATGCTACTGTAAATTCGTCAAGCGTAGCAAAGGTAACGCCAAACTCCTCAGAGATGGTCAGTTCAGTAACATTAATTTCATCTCCAATATTCAGGCTTTCGGTTTCGCTGTCTTCTTCTACATAAATACCAGACCATGCGGCGGCAGCATCCTGAATGGTAATGAAACCACTTTCGCCGGCACTAGAAACAACTGTGGCCGTGATATTTACAGGAATAGCACCCGCTCCTAATAAAGGACTTGAGCCTGGTTGTCCATCTCCTGTTTCCTGTAGCACTGAAATCGATGAAATCGGATCATCAGCAACGAAGAAACTGAAACCTCCAGAGAAAGGAGCTCTACCAGTCAACCCGTTGTCATCCGATGCTTCGATGTAGAAAGATACGGGTGTGAAGTTATCAAATGTTGGCAGTGTAGCTGAAAACTCATTACCACTTGTGTTTGACATTGTCAGCGTATCCGTAGTATCAGGAGATGTGTAGATTAAACTTACACCAGTCAATGTAGCTCCATCAACAGCTTCGGCACTTGCGGTTACAGTAACCGCATCACTTGAAGTGATCGTAGAGTCTGAAAGTGACACATTCGAAATTACCGGAGGCAGTCCGTTAACCACAAGGTCATTAGGCCACTCAAATCCGTCCTGTCCATCAACGTTTCGGACACCGTTCAGCCAAACAACACCGTCTTCAAATGGGTTGATGCTGAATGCACCGTTTCCACTCGGAACCAGACCATCAGGGTCATCACCAACGTAGTTTACAAAACCACTTATATCTACATTTGCTCCGGAAGCAGGTGCTTCAAATGGTCCGTCCTGGTTAGGATCTATTCTACGAGCGTTATAGGATGGCAGATATCCTTCAGCACCAATGGCATGATCATTTCGGTATCTCAGAGATGTATCATACACATAAATTCTGGAACCGTCTTTATTGATAGCCCAGTCTACACGGTTGCCCTGCGCTACGTTACTTACCGTAGCAGAATTGATTTTAACATAGGCTCCGTTATATACATTGTAGTTCTGAAAATTCATCGATAGCTCGCCATCTTCAAAACTGTTTATATCAGTCAGATCAACTTCCCATGGGTCAAGTAGACTTGCATATTCAGGGAATTCCTGATTTACGTTACCAAGCCTGTTCACTGACTCAACGGCAACCTGAGAAGTTCCACCAAAGAAGCCTAATACTGCATCCAGGGTTACAACATCTCCACGGGTGAACCCATCAAGAAGTGAGTAATCAGACTCAACAAGCTGAATAGACATACCCTGGCGACCCATGCTTGCTGCATTGGTATCTGTAACAAATACATGAATTCGTGAGATTTCATCAATGGTACCGTCATCGTTGGTATCATCCGGGTTAGATAATCCTGAACTTTTCGGATAAGAGGTAATAACAACCGTTAAAGTTACTGTACTATCCGCAAGCGGGTGGTCTTCAATAGCCGCTTCTGAAAACTCAGGCACATTCTGATAGGTGTTAAGATCACGAATAGTAATCGGGGTACCATATTCTCTATGTGCACCTAAGCCACCAAAATCATTTTGAGGATAAACTATCCATTCTGAAGAAGCGTCATCAGTTCCAAAAGAACCAAGAGCAGTAGTATTTCCGGTTGAAACATTAGGCTTTCGAACTAAAGTATGATCTTTAGTAGCCTCAGCAGAATCTCCAACTGCCCAATCAGCATCAGAGTTTGGATCTCCAAATACATCTAAAAAAGTAGTATCCGTTCCTGATATATGAATAAGTGCCCTTGCATCATTCCCATTGTGATGTGTAACACTTGGCCAGCCAAGCACCTCATCTGCAAAATCGGCATTGAATAAAGATGAACTCACTTGGTCGGTAGTAATTACATACGTACCATAACCTGGAATTGAGGCTCCATTTGGAAATGTATGGTAGAATTCCCACCCGTCTCCATTTGAAGATTGCGCAATTTGATAGTTGTCAAGATTTACGGGGGTACTGTTTGGGTTGTAAATCTCCCACGCTTTGTTATTACTCGAGCCTTCAATGTACTCCGAGAAAAACAAGTTGCTCTGTGCATAAGCTGCACCATAACTGAAGAGAAAAGTCAGCACAAACAAGGCTGCACCTTTCACTCCTATTTTTGTAGCATTAATCATAGTTGATCCTCTGTCTTTTGATTATTTGATAATAAGTAGCTTACCCGTTTGTACTTCTCCTGAATCCAAATCCTTAACGGAAAACAGGTATAAACCCGTTGATAAGATTTGATTAGCATCGGACTGTAAATCCCACGCATGCTCTCCCCCGGCCATTACTCTTGGGTCGTCACTAAAATTATCGAACCAAGATATATCACCATTGTATGTAGCCGAGTTATGTTCCAATTCAGCAACAATATCTCCGGCTACGGTATAAACACGCACTTCTGCTCTTGCTGGTAAATTATAGAAATAAAGTTTTCTTGTATTTTCATTGGATCCGTCCCAGGCAGCTTTAATGCGATAGGGGTTTGGATACACCCCTACTTTATACTCCTTGGCATTACTACCAAAATTTTCGTTCACAGGTGTTCCGGGAAAAATCCTAACCGAGTTTGAACTTGTCGAGCTTTCAAGACTCCCTATATCGAAAGTCTCACTACCGCCATCAAAAGCTGTTACTGAAATCTCGTATTGCCATCCACTTAGTAGTCCATCCAGCTCATATCGATACCAGTATTCAGAGGTATCACCCTCAAATGTAACCGGTTCGTCAAGCTCTACTTCTTCAAAACCCGTATCAAAGGCAATCTGGTTTGCAGGTTTGTCAAATTCTCGAATTAACTTAGGGTCTACACCCGGTCCATCTCCAAGCTGAGAGCTATAAATTCTATATCCTTCAAAGTCCATCTCCCCGGATACCCGGTCCACTGAAAACTCGGCTGTTCTGTCCCAATAAATAGAAGCCTTGCCTTCCTCCAGCTGAATACGAACTTTGGGATTGTCTGGTGGGGTGGGGAATAAATACCGGGTAAGCTGACCATCTCCATCTGTATCCTCACCCGGATCCAGAACCCCATTGTCGTTCACATCTTCTCCCTGAAAAACTCTGTTTGCAGAATTAATAGTCTGAGTTAAGATGGCACGCGAATCTTCGGTATCAATTTCTTTAATGCTCTGTATAGTCCCCTGAAATTCCTCCGGCTTTCTGGCCGCTGAGTAAACAAAGTAAACCGTTATGGTTTCTCCGGGCTCAACTACCGGAAATGGCCCCATTGAAAGAAATGATATGTAATTACCCGCAGCATCCTGACCGTCCGTCCTTAAAGCTTCTCGGTATGTTTCACCTTGGGCATTTGTAGAATCAATTGGAAACTGCTCGGCCATTCTGGTGTATCGATCTATGTCATTCGAAGGGGAATCAAACACACCTGTTCCTGCACTAAACAACCAATAACTTGGCCCTACCTGTGGCACGTTAAATCCCTGCTGCTGTAAGTATTCTGAATTTTTGGGATGATAAAACTGATTGCGATATTCAGCCCCAATTAATGAGATTGCACCATATGTGTTAATTGCAGGTTCGCCTGCAGGAGACCCTGCATCAAAAGCATAGGTAGTATATAGAGAGTCCATATACCCTATTCCGTTTTTATTGAAGAATGCTCCACCTGTTTCATTGGTCGTAATATCCCGAACTACTAAATCAGCATACATCCCAACAAATACACTGTCCCAGGTCGCAGCACCGGCATACTGATCGCTGTTATTGGTAATCTCATATTTAAGAATGGAGAAATTCTCTGTAAACGGGAAACCCCAGTTATAGCTCTCTAACCTGACATCAGCGTAAAGAGGGGTATCATGCCCGCTTATAGGTGTTCCCTGAATATCTCTGCGCCGATCTGAAAATTCAGTGATAATATCCTGCTCCCCAACAGATTGAGCAGAGAAAAACTCATCATTCGGGTTGCTGCTTCTTCTCAGAATGATATTATCAGCTGTAAACTCAAAACCGGCACCACCCCTCGAATAGCCACCTGATGTGGTTATAGAAGAAGTGGAAACCCGCAATTGAGAGTTATTGTACAGCGCCCCTATCCAAATCCCCGCTTCAAACAAATGCTCAATTTGGGAGTCGCTTGGGTAGCGCATACTGAAGCCTCCTTCAGGGTTGTTGCGCACATCCGGCTTTCCAATGGTTCCGTAATTTGTGATAGACAGGCCGATAGTCCCAACATTGGTTTCGGCTCTTTCGAATGATGCCTGCGCGTAAAGATTTGCGGCAAATAAAGTTAGGAAAAAAGCGGTTAATCCTGCTCGGATAATTCTCATATAGATTACTAACGGGGTTTTATTTGGGGCCGGTAAATATAGCGATAATGGGGGCCAACCTCTGTGATTACCCTACCTCTTAACACTAACTTAATATGACGAGCCCATCATAAACGATTTATAAAAGTGTGCTATTACCTCTTGGCTAACCTTCAAATAAAAGAGGACCACTATAATAGCAAAAATGAACTGTAATCTGAAAACCCCAAACCGTTGATATTTCCTTGCCGAGGTAACAACCGTCTTTTTAATGATCACAAATTGTGCGCGACTTTTAAGCCGGCTCACGATCTCCTGATCTTCCATAACCAGCAATTTATGATCAAACCCTCCTATTCTTGAGAAAAGCGCTTTTCTGACAAACAAACTCTGATCGCCAAACCTGAAAAAGTTGAGGTCGAAACGGGTAAACCAACTGTAAATTCTCAGCGCCGGATGGTGGTCATCAAAGGCCAGGCGGAAGCAACCGCAATCAAATCCGGCTTGTATTTTTTTTGTGATATCGGCAATAAATGTCGGAGGTGGTGTAGTGTCGGCATGAAGGAAATAAAGCCATTCCCCCCGGGCCTTTTCAGCCCCAAAATTCATTTGATTTGCCCGGCCTCTTAAGGGGCTTCTCACTACTTTCGCTCCCTTTTTTACTGCCACTTTAACTGTATTGTCCGAACTGCCTCCATCAACCACAAGAATTTCCGCCTCCTGCCCCTCACTGTGTTTCCTCAAAAAAGAAAGCAGCTCGCCAATCTTGGCCTCTTCATTATAAGCCGGAATAATAATGCTGATCATTTACTCTATACTCTTTTTGGACCGGATACTTACAAACCGGACTTAACTCTATTCCAGTCTTCGATGGTATCTACATCGTTTAATTCTTTCAGCGTGGTGTGATTTGACCCAATATCCCGAATTTTTTCAACTGTTTTCTGAAATACAGAGCCCGTACTCCATTCGATTTCTTCAAAAACTTCCGGGTGGTAGCTTCGCATGCCTAACAGATAATACCCTCCATCCTCAGCCGGTCCGATTACAAATTCATGTTTTTCCAGCTCCTGAAAAGCCTGCTGAATAATGTCAGAAGTAAGCTCTGCACAATCACTGCCAATGATTACCACTTTTTGGAAAGACTCTTTTAAAAAAGATTCCTGAAAAGCATTCGACATCCTCTTTCCCAGGTTTTCCCCTGACTGAAGCTGCTTTTTAAAATCACCGCCTTCCCAAATGTCCTTTTCCGCGATGAACCGGGAATACCATACTTCTTTGGCCACTTCTAAATTACGGGTTTGCTCAAAGGTCCAGCCTAACAATTTCTGATATACCTTAAGTGCCTTCTCATCTCCGATTGTAGCTGCCAGCCGGGTTTTTGTTTTCCCGGCCTCCTCGTTCTTCACGAAGATGATCAGCTTTTCCCTCGTTCTTCCTTCCTTGTTCAATGTTCCTTGATGGGTGTTCAAGTAGTCGCGCCCCCACAACTGCTGCCTGCTCCGGCTGTGCATCCAAAACAGTGCTGGTTGATCTTAATTTCCCTGTTATTTAACGATTCAAGATCAAAGTCTTTGATGTGTTGAACACTGTCTTCATGGGTTTCCATATCAAGCATTTGGTTGAAATCGCAATCAAACAGGCGGCCGTCCCAGCCAATGGAAATGGTATTGCGGCACATCACCCCGGCTGCAGCTGCCGGATTGAATGACTCAATCAGCTTTTCCATGTACTCTTCCAGGTTACCTGACATCAGCAGAAAATTGAGGAATCGGCTGATGGGTAAATTGGTAATCGTAAAAAGGTCATTGAATACGATGTCATGCTTTCTCTTAAGCTCTTTCTTAAACTCCTGTTTAATTTCTTCCTGATCTCCCGGCAAAAAAGCCCCCACCGGATTATAAACCAGGTTCAACATTAACCCGGTATTTTCGTCTCCATAACCGATTTCATTCAGCCTTTTCAACGCTTTGATAGACTTATCGTACGTGCCTTCTCCCCGCTGGCGATCAGTTCGTGATTTACTGTAGAAAGGGAGCGAACAGGTGACTTCCACACCATGCTTCTTAAAAAACTCGGGGAGGTCGCTGAATTTATTGGTAGTGAGGATGGTAAGATTTGATCTTACAATAACATGTTTCCCTAGCTTTGAAACTTCCTCCACAAACCACCGGAAATGCGGGTTCATTTCGGGAGCTCCTCCGGTCAGGTCCACCGTATCAATGTCGGTTCCCTTCAGCGCTTCAAGACAATGCTCAAAGGTCTCCTTCGTCATGATTTCCTGCCGATCGGGACCGGCATCCACATGGCAATGCTTGCAGGTCATGTTACACATGTAGCCCACATTCATCTGAAAAATATCGATCCCTGTAGGTTTCAGCGGGAATAATCCAATCGGATCAATTTTATCCCTGAACTTCGGCAGGGATTTAATCTTTTCGTTGTGATTGTTAATGATATCGAGTTGAACGCTGGGCTTGGCCAACTCATGAGATTCTGCCAATAAGCTTTTCATAAAACTTCCTTCTGTTATAATATAATATGAGTCATCAGCCCGGAGGAAATAGGGCTGAATCATTCTAACTCTGCTAAATAAAATTACATGGAAAGGTCTTTCACCTTATTCATCATTTGCACGCCATGTACGAGCGATGAACCACCGCGAATGGCTGCCGCAACGTGTACGGCTTCCATCATCTGCTCTTCACTGGCCCCTTTTTCGAGGCTGTCGGTAGTGTAGGCATCAATGCAATATGGGCATTGAACCGTGTGGGCAACGGCAAGTGCAATCAGGGCTTTTTCTCTTTTTGACAGGGCGCCTTCTTCAAAAACCTCACCGTAGTATTCAAAAAATTTATTCCCCAGTTTTTCCTGGAATTCTGTGATATCGCCAAACTTTTTCAGGTCTTCTGCTTTGTAATAAGGATTGTCCATAATGCATTGATTTTTTTAATAGTATTGATTTGAGTGAATCAGCTTAGTTATTCTTACGAAATAAATAGATATGAAGATTGATTTGACTGAATCGACCCTAAGAAATGATTTATCATGCTAAAATTGAAACAATTTCGCCCTATTTTGTATTTAAGGAGGTAGTAAACATAAATAATCAACCAAATATGAACATTAAGAAACTACTTTCTATCCTAACTATAATTTTCGGAGTAGCTATTACTCTGCCAAACACTGCCCAGGCCCAAGCAAACGGTGAAGGCGGAAATCTCGGGCTGGGTGTAATGCTGGGAGAACCGACCGGTATCTCCATTAAGGCGTGGAACAATTCCAAGTCTGCTTTTGGCTTTGGTGCTGCCTGGTCTTTTGGCCGGTATGATGCCATTCACCTGCACAGTGACTACCTGCAGCATTCCTGGCTAAGCGGTGTAGATCAGGGCAGATTGGCTTTTTATTATGGAGTAGGTGCCCGACTGGTTTTAGCAGATGAAGCTGCCATTGGTATTCGCGTTCCCCTGGGACTGAATTACCTGGTCGAAGATGCGCCTATTGACTTATTTGTTGAAGCGGTTCCTATTCTGGATTTAGCTCCCAGCACCGATTTTGATGCTAACGGAGCCATCGGTATCCGCTATTACTTCTAACGAGTAGCTTATCTTAAATTTCAACTGGCTTAACCGGAGGGCAGGGTAATTTCCTGCCCTTCTTTAGCCAGACATACCCTTTCAAAAGAAGACCCGTATAGGTCCTGAATCAACTCTTCTCTTTTTCCCAGAACGTCATCACTGTTATCCGGGTCATGGTGCGTTAAAAATAGTCTTTTAACATTTACTTCCTTAGCCAGTTCCGTAACGGTTTCCCACGAGGAGTGCCCCCAGCCAACGCGCTGCTTATAAAGTTTTTTCGAATACTGGGCATCGTGGATAAGCACATCCGCTCCGCGAATGAATTCTTTAAACTCTTCTCTGAATTGCCGGCTTTTATCGGTATCGTCGTCCATCAATTCATTATCAGGAGCAAAGATGATGGTTCTGTCCTTAACCCTGATCTTATACATAGCTGTTGGAACCGTATGAGTTGCCCACATATACTCAACCGAGTATCCGTCAAAATCTCTTTTTCCGGGCTGAAAGGTTTCACAATCTAAATCGGCCTCCAGCATATCTATGGATACCGGGAAAAAGGTGCTGGACATATGGCCTTGCAAAATTTCTTTACATCCAATTTCACCTTGTGGCGGCAGGTAAATCCGAAACCAGTTATCCCCGTTATAAAACGGTTTAAAGAAAGGAAAACCTTGCAGATGATCCCAGTGGGGGTGTGTTATAAATACCCGTCCGCGAAGCGAAGATCCCCGACCCTGAAGCTCGTTTCCGAGGTTTCGAAATCCGGTTCCGGAATCTAAAATCAGCAGCTCGTCATCACCTTTGATCTGAATTTGCACACACGTTGTGTTACCCCCATAACGCATGTTTTCACTATTAGCGCAAGGTGTAGAACCTCGGACACCCCAAAATTTTATATGTATTGAGCCTTTCAAATTACTTATACACCTCTGCTTACCTATCTATACATGTTCAATCGTGCACCCCTTAATATGTGTAAATCGAACGGTATTTTCTTCCCTGTTAATGTTTTCTAAAACTAAATGAATGCAGGATAATCAGTTAGAATCCAACGCCCAACATTGTATAAAAATATTAAACAAACGGAAAGCGCTTGTTATTCTTCTTCGTCGCTGTCTCCGGTTCGTTTAAGCTGGTCGATTTCTTTATTGATTTCTTTTAGCCGTTCTTCTTTCTCAGCGATTGAGTTTTCGGCTTTATCAATTTTTTCCTGAAGCTCATCCTTCAAGGCATTTCCCCGGTTGGTTGGCTTGAAATAAGTTTTAGCTTCTTGGTACTGGATCATTTCACTTTCCAGTTTAGAAACATCTTTTTTGAGCTTGTCCCGCTCTTTCTGGAGCTTGATAATGTCTTTTCGGGTATCCGGATCAATTCCCTGGTTAGCCAGCTTTTTCTCCATTCCAAGATCGGATCCCAGCGCGCGATAGCGATCATAAATTACATCACACGCTTCCCGATACTGCTTCCAGATCTTGTTCTTCATTTTAATGGGAACGTAGCCAATGTCTTTAAAGTCCTGCTGCAACTTCTTGGCTTCCTGAACAGCCAGTGCGGGATCGTCGTGCTTGCCTAACTCTTTCAGCTTTTCAAGAATTTCCTGTTTTTTCTCCAGGTTTTCCTTCTGGTCTTTTCGCTCTCCTTTGAAAGCTTCCCGGCGGCGATCATAAAACACATCCATCGCGCCTTTAAACTTCTTCCAGATTTTAGAAGATTGTTTTCTGGGAACCGGACCAATTTTCTTCCACCGGCTCATCAGGCTTTGCATTTTCTGGTGGCCAGCATCAAAGTCGTCAGTGTCTTTGGCTTCTTCCGCTTCTTTAATCAGTTCGTATTTCTTTTCGAGATTGGCCTCTTCCTGTTCACGCAGCTTATCAATGTTATCCGACTTCATCTCATTGAATTTGTCGGTGGCTGCTTTAAACAGATCCCACATCTCATTTTCATCTTTCTGCGGGAGGTTACCTGCGTTTTTCCAGGCTTTGTGAAGCTTATTCACCTTACGGGCAGCTTTTGCAATATTTTCCTGATCAACCAACGCTTCGGCTTCTTTCACCAATTTCTTTTTCTTAGAAAGGGCTCTCTCAATCTGTTCGCGGTATTCTTTATCAACTTTGAAGCGAACTTCGTTGAATGTATCCTGCACAGCGTTGAACCGATCCCAGAGCGGCTGATTTTTCTCGGAAGGCACACGCCCCACCTTTCTCCACTGAGAAATCAACTTATTAAACTGATCTTCTAATTCTTCAAAGTCAGGAGTATTCTCATTGAGCTTTTGAGTGAGCGCATCCATTTTATCAAGCAGAAGCAGCTTCAGCTCTAAATTCTCTTCTTCTTTCTGAAGTTTCTTCACGAGCCGATCTACTTTATGATCTTCAAACTCGTCCATCAATTCTTTAAAGCGCTTATCTAAAGCTTCGGCTTCGCCTTGTGGCAGCAGCTTAATGTTTTCCCACTGGCCTTTAATTTTGCCCACCTCTTTGGTTGCCGTCCAGTTTTCCTCATTTATAATGTCGGACAGGGACTTCAGCAGCTCTTTTTTCTTAGCAAGATTTTCTTCTTTCTTGCGGTTCAGCTCTTCGTAATGCTCTTTTTTCTTCTGCTCAAAGTTATCCCGCAGCTCCTGGAATTCATCAATTAGCTGACTGGCCTTTTCACTGGTGGACTTAGGTCCTTCTGTAACATTCTGGGCAAGATTAGCCAGTTCTGTGGTAACAAAGGCCCAGTCTGTCTGTACCACCAGTTCTTTAGCCCGCTCTACAATCTCAGCATAAAACGACTCGGCATCCTCAGCAGTCTCTTCACTTTCTTCCTCAGCTACTTCTGCCTCTGCTTCATCTTCCTCTGTCACCTCATCAGCCTCCGAATCCGGCGCAGCTTCTGATTCCGGCTCACCCGTTTCCTCTGCTTCATCAACGGTCTCTGAATCTTCGGCAGGCGTCTCTTCTTCGGCTGTATTCTCCGGCTTTTCTACCGGCTCGGCTTCTTCTTCTTTTGGAGGCGCAGCCTGCTCCTCATTATCAACTGAAGTTTCTTCTTCGGAAGTAGCTTCTTCAGCACTGTTTTCAAGTTCGTCTTTCTCGGTCTCTTTTTCAGAGTTTGCGTTTTGTTGCTCCAGGTTCTCCACAGTAACCTTCCTTTCCTCGTAGGTCTTTTGATTAACGGCTCGTAGCCTTCTTGCTTAGATTAGTTAAGATAATATATCTGCCTAATCTTTGGCAATATAAAGCAAAAGTCCGGCAAAGTATTTCAGATCAAACAGATAAGCAGGAAAACTTTGAACAAACGAAAATGATTGATGCGTTTTGCAGAGTTGATGATTTGCGAATGATCGAAAGACCGATTTACGATTTTTGAAACAGTCTTGGCATCTGAGTAACTGCAAGCAACGCTCAAAGGACCTTCGGACGCTTTGAGGTGCCATGAAAAATCTGCAATCAAAAATCGATCATTCGACAATCATTCCTTTTCCTGGAATACGTGGATGTCGCGCTGAGGGAATGGAATTTCGATCCCTTCTTTATCCAACTCTTCTTTTATTTTTTCGAGATTATCCCAGAAAAAGCCCCAATAATTTTCGGTTTTAGTCCAGGCGCGGGCAGATAGATCCAGCGAACTGTCTCCAAGGTTTGTGAGCACAACAACCGGAGCCGGGTCTTGCAAAACTCGTTCATCTTCATTCAGCACCCGCAAAATAACTTCACGTGCTTTTTTTACATCCGAACTGTAGCCGATGCCAACCGGGAAAACAGCACGCCGGGTTTCTTTGGCTGAGTAATTGGTTACGGGAGAATTGGCAAGCTGCCCGTTCGGAATTACAATAAGCTGATTATTGGGGGTTTGAAGATGCGTATGCAGAATATCAATCTTTTCAACAGTCCCCGACTCGCTTCCTCTTTCAATAAAATCGCCCACTTTAAACGGCTTAAAGAACAAGATCAACACTCCACCTGCGAAATTCGATAAACTGCCCTGCAGTGCTAACCCCACCGCTAAACCGGCCGCACCCAACACGGCAATAAAAGACGTCATTTCTATGCCCAGCATACCCAGCGCGGAAATATAAACCATGACCTTGAGCAACATGGAAATAAGGCTTCGCAAAAAAGAAACCAGAGCCTCATCCACGCTACTTCGATTCAATACTTTGGTGGCTCCTTTCACAATAAACTTCACAATCCATAGCCCGATTACCAGAGTCGCAACCGCGGCAAGCAACTTTGGACCGAAAGTGGTCACGAGATTCATGATGTCTTCTGTGGTAATGTTAAAATTGTCCATGCTTATTTTTATGATCTTTAATTTTTAATGAAGTGAATATCCTTAAAAATTCACTTACAGTCAGGTTTTGATATACATATAAAAAAGGGAAGGCGTTAACCTTCCCTTCAAGCTACTATGCGATTCTTTTCAGAGCTCTGCTATTTCTTTCTTGATCTCGTCTTTCGTTTTACCAAGTTTGCCTTGAAGACGGCCCAAAAGCTCATCTTCTTTACCCTCGGTAAAAGCGAGATCATCATCAGTCAGCTCTGAATACTTCTGCTTTAATTTTCCTTTTACTTCGTTCCATGTTCCTTTAATGGTTAAATCATTCATGGGATCTCTCCTGTTTATTTAGTTAAAATTCGTGGTGTAGGATAACTGCTTTAGTCTTCTAAATGACTTCTTAACATCCATGCGGTTTTGGAATGAACGGTCAGCCGCTCTGTTAATAAATCAATCGTGGCTTCATCATCAGCTGCTTTAGCGGGCTCTAAGGCCTCTCGTGCTGTTCTGATAACCTGCTCATTCGCTTCTGTGAGGCGCTTGACCATATCCAGTGCTTTCGGCCGGTCGGTGTCTTCTTCGATAGAAGCAATTTCGTTGAACTCCTTAAAAGTACCCGGAGCCCTGAATCCTAACGCCCTGATGCGTTCGGCAATCTCGTCAATAGCTTCCGCGAGTTCAGAATACTGCTCTTCAAACTGCTCGTGCAGCTGATGGAATAGCTCACCGGTTACATTCCAGTGATAGTTATGTGTTTTCAAATACAGCAGGTAAGAATCGGCCAAAACCTTTGACAAGCCTGCCGCAATTTTCTCCCGATGGTCTTCAGAAATTCCAATGTTCACTTTCATTTTTTCGACTCCGTTTAATGTTTCAATATCCATCTGAGTATCATTTTATTCGTGAATATTCAGTTATCAAAACAAAACTGAGCGGCCACGGTTCCAAAATGTAAGTGAATAGTAAAAAGGATTTACAATCAGCATCATCGAGAGTATTTATCACAAAAAAATCCCGCACACTGTTAAGCATGCGGGATTCAATTTGTTTAAATGAAGAATGCTGTTATTCTTCTATGCCATACACTTCTTTCAGTATTCCTTTGGCGTTAGCATCTTTGCCCTGCATCACACGATGCTGCAGGTTGGTAATGATTTCCTGCTCCGCCTTTTCGTAAGCTAATTCCTTAGCTTCATTCTCGGTTCCGGTTCGTACCAGTTCATAAATATCGTCTGCTCGAACTACACTATAAATATCATCATCGTTAAAAGCGTGAGAGCGATATTCTTCATACTCCTTGAACACCCGGGGGAAATCTTCGCTGTTTTCGGCGCGGGTTATGATCTCAACATGTTCAGGACCTTCGGCGCTTAACGGGGTTTTGCAAAGGTAAAAGTAATTTTGTTTGTATTGCATCTGCTGTAGATGTGAGGGTTGAATTTATTTACTTGGCTAATATAACAATTCGTTAGAAAAGTGTGGACTGGTTTTGAGGGATAGGTTTTAGTTTTTAGATGTTAGGTTTTAGGGTTGTTCGTGTTGATTCAAATAACTTAGGCTGAAAGCAGTCGCCGTGTTATATAAGGCTTAATTGTCTGCCCTATTCGCTTATCCTAAAACCTAACACCTAAAACCTTGCCTCTAACACCTCTATAACTTTTTAACCACCTTGGGTATCATCATCCATTTTATCTGACAGGTGCCGGGAGCAATGGTTTCCCAGGAATCAGCAAAACTTTCTAAACACACAATGGCTGCTGTTGGCATGCGAACCGCCGTTTTATCCTGACCGCCTGCCAATACTCCGGTTGTGCTTTCCATTAAAGGATTATGCCCCACCAACATAATTCGCTCAAACTCATCCGAAGCCGATTGTATAGCCCCGAGATAATCCCGCACCGAACCAAAGTAAAGATCGTCATTCCACGTGATCTGTTGTTCATCAAGCTTGGCCGCCTCCATACTCAACTGCGTGGTTTCTTTTGCGCGTTGAGCCGGCGATGAAATCACCAAAGCAGGTTTATACTTAATTTTCTTCAGGTATTTGCCCATTCTGGGAGCGTCATTCAGGCCCCGTTTGGCAAGCGGCCGGTCAAAGTCTTTCAAATCCGGGTTTTCCCAGCTCGACTTAGCATGTCTCATTAATAAAATCTGCTTCATAATTTGTCGGACTCCTTCTTTGTTCCCGGCATTTCCACCATCTTTATTTTTCGGGCAAACCGGCCGGCTTTGATTTCCCCTTCGCCATATTCGGCGAGGGCTTTCACTAACTCAATCCCAAAAAAGATAATATTACTGGAATAGTACACCCACAACATCAAAATAATGATGGAAGAGGAAGCCCCGGAGAGTTGATTCAGCGAGCTGTTTCCAATAATCATCCCCACCCCGAATTTTCCAATCGCCAAAAGCAGCGTAGTGATCAGGCTTCCTATCAATAAGGGTCGCCATCGTACTTTGGCATCCGGCAAGGTGTAAAACATAACCAAGACCGCAAAAAAGACCATGAAAAGCGTAAGAATGTTGCTTCCGAACCCAATCAAATAGAGCTGAGCTGTCTCAAAACTGGAAAGCAGGAATTCAAAGAGCCATACCAGGGTTGAGTCGAGGATCAATGAAAAGATCATGGCTATACCCAATAGCATAATCATTCCAAAGGCCATAACCCGGTCGATCAATACTTTTGAAAACCCGATCTCCGGCTTTGCTACCACATTTAAAACCCGGTTAAAAGAATCTTTGAACTGAATGAACACCGTTGTGGCAGAAATGATGAGAAAAGCGATACTGAGAAATAAGTACAGAATATTCCGCGAATCTGTTTGTATGGTTTCAACCAAAAGCATGACTGCCTCTGAACTTGCCTGACCGATGTTTTTTTCAAGAAAGTTCGTCAGCTCCCGCATCACACTGGCATCACCTATAAAAAAACCTGCGATGTAAACGGCTATCATTACGATGGGAGCAAGAGAAAAAAGCGTATAAAAGGAAACTGCTGCACTGTATTGAAAACAGTTGTCTTCTATAAATGAATTAATCGCACTAAGTACGATTTTGGATGTTCTCTTAAATAGTTTCATCACTTGATTACCTTTTACCAAATATTCGGGACGGTGCATAGACAGACAGCACTACACCTCGAGCTACCATAAATGCCGTCATCGCCATCCATAACGCATGAATGCCTGCAAACGGTTCACTTATAAAATATACCGGAATAAATACCAGAACCGTGGCAACAAGCATGGAATTTCGCATAGCACCGGTTGCTGTCGCTCCTATGTAAATCCCATCCCAAATAAAACATACGCTGTTAACGACCGGAGCTACAATCAGCCAGATGACAACACCCATGGCGACGGTAATCACATTCTCTTTATCTGTAAAAAGGGATATAATTTCTGCATCAAAGAACGCATAAGTGATGGTACCGAGCAGGCCCAGGCCCAATCCCCAAAGCATGTTGGCAGTTACCGCTTTCTTTAGCTTGTCGTCGTCTTTTGCTCCCTTAAACCGACCAACCAAACTCTCAGCTGCGTAAGCAAAACCGTCGGTTCCGTATGAACTGATGTACCACATTTGCAGCAGAATCGTATTTGCAGCCAGCACCACATCTCCCATCGCTGCCGATTTTGCCGTAAAAAAAGCATAGGAGAAAATGAGACATAAGGTCCGGATTACAATATCGCGGTTCACCGAAAAGAATTTTTTCAATTCTTCGGCTTCAATCAGTTCATCCCATTTTATATTGAGCTTAACACCACCGTATCTCCTCTTATATAGAATGAAAGCCAGCCCGAGCGCCAGAAAGCTGGCAACCAAACTACCCGTAGCCACTCCATCCACCGTCATATTGAACCGGAACACAAAAATCAGGTTCAGCGCAATATTTACAAGGTTTAAGAAAATGGTGACGATCATGGGGTAGGTTGAGTTCTGCATTCCCAGGAACCAACCGTTCAACCCAAATAAAGCCAGGGTGGCCGGTGCGGCAAAAATGCGGATGTGATAGTACAGGCGGGTATATTCCTCCACTTCGGGAGAGGCATTTACCAGGTACAGCGAAACTTCAATCAGTGGATACTGAATGAGAAGGATTAACAAACTGCTGGCCGCAGCTACCAGCAATACCCGAAATAGAATGATTCGGGTTTTTCGCTCCTCCTGAGCACCATAAGCCTGCGCAACCATGCCGGTTGTTCCCATCCGTAAAAAGCCGAATCCCCAAAAAATAAAATCAAATATGATGCTCCCTACCGCTATGGCCCCCAGGTAATAAACGTGCTCAAGGCGCCCTACAACCGCCGTATCAATGGCCCCGAGCAGGGGTACCGAAAGATTACTTATGATGTTTGGAATGGCAAGACGGAGTATTTTCCGGTTCAATTAAACGGGGCTTTAGAGATTAATAACGGCAGCCTGAAAATAAGGGCTGAAAAAGAATTATGAATTCATATTTTTCAATCGCCTATAAAGTTGCATATCTATGGGTGTGCGTGTATTTTCTTTTTCCGAAATTTCTTGGGATAAAACTTAATTAATTAACTCATTTGCTTTTCACATGGACATTGAATCGCGTAATAAAATTTTGACAATTGTATTCGGAGTAATCATTCTTGGTCTTTCGTACTATCTGTATGATTCTCTGGTAACCCCTTATCAAGAGGTTAAAGAGCGGGAGGCGTTGGAAGAGAAAGTCAGGCAGCGCCTTATTGACACCAAAGATGCTCTCATCCAGTACCAAACCCGAAACGAGACTTTCCCCCCAACCGAAGGTGGCCTCGACAGCCTTGTGAAATTCCTGAAAACCGATTCATTAATGATCGCAATGGGTGATTCCCTGTTTGGCACTACTTTTGACGTGTACAACCCCGATTCCCTGGTGTATTCTCCTCGTTCTCCGTTCCCAAAATGGGAATACACGTTGAACGATACGCTCAGACCGCAAATTTACCTGCTTGAAGATCCGGGATCTGATGATGCAGTGGGTAGTCTCGAACGTACGACGATGCGTAATGCTCCAAACTGGAATTAATGGATGACGCTTCTGCAAATTTAGGTGTTTGTTTTTTTTCGGATCGCCTGTTCTACTCGATCAATGATCCGGAAAACGACAAACACCTTTTTCGTATAGGCTCCTTTGACTTCAACTTCAACGTGATTGACGCCATCACGCGTCAGCACGAAGATCATTTCCCCCACGTCCTTTCCACTTTCGAACGGTTTCGTACCAATCACAACATAAAGTCGGTGCGTGCGCTCACCCACCCCGCCCACGAATGCTGGACCGTATTTCCCAAAGTTGTTTATGACAATGCCGATGAGCGCGAAGATCACCTCGCTATTTTAATGAAAGGGGTAGAACGCGAACACATTGAACCCACCTGGCATACTGTTCATAATAATGAGTACAAGTTTCTATCGATTCGGCGGCGCAATTTGATGTCCGGCTTTGATGAACTCACCACCCAGGTTGCCACTACCGACTTCAGCAGTGATTTCGAAATGGCCCAGAAGTGGTCCGCCTTTGCTAAACCGGGCGGTTCTTTTTTGATGATCGGCTGCCATGAGAACATAATTTCCATCACTTCTTTTTTACTCGGGAAATTCAGAGCTGCCACCTACATCTCTTTCGATCAACCCGAAGACATGCCTTACCACTGGCTGCAGCATGCCAAGCACTCCAGCTGGATGCGTGGTATACATGAAACCATCTATCTTTTTGGGCACAACTGCCATGAAATTGAGCAGTCTCTTCAGGGTTTTTGGGATGATTCAGCTGAAATCACTAAACTCAATTCCCTGGAAACCATCGGGGTGAAAGCAGAAGAAAAAACCTATGGCTTTGACCTCGCCGCTGCTTTCCCTGCTATTCTATTAAGCCTCGATTTTTAAATATCTGACCCGTATCTATTAGCGCAAAGCCCGCAAAGAAGTCGCAGAGTACGCTAAGAGTATGTAACTTTGCGAACTCTGCGCATCCATAGCGTTCTTTGCGTGAAAAATTACATGTTTGTGATTTCTGATTAAACCCTGACACGTTCGGGAGAATTGCGAGATTATGAATATCTTTATGGATGGTTTTCGATTCCTAATTTCTAATGTAAAACTCCAAACATCCCATGCGGATAATTACCGGAAAACTGAAAGGCCGAAATTTCAACATTCCGAAAGGACTGGATGTCCGCCCTACCACCGATCGCACCAAAGAAAGCATCTTCAACCTGATTGAAGCTCGTGTTTTTATGGAAGGTACCCAGATTCTGGATCTCTTTGCCGGATCGGGGAACCTTGGCTTCGAAGCTATTTCACGGGGAGCGCGGCACGTAACTTCTGTTGAACTGGACCCCCAGAACGTGAAGCAAATTGAAAAGACGGCCGCCGAATTTGGCATTGATGACCAAATGAGGATTGTATGCTCCGATGCTCAACGCTTTCTGAATGGCATGGCTATTCCCTATCACTTTATTTTTTGTGATCCTCCCTACGACTACCCTTTTATGGATGAACTCATCGACCAGGTTTTTGAAGAAAATTGGTTGACGGATGAAGGCTGGTTTATCCTGGAGCACGACAAATACAAGGATTTCACCGATCACCCCAAGTGCACTTTTTCAAAGGCATATGGCCGAACTATCGTTAGCATCTTTCAAAAGCATCCGGTAGATTCGGAATAAATACACCCTATGAAAACAATCGCTTTATATCCCGGGTCGTTTGATCCCATCACCAATGGCCACCTCGACATTCTGGAACGTGCAACCAACCTGTTTGATCATGTGATCGTAACCGTTGCCGTTAACAAAAAAAAGAAAGCCGTTTTTTCAGGGGAAGAACGAGTCAACCTTATTGAGGCCTGCATAGCCAATAAAGCATGGTCAGAAAATGTGGAGGTAAATCAGTTTACGGGTTTGCTGGTTGATCATGCCCAAAAAATGAATGCAGATACACTGGTGCGAGGTGTTCGCCAAATTTCTGATTTCGAATACGAATTCAGGATGGCCCTCACCAACAAGCGCCTCGCCCCCAATGTGGACACCGTTTTCCTGATGCCTGATGAAGAGTTCACGTTCATCTCTGCTTCTATTGTAAAGGAAGTTGCATACTGGGGCGGCGACCTTAGTTCTTTTGTCCCCGAAAATGTAGCCATGGCTCTTAAAGAAAAGTTTAAGGATAAGGGATAGAAACTGCTTTAAACTTGACCAAAGTTACTAAGGCCCCGTTTTATTGCAGGCGCACCACCTGAACTAACTTGTCCAAAGTTATTTAGACACCGTTCTATGGCAGTCGTTCCATTTTAACTTTGGACAAGTTAATTTGGGAAAAAATAATCTACTTTTCTTTCTTTCAGCCTTTATATTTTTATCGTTCTGAATCTCACTCCCACACCATTTTCGAAATTATGATTTCAAATCGCGCACAAAATTTACAGCCATCTGCAACGCTAAAAGTTACCGGCCGGGCCAAGGAGTTAAAGCGACAGGGAAAGTCTATCGTCTCGCTGAGTGCCGGTGAGCCGGATTTCAAAACGCCCAAGCATATTTGCGATGCAGCCATCAAAGCAATTGAAGATGGCTTTCATGGATACACCATGAACCCGGGAACTCCGGAATTACGCGAGGCTATTTGTGCGAAGCTGAAACGCGATAACAACCTGGATTACGACCCTTCCCAAATTATCTGCTCGAACGGGGCTAAGCAGTCGGTTGGGTTCAGCCTGCTCGCGCTGGTCAATCCCGGGGATGAGGTGATCATTCCCGCCCCTTACTGGGTTTCCTATCCTGAAATGACCCGATTGGCCGAAGGAGAATCCGTCACGGTTCGCACTTCCTTCGAGAATAATTTCAAGCTGACTCCTCAACAGCTGGAAGATGCCATCACCGAAAAGACCAAAGCTTTGATTCTGTGTTCCCCATCCAACCCAACCGGGGCCCAGTATACCGCCGATGAGCTTGAGGGATTGGCTGAGGTACTGCGCAAACACCCTCAGGTGTATGTAATTTCTGATGAGATTTATGAGTACATCGTTTTTGAAGGCGACCATGTCAGCATCCTGAACGTGGCGCCGGACCTTAAAGATCGCGTATTGCTGATCAACGGTTTTTCTAAAGGATTCGCGATGACCGGCTGGAGACTGGGCTATCTTGCTGCTTCAAATGAAATTGTGAGTGCAGTTTCGAAAATTCAAAGTCAGGAAACGTCTGCTCCTTCTTCCATCTCCCAAAAAGCAGGAGAGGCCGCTTATAAAGGCAGTCTTGAGGAGGTGGAAACTATGCGGGAACAGTTTAAAAAACGACGTGATTATTTGGTGGAAACGCTCAATTCGCTGGAAGGGGTAAGCTGTTTCACTCCAGGCGGTGCGTTTTACGTGTTCCCGGACATCTCACATTACATCGGCTCCCACAAACCGGATGGTTCAGACATTGAATCTTCCACCGATCTGTGCCTGTACCTGCTGGATGAGTTTGGTCTAGCCCTCGTTCCCGGTGATGCCTTCGGTGAGCCGAGTGGCGTCCGGCTTAGCTACGCAGCCTCGATGGATGATTTGGAAGAAGCGATGAAGCGTTTTGAAAAGGGGTTAAGCAGTTTAAAGTAAGCTACATTAAATAAGTGTTGTCATGCTGAACCTGCCTGCAGATAAGCAGGCTGGATTCAGCATCTGAAGAGGGCAAAATAATGATGGATTTTCCCCGTAGCAAGATGGTAGCCCTATTCAGAACCTGAATTAAATTCAGCTTGACGGTTGACGACCACAACTCATCTTATTATTGATGTAGATTAACCTCTAAATCTTATCAATCGCCAGCTTGTAGGTGGGGTCTTCCATCACATTCACGTCAATGATGGCATCCGCATCCTGAAGGAGTTTTCGACAGTCTTTGCTCAGGTGTTTCAGGTGAACGGTCTTCCCAACTTTGTTATATCGTTCAGTGATTTTATTCAATGCCTCAATGGCTGACATATCTACTACCCGGCTTTCCTCAAAATCGATGATCACTTCGTCCGGGTCGTTCAGTACATCAAACTTTGAATTGAAAACGGTTACGGAACCAAAGAAAAGTGGCCCGTAAATTTCGTAATGCTTAATACCGTCTTCGTCGATATGCTTGCGGGCACGAATTCGCTTGGCATTATCCCAGGCAAAAACGAGAGCAGCGATAATCACCCCAACAATAACGGCCAGCGCCAGGTTATGCAGAACTGCTGTTACTAACGTCACCGTTACCATCACAAATATATCGGAAGCCGGCATTCGGTTGAAGGTCCGAAAACTTGCCCATTCAAAAGTACCGATAGCAACCATAATCATCAGTCCTGTAAGAGCTGCCATTGGCATCAACTCAATTACCGGCGCTCCAAACATGATAAAAACAAGCAGCATCAGCGAGGCAACAATACCCGAGATTCGGGTTCGGGCTCCGGAAGACACGTTAATCAAGCTCTGGCCGATCATGGCGCAACCGCCCATTCCAGAAAACAATCCGGACAGAATATTTGCTGATCCCTGAGCGATGGCTTCCTGATTTCCGCTTCCACGGGTTTCGGTGATTTCATCAATGATGTTCAGCGTTAGCAAACTTTCAATTAAGCCAACCCCGGCAATGATAGCTGAGTAAGGAAGAATGACCATAAAGGCCTCCCAGGTGAAAGGAATTTCAGGTATATGAAACGGAGGAAATCCACCTGAGATAGAAGCAATATCGCCCACGGTCCGGGTTTCTATTCCGAGAACTACCACCACTCCGAAAACGGTTAAAATGGCAACAAGAGATGCAGGCACCGCTTTGGTTAATTTCGGCAGCCCCCAGATAATGAGCATGGTTAAAGCAACCAGACCTAATAACACATACATGCTTTGTCCGGTCATCCATTCCCCTGAAGGTGTTTTAAACTGAGCCAGCTGCGACATAAAAATGATAACTGCCAGTCCGTTTACAAACCCAAAGATTACGGGGTGAGGGACAAGTCGCATCAGTTTACCGAGCTTCAATGCTCCGGCAGCTATCTGAATGATACCGGCTAAAATTACTGCCCCGAATATATATTCCACTCCATGAGATTGTGCAAGTGCAACCAATACCACGGCAATAGCTCCGGTTGCTCCGGAAATCATTCCCGGCCGGCCACCAATAATGGAGGTTACCAACCCCATCATAAAGGCAGCGTACAAGCCCGTTAAAGGAGAAAGGCCGGCAATCATCGCGAATGCCACGGCTTCGGGAATCAGTGCCATAGACACCGTGATACCCGCTAAAATTTCAGTCTTATAGTCTATTTTATCGTTGAGACCGAACAGGTCTAAATACTTCTTCATCTATTTTTTTGGAATACTAAATGGGTTAACTAAATCGATTTTATTGTAGATGTCCGTGCGAAAAGAAAGGCGTATTGGGAAAGGAAAATGCCGGACTGATTCTTTATTTGAAGCAAGTTAAACTACGGACTTTAACTTTCCGAGAGTACCACTTTCTAAACTTTTCGTGTTATGAAATCATGAACTTAGTTGTATCTGTTCGTTTTGAACATGGAAGCGGTTTTCTGAAGAGATAGCCCAGTTCTTTAAAAACCCTGATTCGATTTCATCCTCAAATCGTGACATTAATTCCAAAGTTTCACGACTGTTTTCCTGCTCACCGACTTTCTTTTTCCTGTCTTTTGTGCGAGCCCGCTCCTATGTGTCTATCAAAATTACCGACCAGTTTTCATTGGCACAGAATTTGATAGAAATTGGTTCGTATATTCGACCCGAATTTAAATCAACAGAACAATGCCTACATACGAGTACAAAAGAGAAGACGGAACTACTTTTGAAATCATCCAAAAGATGAGTGAACCTGCTTTGGAAACCTGCCCTACAACCGGACAAAAAGTGAAGCGCATTATTTCCGGTGGCGGAGGCGTGGTTTACAAAGGTGATGGCTGGTATGTAACCGATTACAAGAACGGAGGTAAGAAATCAGCCTCAACTCCTCCCGCCGAAAGTTCAGATAAGGATAATGGAGCTCCGGAAACCAAAGCTGAAGCACCGAAGGCAAAAGCCGACAAAGAAACCAAATCGTAAGTCGTTTATGGTTCATCGTTATTTGTATATTCTGTTTTACACAAATAACGATGAACCCATAACCATTGGATAGCATCATCCCATGGAGCACAGCAAAGCATATCAGGAAGCGTTAGACCAATTTGTCCTACTCTGGGGTGAAATGGCATCGGCATGGGGAATCAATAAAACCATGTCTCAGATTCATGCATTGCTGTATGCGGAATCTCATCCGCTGGATACCGACTCCATCATGGATACGCTCGACATCAGTCGCGGCAATGCCAACATGAATCTCCGCCGGCTGCTGGATTGGGAACTCATCCATAAAAAGAGCTTTCCCGGGGATCGCAAAGATTATTACTCCGCCGAAACCGATGTCTGGAAAATCGTTTCCACCATTATCCGGGAGCGCCAACAGCGCGAAATAGCGCCTATCCGTGAAAACCTGGAAAAGTGTATCCAGACGCTGGAATCGGGAGGACTGACAGACGAGGAAAGCAAAGAGTTCAAAGTCCGCATTGAGAACTACATGGAGTTCCTGGAGATGTTTGAGCGTTTTACCGGAGCCCTTCTCCCCTACATCAACAAAAAGAATTTAAAATTCCTGAAGCAGCTCGTTAAACTTGTAGAAGTAAAAGAATCGCTGACCGGAAAAAAGGATACTGATGACTAAGAAGTCGCACCGAGAAATTGGAAACGATGGGGAAGATCTCGCCTGTGCCTATCTGGAATCCAAAGGATGGAGAATTTTAGAGCGGAACTATTTTTTTGAACACTCTGAAGTGGACATCGTGGCGTATGATGACACCGCTATCGTATTCGTTGAAGTTAAGTACCGTACTAATACAAAATTCGGACAGCCTTTCGAGCACGTAACCGAAGAGAAAGTTCAGCATATCTTCAAAGCTGCCGAGGCATGGATGTACGAACGAAAAATGGAGGGGTCTCCCATGCGATTTGATATCGTCGGGATTGTGCAGAAAAAGAATGAAGCTCCGGAATTCAATCATATTGAGGATGCGTTTAGGTAGAGAGGTTTTAGGTGCAAGGTGTTAGGTTTTAGTGGTAGTCTGAGTGGAAGCAAAGAACCTTTGCCTGAATTGCTCACCAAGCTTCAAAGGCCAAGACCCTAAGACAGTAGCTTCACACTAAAACCTAACACCTAAAACCTTGCCCCTAACACCTACCGAACCTTTTTGAATGCAAATCCATTAGTTACTATCATCCGATAAATTAAATTTTAGCTCATACTTTTTATGCCCTACACCAATCAGGATATCGCCGCCAAACTCCGTGAAGTATCTCAGCTTATGCAGCTCGCCGGAGAGAATCGATTTAAAGTTATTGCCTTTGATAAAGCCGCACAGACGATTGAGGGACTTGGGGATGACATCAACGAGTACATCAAAGAAAAAAACCTGACGGATATAAAAGGGATTGGTAAATCCATTGCTGAAGACATTTATGCGCTGGAAGAAACCGGGGAAATGCCCGTACTGGAAGCGTTCAAAGAAAAAGTACCGGAAGGTTTGATCGATTGGCTGGGAATTTCAGGACTCGGCCCCAAGAACGCTTACAAAATCCATAAAGAGCTGGGTATCAGTACTATTGATGAGCTGAAGGAAAAAATTGAAGATGGCTCGGTGGCATCACTTTCAGGATTGGGGCAAAAATCGGCGGAGAAAATAAAGAAATCCATTGAATGGATGGAGAAGTTTGATGAACGCTGCCGTTTAGATCAGGCCCAAGAAATCGCCAGCACCATTTTTGACAGCCTGAAAGATCAGGAAGGAGTTCAGCAGATCGAAGTGGCCGGCTCCTACCGTCGCGGACTGGAAACCATTGGCGACATCGACATTTTGATTGCCGCTGACGAAAAACACATTAACCCGTTATTCGATGTGTTCACCAATCACGAACGGGTGACGGAAGTACTTGGCAAAGGAGACACCAAGAGCTCGGTTAGAACCAAAGAAGGCCGCCAGGTGGATTTACGCATCGTTAAGCCTGAGGAATTCCCGGCCGCACTTATGTATTTCACCGGAAGTAAAGAACACAATGTGGTGTTAAGGCAGCGTGCCCGCGACCGCGGAATGAGCCTGAATGAATATGGTTTGTTCAAGCTGAACGACAGCGGAGACACCAACTTTGATGCTCCGGTTGAATTTTCGAGTGAGTCGGATATTTACGAGAAGCTGGATATGCACTTTGTGCCGCCTGAGCTTCGCGAAGACCGTGGTGAGTTCGACATCTACGAAGAACAGCAGGATTTTGACCTCGTTTCTAATGAAGATATTCGGGGTGTTATTCATGCTCACAGCACCTGGAGTGATGGAAAGTACTCCATCAAAGAAATGGCCGAAGCATGTATGGAGCGGGGGTATGAATATCTTGGGCTAACCGATCACTCCAAAACGGCGGCTTATGCAGGCGGACTTACAGTGGATGAAATTAAACAGCAGTGGGAAGAAATTGATCAGCTGAACGAGGAGTTCAGGGATGCCGGCAAAAGTTTTGTGATTTTTAAAGGCATTGAATCCGATATTCTGGCCGATGGTTCTTTAGATTATGAGGATGACATCCTGGAAGGCTTTGATTTCGTTATCGCCAGTGTGCACCAGTCACTGGAAATGCCCCGGGATAAAATGATGGAACGGATGCGAAATGCTATCAAAAATCCATACACAAGAATTCTGGGTCACCCAACCGGCCGGTTGCTACTGAAAAGAAACGGCAGCGATTTAGACCTTAACGAACTGGTTGCCCTGGCAGCCGAACATAATACAGCAATTGAAATCAATGCCAATCCGCGCCGGCTTGACCTTGACTGGAGATTTGGCAACAAAGCCATGGAAGTCGGGCTTATGACTTCCATCAACCCTGATGCTCACTCCACCGATGGCATTGATGATATACCCTACGGTGTGCGCATTGCCCGAAAAGGAAAGTATGGGAAAGACCGTGTACTGAATGCGAAAAGTGCGGAAGAGGTAAGGTCATTTTTTGAGGCAAGATAGATAAAGTGTCTATCTCAAAAGCTTCATTCCTTTCAGTTTAGATGCTTTTTTATCGAAAGTATAGGTTGGATCATCTTTCGACGCATTATTTAATTCACTAATTAAACAATCTTCAAAACCTGCATTTGTTTCTTCAAACTCATCAAGTGCTTTTTGAATAACTCTGTCCAACTGAACTTCAAATCCTTGAGTATCTAACAGCATCCGAAAAGTCTCTATGAATTTCATCTTAGAATAGCCGTAAGTAGTAGTAAGTACCCAACAAGATTCCATTATTACAGGCAGATTAATTTTCAATGGAGATTCATGATATTCTTCAAACAAGGTCCGTACTTTTTGAAATTGTTCTTCATCATCTCTAACTAAGAAACGGATCAGGATATTGGTGTCTATTGCAGGCATTACTTTTTGTATTTTTTTCTGAAATACTCCGCAACACCTTTGTTCATTTCTTCAATAGTTTTTGCTTTTTGCCCCGGTCTATGAAGAATACCTGCCATATCCATAATGGAAAATTTCTTTTTGGACACCCCAATTTTTCCTTGTTCATCTATTTCAAAATCGAGCTTATCACCGGGCTTCAAACCCAATTCATCCCGGATTTTTTTGGGGATGGTTACCTGACCTTTGGATGTGATGGTTGCTGTAGGCATAATTCTTACTTTTTGTTCGATATGTAAGGAATTTGTTTATTTCAAGAACCAACTGCAACTACCTTTATTATGCAAGCTTTCCAAAAATAGCTACCTTCGAACACCGATTTTTTAACTCAAAATCTACTTCCGTGATTATAGAAAAGCCTCAGTTTTCTGAACATCAGATTGCCAAACTAGTAAAGGCATCGGTGGTGCCCCGGCCTATTGCATGGATTTCATCGGTTGGCAAAAGCGGGATTCCAAATTTAGCTCCTTACAGTTATTTCAATGTGATTTCCCATAACCCTATCATGTTTATCACCTCCATAGGCCGGGGAGCGAATGTGGGGAAAGATGGCGACAAAGATACCCTGGCGAACATCAAGGACAGCGGTGATTATGTCATCAACCTGGTTTCGGCCCGGCTGGTTAATCACATGCACAAAAGCAGCACCATTTATCCTAAAGAAATCAGTGAGTTTGAGAAGACAGGCCTCACCCCAATAAAAAGCAATCTCGTTACTGCTCCGAGAGTTGAAGAAGCCGTTATCAGTATGGAATGCAGGTTAGACCGTGTGATGGAGCTGGGTGATTTCAATCAGGTGATCGGGGAACTGGTTTGCTATCACATTCAGGATGATGTGTATATGGAAAATGACAAGGTAGATTACGCCAAGTACGATCCGATCGGAAGAATGGCGGCTAATTATACCTATGTGAGAGATCTCTTCTTTCCCGAAGAAATTTAGTCGTAGCTCTCCCTCTTAATCTCATTCCCCAAACTGTCATATTCAATCCAAACCCCGGATTGCTCCCCATCCTTGTACTGTCCGGTTACCTGAACCTGGCCATTGGGGTGCCATCTCCTGACTTGTCCGCTGCGCGGACCCACTTCGGAATAAGGAAATTTAAAGCGCGGCTGGCCGTCGGCATAATACTGAACAAATGAGGTGTCGGTACGAACCGTATAGCTTGTCAGCTCCCCGGATTTGTTGTAATAGCTGGTCATGGTGTCGGTTCGAATTTGAGTGATTTTCTGCGTGGCCGGGTCTATAAAATATAACTCATCGGCATTCCAGCTTATAGCCAGCCGACCCAGTTTATCCCAAATGCTTCCGGTGTTTTTCCGGTAATCGGCATCCATTCCCAACCTTCGGCTTGCGTACCAGTACCGCAGCCGAAACATTTCCCCGTTTTCAAATTCACCCTGCAGGTTATAGTCCCTGCTGTCAAAGGTTCTGATATATCCTCTGTATGGCTCTTTCGCCCGGGTATTAAACAGAATAAGGGTGGTATCTCTGATGTCATACATCCGCACCCCATTTACCTGGGTAGAGACTATGTATTGATTGGGAGGAACCGGCAGCCCGGTTGAATCCCGGAATTCCAGATGATCATACCCATCCAGAAAATAATGCTCTTCCTTAACCTCTTGATCCGAACAAGCGCCGACAATAAGCAAGCATATAAGTGCAGCGAAAAACGATATTACCGGGCTTTGTGCTTTCAAGGTCTAATCTTCATAGTTAACAGAATTACCCAATAAGTATCCATAGGGTTTCATTTCCGGTATTTGATCAAAAATCACTTTCAGAATACCGATTAACGGTACGAACAAAATCATCCCTGAGATTCCCCATAACTCCCCGCCAATAATCAAGGCAATCATAGCTACAAACGGATTGATAGATACTTTAGAGCCGACAATACGGGGAGTGATAAAGTTACCTTCAAGGAATTGCACGGTTCCAAATACAGCCACCACCAACACCGGGGTAATCAGCGAATCGGTAAGCAGCAGGGCAAATAACAACGGCGGCAATGCTCCGATAATAATCCCGATGTAAGGAATGATGGCTAACAGGGAGGCAAAAACTCCAAAGAACAGTGCATGCTCCAGCCCGATGATAAAAAGTCCGGTTGTATTTAGAATGGCTAAAATCCCAATCACCGAGAGCATGCCAACCAGGTAGTTTTGAGTTACATTCTGCACCCGCCCTAATAAATTGTCCACATTGGAATAATCGCCTTTTCTGGACACAAACAGCTTCTGAAAAAAGGTTTGATACATCTCCTGGTAGTACAGCATGAAGAAAATGAAGATGGGCATGAGCGTCATCACCGTAAATATATTAGTGGTAGCACTTACGATGGAACTTACATAATTCCCGCTCTGATCGATGAGGTTGTTTATGCCCTGCTGCAAGTATTCACTTTGTTCTTCCTGGGAAATCCCGGCTGTTTCTTCCAGGTATTGAATGGCATTATTGGAAACGGTCTTCAGCTTTTCGGTTACTTCCGGTATGCGCTCAGCAAACTGCACAAACTGAGCCGATATCAGCGATAAAATGCCTCCAAGAACAACCAATACCACCAACAACGTAAGAATGATGCTGAACGCCCTGCCCAGTTTCCAGCGCTCAAAAAGTTTTACTATAGGACTCAAAAGCATCGCGAAAAATGCCGAAAAAGCAAGCGGCATCAGGATAAACTTGCCATAGCTCATAATCAGAAACAGTAAGTACAGGCCAATTAATGTAACGGTAGTCTTAAACCAGAATGGATATTTTTCTGTAGATTTTATTCGATGATGTGGCATAAAAAACTATATTGTTCAGGGTTCATCGGTGCTGCAAAGGCAATGATAGTTAAAGCATTTCTAAGATGTCGTATAAATAGTGTTGACATCAGCAGCAGCCAATGATATTAAACGATAAGCTATAAAGTGCACAACAACACTGAAATTCTTATTATAGAAATCTGTTGTTCGCCTTGTAATTCGGGTACAAAATGAAAAAAGGAAGAAAACTTAGTAAAGCAGCTCTAGTGAGCTTGGTGTACGCCGCCGTAATCTGCTCACTTTTTATTCTGCAATATGCGGGCTTTTTCAACCCTATTGAGGACTCCCTGCTCGATCAAAAATTCCGTTCTTTCGAGCGGGATGTTCCCAAAGACCGGGTTTCACTGGCTATGATTGACCAAAAAAGCCTGGATACCTTCGCTAAAGAACATGGCATCTACTGGCCCTGGCCCCGTGAAGTGTATGGAACCGTCCACAATTATCTGATGGCCAAACAAGCACGGCTGGTTGTTTATGATGTGCTTTTCGATCAACCCGACTTTGACCGAAACGGCCTTTCCGGTGCGCGGAGTGACCTGTACCTGGAGCAAATGTTTGGCACTTATCAAAACTCTGTCCTGTCTGCACAAACCATTGAAAGTGAAGATGGATATAACCGATCAGACTTGTCCCGCTTTACCTACCCGCTTGCTTTGGAAGACAGTTCGGAGCTCTATTCCGTACATAATGTTCCGATCCCGCGGTTTCTGAATACCGCCCATAAAATTGGATCTGTTGCCATCCCAACTGAAAATGAGTCCATCATTCGCAGGGTGCCTATGTTTTTTAATATTTCCGGGGACCGTGCTCTTCCCTCTCTGGGAGTGGCCGCTTATCTCGGGTATCAACGAGGACAGGTTTCGGTTGAAAGAACCGGCCGTTCGCTTTTACTTGACTCGCTAAAGGTTCCGCTTCAACCCGATGGTAAGTATCTGATTAACTGGTACAAGAAAGGAGGAAGTGAAGACGGTACATTCCGAAACTATTCTTTTTACGGATTGTTTAAAGCCGGGCTCGAATTTCGGCAGACCGGCGACCCCAAAGCTGATTCTTTAATAGAGCTAAAAGACAAAATTGTATTTGTCGGTGCCAATGCTGCCGGATTATCCGATATCAAGTCAACCCCCATGAGCCCGATTGAACCTTTTCCGGGTGTAGAAATTCATGCCGCTGTTACCAACAACCTTCTGGAAAGTGACTTCATAACCACGGTTTCTCCTTTTACCAAAAACATCCTCATTCTCATTTTCACAGCCGTCCTTCTGATCCTGATTTTCTGGACGCCTTCAAAAGTGAACATTTCTTTTTCTGCTGTATTGATGGGAGCAATCATTATTGCCGGGTTAATTCTCTTCAGTGTGTACCGGGTTTGGTTTCCTACAGCTGAAATATTCCTTTCCTCGTTGTTGATGATTATCGTAGGATACACAACCAAATATGTAAGTGAGGATGCCCAGAAGCGTGCCATTCGCAGTGCCTTTGACCTTTACCTTCAAAAAGAACTTGTTGAACAAATAATTGAGCAGCCTGAACTGCTTAAATTAGGCGGGGAGAAAAAAGAACTTACTGTTTTATTCAGCGATTTAGCCGGATTCACTTCGATTTCTGAAGATACCCCTCCCGAAGAGCTGGTTACCTTCCTGAATGAGTATTTAAGTGAAATGACCGATATCGTTTTTAGAAACAAAGGCACGCTGGATAAATATATTGGCGATGCCATCATGGCTTTTTGGGGAGCTCCGGTTCCGGAAGAAGATCACGCTTACTACGCCTGTAAATGTGCCCTGGAGATGGAAGAAAAACTGGCCGAATTACAGGCAAAATGGACGGGTGAAGGGTTACCTGCTCCCCATGTGCGCTATGGTTTAAATTCCGGGCCTATGGTTGTGGGAAATATGGGCTCCAAAGACCGGTTCAGCTATACGGTTTTAGGTGATAATGTGAACCTTGGCGCCCGCCTCGAACCTGCCAACAAGGATTTTGGCACCCGGATTTTAATTTCACAATCAACCCGAGAACAGGTAAAAGACCGCCTTTTGACGCGTGAAGTCGCCCTAATGAAGGCAAAGGGTAAAACAAAACCCATCCGGATTTTTGAACTTATTTGCGAAAAAGGTACAGAAGAGTCCTCAAAATGGGAATCGTTTGTAGAGCTTTTCCATGGTGCGTTAAATCATTATTATAATCGTGAATGGGAAGCGGCAGAAGTTAAGTTCGAAAAAGCACTGGAGCTTAAAGACGGGGACATGCTCTGCCGAATTTATTCAAAAAATATCGAGGTATTTAAAAAGAATCCGCCCGGCGCCAACTGGGAGGGTAGCTATCAACAAACAAATAAATGATGAAAAAACTACTTTCTTCTTTTGGGGTGCTATTGTTTTGCACAGTTATGTTCGGCCAATCTGCTTTGGCCCAGGTAAAATACACGAACCAAACGGCAGATATGCGTAAAGGCCCTGCGGCCTATCATGAGTTTTTACTGCGTCTCTACATCAACAATAAAGTTGAGCTGGATTCCACACAGGGATACTGGGATCGCATCTGGTTCAAAGAAACGTTGGGATGGGTGCCAAGCTACACGCTTTCTGACACTAAGATTAGTGAAGACAAACTTCAGTCCGATTCCCTCCAAAGCCGGATGAACCTGATGTTCTCCCAAATTGACGGTGACGATGCAGACGTAGAAGAGGAACTGGTGGCTTCACCAACTCAGGTGTCGGCTGCAGTAAAAGGCTTTGCTGAAAAATGGCGACGCGCTCGAAACATCGAATACACCGTTGATTTCGAGAAATTTCAGATCGAACCTGCTTCTCCTACTGAGTTTCAAAACTTTATTGGTGTGAGAGAACGGAAAATGAATCCCCAGCAAGAACGAAGACTCTTGTACCCGGATGCTATTTTTGTTCCTTATACCGACCCTGCCATCGACCAGGTGGGCTATGCGGTTGCCAGTGCGGTAGCTCAACGAGGGCTGGTGAGCAACTACCAGCTGCAACGGTATCTGGATCTTCTTTCCGGGCTGATTGTAGAGAACAGCCACAAGCCGGAACTGGACTTTAAAGTCTTTATTCTTGATTCGGAAGCCGTTCAGGGATATTCACTGCCCGGTAACTACATTTTTGTTTCCAAAGGAGCCCTCAAACAAATGCGCTCTGAAGCGGAATTGGTTCACTTCCTGGCTCACGAAATCGCCCACCTTGTATTCAGTCATGGCATGGTTGAGTATAAAGAGCAGGAGCCACGGGTAAAACGCGAGAGCCTGCTGGACGAGATGCGTCGCAAACTGGCTGAAGAAGGAGCTGAAGACCAAGCCACTGAGGAAGAGCGGGAAAATGAGCAGCGCATCACCGATTGGACCGATGGTTTTTATGATGCTGCCAACAGCGAGCGGCTGGAGTCCTATGAGTTTGACGCCGACTACTGGGGTATCATTTATACCTACCTTTCCGGCTACAATCCCAATGAGGCGATTAAATACCTGGACCGAATTCAGATTTCAGAAACCGAAGCCATTACCGAATGGAGCGGTCTTTCCCTGGAACGAAGGATTGAAGCCATTAACGAGCAAATTGATGATCTCAACCTCGGAAGCGGTAACACCAGCAGTGAATTGTTTCAGCGCCTGATGAATTCATTGGATTAACGTAGAAACATATTTGTACCATCTTCTTTACGGGGTAGATAAAAAGTTTTATAACGTCATTGTTTCTTACTTTTTATTTACCCTTTTTTTTGTGTGAAACTTAAACCTCAGTCCTGTAACCATGCCACGCACTCTTCGATTAGCTGTTAGCATCAACAGCCTGTTTCTGTTCTCTGTTTTCTTCGTTTTTTCTGCTTCTTTACAGGCTCAATCTTCAAGCTGGAATCAATCAACCTTAAAAGAAGACCGGGCTTTGTTTTCTGAACACTTCACCCCGGCTGAATTTGCAGAACGGCGAGACAAGGTTTACGAGGCCATCGGAGAAGAGAGCATCGCTATTTTACAGGGTGCCCCAAGCCCGGAAGGATATCTTGATTTCAGACAAAACAACGAGTTCTACTATTTATCCGGTATAGAATCGCCCGATGCCTTCCTGATCCTGAATGGGCAAACCCGGGAGGCCACCGTTTATTTGTATAATCGTAAAGAGCGCCGGGAGTATGGGGAGGGCAAAATACTTTCTTTCGAAGACGCTGAATTAGTAACAGAACTTTCCGGTATTGAGAATGTGGGATCGTACTCAGATTTAATGACCGACCTGGAGTCACTGAATCAATCTGCGGAAATTACCACTATATATACACCTCACAGTCCTTACGAGGAAGTGGCCATGACGCGCAGTATGGCCAACCGCCACATTGAGGATATGAAAGCCAATCCGCTTGACACACGCTTACCCCGTCATCAAAACTTCATTCAGGAAATACAGGAAGCAGCACCGAATTTAGAAATTGAAGATTTAGATTCCGTTATCGACGAACTTCGGAAAATAAAGAGTGTGAAAGAGCTTGAACTTATACGCCGCTCCACCCGCTTGCAGGCAGAAGTTATTATCGAATCGATGAAATCGACCGAACCGGGAGTAAAGCCCTATGAACTGGAGGCTGTCTCAAAATACATTTACTGGAAGCATAATATTCAGGATGATGCCTACTACCCGCTTATCCATGTTGGTCCCGACGCGTACATGAACCACTATCACAACAGCGAGCGAACGGCAAAAGCCGGAGATATGATATTGATGGATTACGGAGCATATGACCGGTACTACTCCAGCGACCTTGGTCGGATGTGGCCCGTTAATGGCACATTCAATCCTGTACAAAGGGAGTTGTACTCATTTTATCTGAAGTTTTACGAGGCTATTCTCTACCATATTAAACTCGGGCTTACACCACAGCAAGTGATGCAAAACGCCCTTAAAGAAATAGACGTCATTTTAGAAGAACACAAGTTTTCCAAACCGCTATATCGAAATGCTGCCGAGCAGTTTGTAGCCGGCTATCATGAAAGAGCCAAAGACCCGGACATGCGATTGGGGCACGGAGTGGGGATGTCCGTTCATGATGTTGGGGACTATGCCGTTCCCATTGAGCCCGGAATGGTATTTGTGATTGAACCTCAGTTTCGGGTACCAGAAGAACGAATTTACATCCGCCTGGAAGACATGATTATTGCTACTGAAGATGGAGTCGAGATTTACAGCGACTTTCTCCCGCGCGATATTGAAAGCATCGAAAAGCTTGTCCGGGAAGATGGGCTGCTTCAGAAAAACCCTATTTCAATCGATAATTAATCTAACGTTAAACTCTTTTTTCATGCATATTGATCACATTGGCATTGCCGTAAAAGACATAAAGAAAGCCACGGAAACCTATTCGAAAATCTTTAACGCCTCCCCCACCAAATCCGAGACCGTAGAAAGCGAAAAAGTAGAAACGGTCTTTTTCCAGACTGGCGAATCGAAAGTGGAACTGCTGGGCCCAACCAGTGATGATTCTGTTATAGCCAAATATGTGGATAAGAAAGGTGAGGGCATTCATCACGTAGCCTTCGAAGTAGATGACATCCATGCCGAACTGGATCGTCTTCGCAAAGAAGGATTCACCATTCTGAATGAACACCCCAAAGACGGAGCTGATAACAAGCTGGTAGCCTTCGTTCACCCTAAAGATAATCACGGAGTTTTGGTGGAATTGTGCCAGAGTAAGAAATGATTGAGTTTTGCCTGATTTGATGCGTATCTTTAGCGCTCATTGATCGGGGCGTGGCTCAGCTAGGTAGAGCGCTCGGCTGGGGGTCGAGAGGTCGCAAGTTCAAATCTTGTCGCCCCGACAAGTATAAGCCTTCAAATGGCCTTTAGGGGTCATCTGAGGGCTTTTCTTTTTTGCCCATTTCTGCTTTTCTCTCTCAAATTGGGGTAAATCTGATCATTTGTTATCCCATTGTTACGCAGAATATTCTCCTAATAAAAATATAAAACCTCCACACGGGCAATAGCTTGGCTTAACAAGCGTGGCTCAGGTGAGTAGAGCGCCCCGACGGTTAGAACAAGGGACGTTGGTTTAAACTGACGTCCCTTTTTTTGTTTGCTCAAATATTTGAATATATAGGCTTACTCAACACTCAAACTATATACCCGGCCGCTTTCAAGGGTAGTTTGAGACAGGTTGATGGTTAGTGGCTTTTTCCCGGGCATGGAAATCCGAAGCTCCTGAACTTCGGGTAGTACATAGACCAGGTAATAGTTTTCCCCTTCCTGAACCTTTAACAATTTATCCGGGTCTGAAACAGAAATTTCCAGGTTTTCCCAGTCTGAATAAATCTTTAACCCTGCAGCCAAAATCCCTTCCGCATTTTTATTATCTCTCCGATTGGCTACCAGTTCATTTTTAAGATATTCCAGCTCCTTTACAATGCTCAACTCATCAGAAGTATTCTTCTTTAGCTGCTCTGTTACCTCAATTTCCCACACTTTACCGCTCTCTAATTCTATGCCCGCCTGGCTCAGTAAAATATCCAGCGGCTCGAGTCCTTCTTTAATGATGGTTACTTTATCTTCCTGTGGTGAAAGGAGAACCAAAACTGAATTTTTGTAACCCATTATACTGAGCACTCCTAAAGTCGACTGTATGGTCAAGTCCATCTGGGAAGCTTTAACTAATAGCCCCGCCGCCAGCTTTCCGTTTACATCGTAGTTCACGTCCCGGTCAGCAATGATCTGGTCGGAAGAAATTACCGGTTCACCCCGAATTACCAACTCTTTCTTATTTGTGTTCTGTGCCAATATAGAGTGGCTTATACAGAACAGAACCCCGGCTATCATAATTTTTTTCTTCAGCAAATCCATGTACCCTTCCCGCTAATTATTTAGTCGTTATGATCACAATCACGAGAAATAAATTTCTAAAATCAATACGTGTTTTCACCTATCTGAACAGGCATTGTATTCCTATGAATCGTTATAGTATATTGACTCTTCTTATTTATATTGAAGTGCTTCTTTTTGGGGTTTGATGCAATTTGATCAAGGTGAGAAACGCTTTGGAGTACGCTTCAAAAGGGGTGAATCTCAAAGAGCTTAACAGAGTAAATTATTATGTACGGGTATCGGGTATGAAAACGACATCACAATCTATCAATATTGAACAGCTTAACCTGCTGATGGAATTGGTTGGAAAAATAAATTCTAACCTTGAGTTGGATAAGCTGCTCCGTGAGATTATGGATTCCGCCAAAATCATTATGGACACGGAGGCAAGCTCGCTTTTTCTGCTTTCCGAAGATAAATCAAAACTCACTTTAACTATACCAACCGGACCTGCTACAGCAGAGTTATCCGGGAAAAGTATGCCCTCCAATCAAGGGTTAAGTGGCTGGGTGGTACAGAATGTGGAACCGGTGTTGGTCAGGGATGTTCAAAAAGATCCCCGGTTTGCCGGAGAGCTCAGTGTGAGTTCTTCATTCACCACCAAAGACCTGATCTGCGTGCCCCTGATAAACCATAACGGAAAGGTGATTGGGGCCCTTCAGGCTATCAACAAAAAGAATCCCGAAGAGCTTTCCGAAGATTTAATTCCTGTTTTTCAGACCATGGCCAATCAGGCCGCTATTGCTATTGAGAATGCCAAACTGCAGCAAGAGCGCATCGAGAAAGAGCTGATGGATAAAGAGCTTGAAGTTGCGCGCACCATCCAATCCGGCTTTTGGCCCAAGGAGGTCCCCAATATTCCCCATTACCGTATTGCCGGATGCAGTAAACCTGCAAAAAGCGTTGGAGGCGATTACTATGATTATATCCCCATCCCCGGGACCAAACGCTGGGGTTTTACCGTGGCTGATGTAACCGGCAAGGGTGTTCCCGCTTCCCTGTTAATGGCTACCATGCGTGCCTCCCTTCGTTCTCATGTGGAGAACAACAAAAATGTTGGAGATTCCATCAACAGCGTAAATAAACTTATCTACGAAGATTCTCCCATCGACAAGTTTATCACCGCTGTTTATGGTGAACTTGATACCGAAACTCACACCTTCAATTACGTGAATGCCGGCCATAATAACCCCTATTTGCTGGATGTACACAACCATAATCTTAGCCAACTCGAAGTGGGTGGTGTGATGCTGGGAATTATGGACCCTGTGGATTTTAAAGGAGATTCGATAAAACTGTATTCAGGCAATAAGCTAATTCTCTTTTCGGATGGAATCCCTGAGGCCCGTAATACGGAGGGAGAATTTTTCTCAGACGAAGGTTTTGAGCAATGGCTTCTGGAACATAAATCCCTCACTCCTTCTCAAATGATGATGAACCTGCTAAAAACAATCGATAATTTTAGTAAAGGTCAGCCCCAAAGTGACGATATAACACTCATCATCATTGAACGCGTACAGTAAGTAATAAGAAACCGCTGAATCAGGAATGGTTCAGCGCATCTGCAAATGAAATAAAAACCTGAATGATCTTTTCAGGCTAAAATAATTTGTAACAAATCAGCTGTACGGAACTTTTACTATAGGCGAAAGTATATATCTACGAGGCAGGCAATATTATGTATATCATTAATAATAAGAGACAAATAGAGCGTATAAAAGACATGGTTACCGTGCGAAAGAATATGGATACCTATGAAGTCTTTTATCACGACCCCTCTACCGGAGAGCTTTGGAAGAGCTTTTTTCCTCGCGGATACCGAAAACACCAGGGCCCAAAATTGCTCCGCCCCGAACCGCTTCCTGAAAACCTGGAACTGCAACTGGAGATTTGCCTCAACAGTCCCGACGACTCAGATGCAATCGGGCTTGGAATTGAATGCTCCGTTAAGCCCAAAAAATGGGAAGAGATCATTGAGGTCCTGGACAAGAACCGGAAGAAGTATCTTCGAAGCAACCTCAATACCTTCATCAAACATCTTGGGATACTCCACCCAATGGACTCCCTTCAAGAGATAGAACTCCATCCGGACGACCTTGAACTGGATGAGGAAAAACTTACCGCTCTCAAAAAGAAAGCAAAAAAGATAAAACTGAAGAGATTCTTCAGAATTTAGTCCCGCCCCCTTCATATAAAAACCTCTGATACTGTCGGGAATCAACGATTCCTCAAGGCAGGCCTTCCTAACATTAGAGAGTTTTAATTTCTAACATTTGTAAATATCCCTCTCCAGGTGTGCTTCAGGGCAGTTTTGCTATAAGCATAGGGAAATTATTTCCGCTTTATTAAAATTAAGATTTTTTAATATTAGAGGAAATTAATATTATTTGGGTGAGATAAATAAAAATGAGAGTAGCAATCACCCACATATTAATTCTCCTGGTTTCCGGCTTTTGGGCTTCCCTTCAGGCACAAACAACTGCTGTTATGCAAGTTCGGGTAGAGATCGTAAGCGGAGCCGGCTTGTCTTCCATTGAAGAAGGGCTTATTGATTTAAGCTCCGTGGATGCAACTAACAATAATGTTAAAGCAGGCGGGTTCTCGCTTCAAACCTCACCGGGCACTGATGTAAGTGTTTCAATCGTTGAAAACGCCGGCATAAAGAATTATGACGGAGAAACCATAGAGTTTGAATCACTTCAGGTAGATAAAAGAACTACGGAGACCGGTGAACACCACATCTCCCTGAACGGTAAAATCAAAGACCTAAGCTCATTAAGAGGTCACTACCAGGGCGATGTAACCGCTGTTATTGAATACCTGTAAGGAATTCCTAAGCACTCAATACCGGTAACCATCACCTCTTCCCCTTGCAGGGATTCTGTACCCGCTTATCGTCCCCTCTTGCAGAATCTTAAATAGTTTTTTCCAATCCGGCGGCCTTTGATTCTCGTACTATTTCAGTGCTGATTTTAAGTGATTAGCAAACATATACTCCGAATAACTCAAATAAAGCCCCGGTTTTGATCGACCAGGGCTTTTTCTATTTCCCCTGTTCAGGCTTGTTTGCGGTGATGAGGTACAAATTCCAATACATGTAGTGCCAGGTTTGTTTGTGCTTAATGTTGAAATGAACTGAACTGAGTAATTTTTCAGCATCATTCACGGAAACGGTTTGAATGGTTTCACGGGTAAGCTTATCGATCCAGTAATTGACTGCCCTGAATAGCCCTTCTTTGTTCCAATCCAGCAAATAAAACATCCCGCCGGGCTTTAGCACCCGATAAACCTCCCGGATGGCACCCTCCTGATTCGGGTAATTGTGAAACGCATTCATTGAAATGACCCGGTCAAAGGAATTGGACTCAAAACTCATCTGCTCTGCACTGTATCCGGTAAAACGATAACGATCATCAGAGCCCACCTTTTCCCGGGCCTTCGCAAGCATTTCAGAGGACACATCATTCAGCACAAACTCACCGAATTCCCGGTCATTCTGCTGAAGATACCTTGCCAGGTAACCGGTTCCGGCACTTATATCCAACACCCGATCGGATGGATGTATTCTAAGCTGACCCAATAATTTTTGATGTGTATTCTCGAGGTACCCCTTCCACCGAACATCGTATTTGGATGCGAGGGCATCGTAGCTCTCGGCGGTTTCATCTTTACTCAACTCTGTTCTGTTGGCCACTTCTCTTGGTTCTATGACTTTAATCTTTTTCTATTTTTGGGACACGACCTTCTGAAAGCATTTTCTTTTCTCATTTACCTGCACACCAAACAGCGGCTTTTCATGTAGCAATCCCTCCAATTATTTCTGAGGGAAAACCATTTTAAATTTTTTGCAATCTGCTTTAAAGATCCGCTCGTATTCTCGAGTGAACAAGTAATAAAATTCATCAAGTAAAAACTATTATGAAATCACTAAACAAACTATTCATTATGCTGGCTGCTGTTGGGCTATCCTTCACAGCTTGTGAAAATAACAATTCGTCGGGAGAAGACGATACAGACATCCCGGCCGTAGAAGCCAATACACAGGGCACCAGTAATGGTAACCAGGTTACCATTTCAAATGTGGTATCCCCCGAAAATGGATGGATCGTTATTCACCGCTCAAACGCTGAGGGCAACGGACCTCAGGTTCCTGAAATCATCGGAAAATCTATGGTTGAAGCCGGTGTAAATACCGATGTAACCATCCAGCTTGAAGAAGGCGTTTCTAATGAAGAAACCCTTTGGGCCATGCTGCATGAAGACACAGGAACTCTGGGTGAATACGAATTTGACGGGCAAAACGGATTAGACCTGCCGGTTACCTTAAATGACGAAATCGTGATGACATCTTTCATGATTTCCCAAACCGATCCGGCTATTACAGTCAGTGATCAGGTTGATCGAGGTAATATTTTCGTTATTGGATCCGTATCTGCTGCTGAAGACGGCTGGATTGTAATTCACGGACCTAATGCCAACAACGATGGACCTCAAATTCCGGAAATCATTGGTAAAGCACCGGTTTCTGCAGGCGTAAATGAGAATGTGGAAATTGTGCTGAATGAAGGTGAAGAAGTATCTACCGGAGACAACCTCTTCCCAATGCTTCATTATGATACCGGAACAGACGGTGAGTATGAGTTTGACGGCCAAAGCGGTTTAGACCAACCTGTTATCACTGCAGAAGGTGACATCGTTCTTGCTTCTTTTGAAGTAATTGAAAATATGTCAACACTGATGGCGGAAGACCAAACCGTTATGAACAATTCTATCATGGTTGATGTGGAATCGGATACCGACGGATGGGTGGTTGTGCATGCTTCTAATGAAGCCAATGACGGTCCCCAGATTCCTGAAATTATTGGTAAAGCACCAATTCAGGAAGGAATGAACACAGACGTTCAAATTACTTTTGATGACGGCGTTGTAGTGGAAGATGGCGACGTGCTATACCCTATGGTTCACTATGATACCGGAACAATCGGTACCTATGAATTTGACGGACAAGGACCGCATGACCAACCGGTTATTACAGCTGATGGAATTCTGCTGACCAGCATTACCGTAAGTGGCTCCGCTGCTCCGGCTGTAGTTGCAGAAGACCAGGCTGTGGAAGACGGAACACTTACCATCTCTGAAACCATGACCGGCCAGATAGGATTCGTAGTACTTCACAGAGATACCGGAAACGATTCTCCTGTAGTACCGGCAAGTATTGGCCACGGACAAGTTTACACCGGCCAAAATACCGACCTTGTTATTGAACTTAACGACGACGAAACCCTGGAGTCAGGAGAGAAAGTATGGGCGATGTTGCACATCGACAACGGAACAATCGGATCTTATGATTTTGATGGTTCTGAAGGAAGTGACGACCCACCCGTATTTGATTCAATGCAAAACATTGTAATGGTTCAGTTTACTATTCAATAAACTGAGGCGTTAAGTGGTTGAGGCTGTCGGAGGACCCGGCAGCCTTTTTTTATTTGAAGGAATTTCAGGGCTGAACCTGAAGCTTTCTAACAACCTCACCGGCTCCTGCAAACTTCAATCTTATAGCCACGGAATCGCCGGCTTTTAATTCCTGGTTCAAGCCCATCAGCATGATGTGAAGGCCTCCCTGCCGGAACCGGATTTCTTGTCCGGGCTGTACCATAACTTCTTTTTGTTCCCGCATCCCCATCATCCCTTCTTCTGTTTCGTAAGACTCATGCACCTGCACCATATCTGCAAAATCTGCCTCAACCGAACGTAAGGTGTCCGCTTTGTCCAGTGAATTTGTATAAACAAAATAAGCTGCACTTGTTCCACCGGAAGCGGCCGGACGAACCCGCTCTCTTATCACATCTGGTTCCTCACTCACATTTTCTTTCTCCGCTTTTTGGTTGGTGCAGGCCACTGAAAGCATCAAACCACTAATCAATAAAAGGAAAACTGTTTTTCTCATCGGACTTTATTTAGATCTTCAACTACAAGAGAAGGAATTATCGGCTGGCTTCCTCCATATTCAAAAATTACCCGCGCCTGTTTATCTAACACCATTATTTTATCGGAGTGATTGATGAAGTAAAGCTCTTTTCCGCTTTCGGTTTGCTGCGTGAAAGAAACCTGGCTTCGAACGCGGGCGCTGTCCATCAAGGCAAAAACCTCGGTTGAATCGCCGGTTATAAAGGTGAAGTTTTCATCAACCTCAAAAGCCTTCCCGTACTGTTTTAGCTTCGATGGAGTATCCCGGACCGGATCAAATGTTGCGGCTACAAATTGCACATCCTCCGGGTAATTCAGCTCTTTCTGAATTTTGACGAGATTTTGCGTGATGAGCGAACAGATATCCGGACAGTTGGTGTATATAAATCCCATCACCACGTAATCGCCTTCAAAGTCATCCGGAAAGACGACTTCGGCACTGTCACTGTTAACCAGCTGAAAAGAGGCGTCACCCATATCCTCAATAACCTCGGGGTTATTGCCACAAGCGATTATAAAAAGGGGGATAAAAAGCAGTATTAATTTCTTCATAGGTTGAATGTAAGAGTATTCACAAATAACTTAGCCATTGTTCCCTCAATTAATCAATATTCATCATTTATCATGGAGTATCGCATCAAGTTAGGTGGCTTTTTATTTTTAGTTTCCACTGTTTTCATCGGCATTTCCTGCCAAACGGATCAAGCTAAATCCAATGATCACCCGGATACCGATGAGCAATATGAGGATACGGTTCCTTTGATTTACCACATGTCTTTTATGCAGCGGTATAGCCATAAATTATATCTTGCAGGTAAGGAAGAAAATTGGGAGCTGGCCTATGTATATTCTCATGAAATCGAAGAACTATCTGAAACCATCATTGACGGCAACCATCTGGATGATGGAGTGAATGTGAGCAAACTGCTCGAAACCATGCTCATTCCCCAAATTGAAAAGGTTGAAGCTGCAATAGACGCCAAAGACCAAGCTATGTTTGAGGACAATTATCAAACCATGATTCAAACCTGCAATCAGTGTCATGAGGCGGCTAACTATGGAGCCGTTAAGGTAACGGTGCCCAGCGGAAATCCATACAATCAGGATTATTCTCCTGCTGCCGATGAATAATTAGCTACTGAATTATCAGGGCCCGAAATACCAAATAGCAAAACTTGCTAGAAGGGAAATCAAGAACAGAAAATAAGCTTGCTTCACCGGGCGGTCGGGCAGGAAGTTATACAATGGATTTTCCCGAAAGAATTCTTCAAGCTGTTCCCGGCGTGTTTTTTCTTCCGGATCCAACTCATCCTCTTTTTTAACCAGCACTTCTGCGTCACCATCAACCTCTTTAAGGCTTTCGTTCAAAAACCCAGCGATGGTGTATTGATCAACTTTCCCCAAATTACTGACAATGAGGTAAGCGGGCGTTCCCACCATAAAAATGGCAATCCCCACAATAGATTTATCCAACACGGTAAGCTCGAGAAATATCCCTAATGCCATACTTATTAGTATCCCCAGCCCGATTATACATAGCAGTGCGCTTAACACAAGACGCAGCTTCCAGTTGTAAATCCCTTCCAATAATACTTGCGAACCCTTCATGCTTTTCTATTTAGCTTTTATTTGAATATGTGTATCCCTGAATTAGTTTTCAACACTTGTTTTATCCCAATTTTCGAGCAGAACTCTCATCAATGATTTTGCAGCCGATCGCGAAACCTGCCCAAGCTTTTCATCACTGATTTGATCATCTACCTCATAGGTCAGTGCATCAATGCCGAAGGCATGATAGAACCAGTTTTTAGCGATAGGCGATGAGGTGTCGAACGGCTCAATGTTAAATTCAACCTCTTCATTGTCTTCCTGAATACGTTCTACCCACTGCTGGGTAATATTATCCGGATTGGTTTTTACCTCCTCATTTATGGGATAGAAAATATTTTCGTTGGTAGAGTGAAAATCGATGGCATAGAACATCTGCCGTAAGTCAGAATTTTTTAGCGGCTCCAGAGTTTCTTTCACGATTCTTGTTTCGGGCTGATTGAAATTTTCCCAGTCGCGATTTAAATCAACCCCGCCGGCATTATGTCGCCAGTGGCCCATATCAACCCCGTCAGGATTTAGCATTGGGAATGCTTTTACCACGAAGGTCTCCCTGAACTCCCGGGCTAACGCATTGTCGGCCGTCAATTCTTCCAGGAAAATTAGCGAAGCAAGATAACCCGTTACTTCCGGCGGATGCTGACGGCTCACGATAGCTAAAACCGGAGCTTTTTGATTTTGCTCAACTTCTGTGATTCCAAGCTCCCAAATCGGCCGCCCCAATTTTGATTTACCCACTTCTTTCATCTCAACAAAAGAATTACCCAAAACCCCGCGATGGGTTAAAGTGGAAAGTAAATCGGATGAGGTATGAAGCGGTTGCCCGCTGATAATTATGGGGTCCGGGGCCAATAACACTTCAAAGGTAGCTGTACCGGTGGCAGAATCGTACTGAACGGGCAGCTCCATCTGCTGTTTCCACGTGCTGTCGGGCTGAACCCAACTTTGCAATTTTGGGAGGTATCTATGCGTTGCATCCAGGTAATTAAGCCGTATCTTTGCCATCCGGACGGTATCACTCCATATTTTGAAGGCGTACCAGGGACTATTATTGATTGGGCCATTTTCAGGTGCAATAAAAACCTCAACCGCTGAGTCACTATACGCGTAAACATCATTCATACGAGCTCCATCAAATTCATTGCTAATCCAGACCTTGGGCGAATCTACCCCAATGGTCCGGCGAGCCTGTTTTTGAATGACTTTGTCGGTGGTGTTGGTTACATCCGGAGGATCGTAAGAGAAGCCTGAGAACTCTTCCGTGCTTTTGCATGAAACCAGTATCAAAGAAACAATAAGGACCTGAAAATACTTATACATATATAAGCGCAATTAACGTTATGGCTCATTTAAAAACTGAGCAGTACAACTAAGATTTCAAAGATAGCAAACATTCAGTTATACTTATCTTTATTAATATAAATCACTCACTTGGTTACTACTAATTTAAAACTTCTAATCCATCTCTTCACGCTGCTGGGTGTTTTCCATCTTGTTACCGTACAAGTGGCTGCCCAGGAAGAACCTGACCCCGCACGGGTTTGGAGCATTAACATTGAAGGAAACCGAACGTTTGAAGCGTTAGTAATTAAAGATGTGATTTATAATGAGCCACCTTCACCATTTAAGAAACTCCTGTTTTGGCGACAGCCGGGAATGATCCTCAACGAGAATGATGTAAAACGTGATGTCATCCGAATCAAACGCTTTTACCAGCGAAGGGGATTTGACGATGTAATTGTAAACTACCGCATTGAAACGCTGAGTAAAGAATGGCGAAAATCCATCATATTTGAAATCACTGAGAACACCCCCATCAGGATTAAGAAGGTGGACTTCCTGGTTTCCACAAGCAGCGAAGACCGGGCTTTAATTACGGATGATGAGGATTTCCAGGATATAAAGAAAAATCTACCATATAAGGTCGGTCAGCGCTACGAAACCATCAATAAAACAGAAGTGGAAGGAAAGCTTGTGGGGCGGCTTCGCAACCTTGGTTATCCTTATGCAACAAGTGAGGTTAATGCTCAGATAGACAGCATTTCCAAAGCAGCGAACGTAACTCTGGTAACCAACCCGGGGCCACGAGCACGATTTGACTCAGTAATTGTAGAAGGAGAAGAGAATCTTGCTGAAAAATACATTATCAGAGAGACAGGTATAGAGCAAGGTGAAATGTTCAGCGAAAATAAACTTAGAGAGGCCCAGCGGGAAGTCTTCAGTCACCACATGTTTCGCTTTGCGCTTATCAACATTCCTGAGCAGCCGCAAGACTCTACCATAAGTGTAAAGGTGAGGGTGAAAGAAACTCCCCTGCGCACGGTTCAGCTTCAGTTTGGAATCGGAAACCTAACCCGTATCGATGATGGCTGGGCCGACTTCTACAAGTTATTTCGGGGACAGGCTTCATGGACCCACCGCAATGTTCGCGAACGCGGAGAACGATTCAGTATTACCGGAAATGCCTCGGCTATTGAACAACGCCTTGGCGCCAATTACCTGTTCCCTTATGTGTACAACACAAAGACTTCGATTATTTTATCTCCATTTTTTGAGCATAAACTGGAGCCTTCCTATGAGATTGTTCGCGGAGGTATAACCAACAGCTTCATCTACCAGTACAGCTCTAATTTAACCGGTACAATATCTCACGAATTTACACTGAACAACGAGATTAACCGGAATTCCCAGGAAAGCCTGCCCGACAGTATTCAAGCTTACAATGTTTCTTCTTTTAACCTGAATGCATTTTATGCCCGAAACTTGCAACGAGGGAAAAAGGGCTGGTCGATACAGCCATTTTGGGAATTGTCCGGCTTGTTTGGAGAAGCAACCTACAGTTTTCAGGAAGCGGGAATGGACATCCGTAAATTCTCAGCCCTTAACCAAAATATTGTATTTGCAAAACGCATAAACTTCGCCGGAATCTATTATGCAAAACAGGATTCCCTGCCTTCCGACATCCGCCTTTACAGCGGTGGCACCAACTCGGTGCGTGGCTGGAGCCGACAAGAGCTGGGCCCTAAACGGCCCATCATAAATGAGCAGGGTGAGTTTGAGCAATTTGTGCCTGTTGGAGGACGAGGTATGTTTAGCTTCAACACCGAGCTCAGGTTTCAGCTTAACCAGCTAATCAAAGGCTTTGGCGTTGCTACCTTTGTGGATGGCGGACAGGTTTGGAGAAATTTCAGTGATATCGGCACCACCCCCATTCAGTTTGGGGTTGGAGGCGGACTTCGTTACCAATCGCCCATAGGCCCTATCCGTATCGATATAGCGTATAAAATCAACCCAACTGATGAAGACCTTCAAATTTATCGGGGGCGAAATTTCGGCAGTGCCTGGGATCGGTGGGGACTTCACTTTAGCATCGGGCAGGCATTTTAGCATATGAGTGAAAAGAACACACATATCATGGTTCGTATTTTGAAAGTCACCGGCTGGACTCTGCTCGCACTTTTCATTCTGGGTGCAGCACTGCGTCTTTCCCTGAAAACCTCACCGGTTCACAATTTAGCCAAAAATAAAATTACCTCGCTGGCAAACCAGCAACTCAATGGCACCTTATCTATTGGAGATATCGATGGGGATTTATGGAATGATTTTATCGTAACCTCCATCACCCTACAACAAACCGATACCCTCGCAAGTATAGACACGCTGGGTATCCGGTATAATATTTGGTCGCTGCTGAACAGCTCATTTCAGGCTCAGCAGATCCGGGTAAATGGACTGAATGCGTCAATTATTGAAGAAGCCGACACAACCTTCAATGTTCAAAACCTGGTTAAGGAAGCCGAGCCGACTCAGCCTTCTTCAGAATCGGCATTTGGTCTTTATCTGGAAAAAATCCTCGTAGAAAACAGTTCGGTTTTCGTGCGCTCGTCTTCCTACTTACCCGACTCTGCCCTGACTATTGAAAACCTTAACGCCTCAGCCGGCTTTTATTTAGACGAAGAGATTTCCGGTTCCCTGTCTTCTCTTTCTTTTAAGGTGAAGGAAGGGCGGCTCCCGTCAGCCATCGCTGTTGAAACAGCCGGATCCTATCAAAATCAGGAAATAACTTTAAACCGACTGGTTGTTGAAACCGGCCGATCGTTGCTTAACGCCAGTGCCTTTGCAAACCTTCAGGATTCTACCTTTAATGCCCGGGCCGAAACCAACCCCTTCTCGCTAATAGACCTACAAGCGTATCTACAGAATGACATTCCTGCTCAGGAACTACAATTAGGCTTAAAAGTAGGAGGCAGTGCCGACTCCCTCCATATAGAAGTGACCGCAGAAGGGGAAGGCTTTGATGAATTTCTGGCCATTACTGATCTCTCGTTTTCCGGAGCCCCCACACTCAAAAAACTCGGAATAAGTGCTCAAAATATTGATGTCGGCTATTTTACCAACGATTCTGTAAAAGCATATGTCGAAGGGTTTCAGGCCACCGTTGAAGGACAGATTACACAGAACTATCAGAATATGAATGCGACCTGGGGATACACACTCAGCGGCATTCGTTATCAGGATTATGTGTTTGAAGAATTTTTTGGTAGCGGAACTATCGCAAATGAAGAACTACGTGCCAACTTTGAGTTAAGCGATGGCGAAGATAGGATTATTGCCAACCCATCTGTTCAACAACTTTTTGATGAGCATCCTTCATGGCAAGTGCCCGTTGTTGTTTCAAACCTGGACATTGGTTGGTGGTTACAAAACCCTGAACTCAATGGGAAATTAAGCCTCAGAGGCCGGTTTGATGGGAAGGGATTTCAACCCTCGGAACAACCATGGACATTCCGGTTATATCCGAGTTCGTCTGCCAAGAGCCGACCTGCTTTTGTAAATAAACCCGGCGAACCAAAGCGCATGATTCCTCACGTGGGTACTGATACACTTACAATCAATGGTCAGGTAATATCGGATTTCAATATTCAGGGTTCCGTCACCAAAGACTCTCTAAAAGCCGGAGGTTTTGTACAGCTGATTGATAGTAAGATTTCGTTTAACAGTGCCGTTGCGGATTATCTCGGTGAGGCGCCTTCTTATTCATATAATGTAAACACCTTGTCGTTTAATGCTTCAGAAATTGCCGGGGTTGAGGATTTACCCACCAGTATCAATCTCAAAGCCGATGGGTTCGGCCGTTATTTTGATCCTGATAAGATCGAACTGCAATCCAATCTACTCATTGATTCAAGCTATGTAAACGGCGCTGCTTTCGACCGCCTCAACATCATGGCCAACCTGAACGGGAATATTCTCACTATCTCGGAAGGTGACCTTAACAGCGAGGTTATTGAAGGAACTTTTTCCGGTCGCCGTAACCTTCAGGATCAATCGGACCCGATGAATAAGTTGGCGGTGGATATGAAGATCAAAAACCTGCAGCCTTTAGCATCCGTGCTTGGCATACAGCTACTGAGTGCGCAAGGAACCGTGACCGGAAACATCACCGAAAAAGAAAAACGGCTTCAGTTTGACGGCAACGTGGACTTGCAAGACTTCAAATACGACACGCTCCTTTCTGCACAATCCATTGAAGGAAACACGCTGATAGGTATTGGCGATAATTACAGCTACGATCTGACGCTCAACTTCGGTCAGCCTGCTTACTCTGACTTTGCCCTGCAAGACATTCATTTTGAAACCATTGGCATTGCTTCTCCCGACTCCATGAATGGTACATTTATGCTGGATATTGAAAGTGACGATGCCGGGGAAATCACCCAGTCAGGAAATTATGAAATCAATCTTGCGTCACTACGCACCCACCTGATGTGGCAGAAATTTGATTTTACAACCCCTGCCCGGGTGCTTTCTCTCCAATCTCCATTCCGGCTGACTTACCAGGATGCAACCATTCAAACCGATACCCTTCACCTGCAATCGGATGGCGGCACCTATTTAACTATGGCTATTCCCTATGCTGATTCTTTGAAACAGGAAGGCTGGATTCGCGGCCGGGACTTTGACTTTGGGGTGATACAGGAAATTATTTTTGACGAGCGTTTTGTGGATGGCATTCTTTCCGGAAATATGCGGTTCGCAAACAGTCCTCAGGATCTATCCGGTGACGGGCTCCTGACGTTCACTAATCTTGCCTATCAGGGTACCGAAGTTGATACCATGAATTTGAATTTCAGCCTGGTTGCCGAGCGGTTGAAGGCTGAACTCGGGCTAAAAATGAACGGGGAAGAAAAAGTATCAGGCCGTCTGGATGTCCCTTTTGTAGCCGCCGATCCCGCTTCTCTTGACGATTCCTTTTTTGAAGAACCGGTAAGCGGGCAGTTTGTAATAAACCCTGTTCAACTAAGTGAGTTCCAGAACCTGCTGAATGCTTTTGGTATAACCGGTACCCGCGGAATACTCTCCTTCAATGGAGTTCTTTCCGGTACAGCAGGGGAACCTGACATGGAAGGAATTTTTCAACTTGCCGACCCCACGCTTTCCGGGATTAAAATTGACTCCGCCTTTGCCGAATTCCGATATCATCACCAGCAAAAAAATGTAACGGCAAATGCTGAAATCCGGGCACAAGGGCAGCAAGCGGCTTCTATCCGTTCTGAACTACCGATCTCTGTTGATTTCCGGACTTTATCCATGAATATGCCGGATGAAGATGATTCGCTTTACATCAGTATGGTTACCGATGATTTCAACTTATCGGTGTTCAACGATTTTCTGGATAAGCAGTACATGAACAAGTTGAGGGGCATGCTTAATGCTGACATCAAAATTGCCGGTACCAAGAGCACACTTACACCTGAGGGATATCTGCGGCTCGACAAAGGGGAGCTTTCCGTGCCCATAGCAGGCATTAAATTAACTCAGATTAAGTCTGAACTGGATTTCAATGAATCCGGCCTGCGGCTAAAAGAACTAACCGCCAGAAGCGGAAGCGGCCGGTTTAATGCCAATGGGTCCATTGCCATGGAGGGTATAACCCCAACAAACCTCAATATTGATGCTAAAGCTACTCGCTTCCGCCTGGCCAACACATCTGATTACAACCTTACCATTGACCTGGACAGCAAGTTGTCCGGCAAGCCAACACGCCCGGAAGCCTCGGGTGAATTGCGCGTTAAGAATGGATTTGTGTACCTGCAGGATTTTGGTGAAAGATCAGTAGAAACCGTAGAGCTGGAAGGGGAAGAAACCTCCTCATTCAGTGCCTACGATTCATTGTCCATTGACATGCGTTTCGTAATTGAGCGAAACTTCCTGATTCGTAACCGTCGCTACCTTGACATGGAAATTGCTCTAACCGGCGAATTGGATGCGCAAAAACAGGTTGAGCAGGACCTGCAACTGTTTGGGACACTGAACGCCCAGCGTGGATATGTTCGACCTTTAGGCAAACAGTTTACCCTTGATGAAGGAACCTTCACATTCAGCGGTCCGGTTACAAATCCCGACTTGTTCATCAAAACCAGTTATGTTCCACAATCTTCCCAAAAGCAGGGCGACCCCATCATCCTATATTACATCATCGAAGGGCAAGCAGAGGATCCTGATTTCAGATTTGAAAGTACTCCTCAAATGGAACAGCAGGATATCGTTTGCTACACTCTCTTCAATAAGCCGTGTTATGCTTTAGAGTCGTGGCAGCAAGTGGTAAGTGGAAGCAGTGGTTCATCCCCTACTGATTTACTGGTAGATGTGCTGCTGGATGAATTTGAAACACTAGCTACCCAACAGCTTGGAATTGATGTGGTCCAGATTGATAACTCGGGGGCAAATGGAAACCCATCCATTAAAACCGGCTGGTATCTGAATCGCCGAACGTTCTTCGCAATCGTGAATGAGATAAGCGGAGCAACGCCGGAAACCCTGTTTATCCTCGAATATCTGCTCACCAAGAATCTTGACCTCATCCTTACACAGGGCGACGACAACCGGCAAGGCATCGACATCCGCTGGCAGTATGATTATTAAGAAAGTGCTAATGTATTTACGTGCGAAAGTTGCAGTGTTAACACTTTCGAACTTTAACACGTCAGCACGTCAGCACATTAACACTTTACCTCTCCCCGGCAGCATTCTTCGGCATTGGTCCCGCAGGCAGCACATTGTCCGTGGCCATGAACCCAGACTAACTCTGCCTCCTGCCCGCAGAATAAACACCGGCGTTTTGCTTTTTTAGGTGGTTCAGTTTGGGGTGGTGAAGTATTGTTATCCATTGTCTTCTGTTAATTCAGCATAAGCCACTTCTATATTCGCGCTTAGCGGAAGTCTCCAGCCCGGAGCCTTGAAATCCTCAAAACCGTCCAGCGTTTCTTTATTCATCAGTTCCTCTTTTGACATCCCGGCGTCCATTCCTTTTTGGGTATAATCTAAGAGAGCTGACAGAAAATCGCTCATTACTTCCAGGTCTTCCGCACTTCCCGTAATTCCGTAATTTGAATTGCCATGCCCGAAAATATACATCGCATCAGACGGGAGGTCATCCGCTGTTCGGCTCAGTGTGGTAATCCAGTTTGAAATGGAAGCTCCGGCTCCGCGATCAATAAAGGGATGAACACGGTTAAACATCAAGTCGCCCATGTGAGCTATATTCGCTTTCTCGAAATAAATGACTGAGTCCCCTCCGGTGTGCGCCGGGCCGTAGTGAGTCAGATGAACGGTCTCATCCCCCACATCTTCCGACCATTTTTCTTCATAGGTGGTGTCCGGATAAACCTGAGCATCCAGTGCTTCCTGACCACGTGATTCCGCTGAAGCTTTCTGCAGATCCGGTACATTTTTATGAGCACCAATACGCTTCACTTTTCCTTTGAAGACCGGATTACCTGCTGTATGATCGCCATGATGATGCGTATTAATCAGCATATCAAAAGCTATGTCCGTCATTTCTTCCAGTCCCGAGATGCAGGTTTGAGCCGACTCAGGAAACTGAGAATCTACAATCACCACTGCATCGTCATTTACCAGCCAGCCAATGGTTCCTCCCTGGCCAACAAAAGTCCCCACATTTCTTCGAAGGGTGGTAAACGGACTTTCCTGCACGGCCGCAAAAAATTTATGGAGTGGCAATGTAGCGGCAGCTCCCATTAAGGCTGATTTCAGCAAAAATTCCCGGCGTTTCATAGGCTTTGATTAGGTTGAATATAGAATGATCAGTCAACGCAATATAAAAGACAAAACATTCCGTGCAAGTTTGGAGATATTGGTTCTCCAATCAGCAGCGTAATTCGTGCCAACGCAGAGCCTCAGGCACGAGGAGGCTGCAAGAAAGTATTAGAAACCTTTATTGAATGGCGATAGATCGAGCGACCGACTTTAGATGGACGATTTTTCTATACCCCTCGCTCCGACCTATCACTCGCTCTGACGCTCTGCGTCGGAGCGTACCTACAAGTCTACTCTAAACCGCAAACATCTGCTCCACCCGCCTCATCGGCGTTCCATTCCCAAGGTCGAACAGGCTTCTAACTCATTCCGCGATAGCGGCCGGGCTTGTGATTAATGGCCAGAATGATATTCAGAGCAACCGATGCCAGTACCGAAAAAGCGAGAGCTTTCCAGTCAACCACGAAAAAGGCCGCCAGGATGATGAGGGTATCCGCCACCATTTGAAACTTACCGGCACTGATTTGAAAATATTCCTGCACATAAATGGACAGGATATTCAACCCACCCAGGCTGGCTTTATGCCTGAATAACATCAGCAAGCCACTCCCGATCAGGAAGCCGCCGAAAATAGCCGCAAACCAGGGATTAATTTCCCCGAACTCAAAGATCATTGGAATGAATTCGGTAAGAAATGAAACTCCAAATACTGCCAAAAAAGTCTTGATGGTAAACTCCCATCCCAGCTTTTTCACAGCAAGCACATAAAAGGGCAGGTTGATCACAAAGAAAACGACTCCAAAGCTGAAGTCCGTGGTGTACTGTACTAAGAACGACACCCCCGCCGTACCACCAATCAGGAAGTTCATATGCGAAAAGATGGCGATACCAAAAGCCGCCAACAGCGAGCCAATTACAATGCCCTGGATGTCATCAAAAACAGAGTGTTTCGGTGGTTCCGGTTGGTCGATTTCGTTTGGTTCTTGTTGTTCTCTCTTATCGTCAGTCAGTGTTTTCTCTTGGTCCATTTAAGTGATTTGTTCATCCCTGATGAGCAACAGGATAGCTGCGTGCGGGACGATTAAATATTTTTCGTTTTCAAATTCAATTTCGTAGGCCTGCTTTTTCAGGAAAATGGCTAAATCTCCTTCAATAGCCTGCATGCCAATGTACTTAGTGTCGGTACTTCCCTTCCAGGTCTCCTCAATATCGGTGTTTGGGATGGGATAACCCGGGCCGGTTTTTACGATATAGCCACTTTGAATTTCCTCTTTTTCCTTTACGGAAGCCGGGAGCACAAGGCCGCTCCGGGTGTGGGTTTCCATCTCCCGCGGCTTGATGAGTACCCGGTCGCCCACAACCACAAATTTCTCAATGGAGTTCAGATATTCTTGTATCATAGCTTGCTTCGAAATTTTCTGTAAAGATACGGAATTTGATGCTTTGGTAAACCGTTTGCATACATCAATTATACCCCTGATTATTCCTTTGAAACTTTCGAAGCTATTAACCCGATAAAGTCAGGTATAAACGAAGGACATTCTCTATGAACAACAAATTATGTGTGATTACCGGAGCCAATTCCGGTATTGGATTTGAAACCACCAAAGCGCTGGCAAAAAAAGGTGCCTACATTGTGATGGTTTGCCGGAATGAAGACAAAGCCGTGGAAGCCCGGCAGCAAATCATCGACCAAACTTCAAACCCCGGAATCGATATTGTACTCTGCGATTTTGCCATCCAGTCAGAAATACGGGACGCTGCAGAGAAGATTAAAGCCGATTATGATAAAGTGGATGTGCTAATCAATAATCACGGCTTTTTGGCTTCCGACCGGGAAGAAACAGTGGACGGGCTTGAAAAGACCTTTGCAGTAAATCACATCGGCTACTTTTTGTTTACCAACCTGCTTTTGGATCACATCAAAGCCTCTGACTATGCCCGTATAATCAGTGTGGCCTCAGAAGCCCACCGCCGCGGAGAGTTTGACCCGGAAAACCTGCAGCTTTCCGAAGCATACAAACCCATTAAGGCCTATGGAAATTCTAAGCTGTTCAATATCCTGTTCACCAAAGAACTGGCCCACCGCCTGGTTGATTCCCATGTTACGGCAAACTGCCTTCATCCCGGTGTCATAGCCTCCAATTTTGCCAACAGTGCCAGCTGGATTATGAAAACGCTCTTTACAATCGGTAAGCCGTTCATGGCCTCTTCCCGTAAAGGAGCTCAAACATCCATTTATCTTGCTGCCTCAGCGGATGTAGAGAATGTGAATGGCGCTTACTTCAAAAACAAAAAGGCAGCCACCCCCAGTAAAACCGCCCGCGATGCCGATGCAGCCCGGGAGTTGTGGAAAATGAGCGAAAAGCTATGTGGTTTATAGATCTTTGCCATTGATTAATCGACCAACTAAAGAAAATTTTCAACCTTTTCTTGGAGATCGCTTCGTCGACGAACACTTCAAACCAATTCAAGCATTGGGCTCCTCGCGATGACTGCTCTTTTTATTCTCGAGTTATTTCAGGTTCAGCTTCGAAATTACAATGCCGGCAACCATTACAACTGCTGAGATGATAATGGGAGTGTAGTCTCCGGTACTGATGGCAACATCTGCACCAAAGGCCTCAAAAGATTCGGATTCCTGCATATACTGGTATCCAAAATAGATAATTCCTATTAATCCACCTGCGGTTAACATGCCGCCTATAGTCTTTTTCATATGTCTTTGTTTTGTTTGTATTCACCTTATTAAAGACTTTCAGCGGTATTTTGTTTCATTTATTTTGCAAAATCATTGTTAAATAATTTATTTCGTGTATCACACATATAAAAAAAGGCTTACCGGTTATCGGCAAGCCTTTTATAATTACCTAAATGCTTTTTTAGTGTGATGCATATACGCTGGTGGTTCCGTCCTTTTTCAGGAGTAATACATCATAATTGTCAGCGGGACGCCCCGGCATTTCCATTCCGGGTGATCCGGTCGGCATTCCCGGAACTGCTAAACCAATTACATCTTCCGGTTTTTCCTGAAGCAGGCGCTCCACATCTTCGCGGGGCACGTGTCCTTCCACAACATAATCGCCAATCATCGCGGTGTGGCAGGAAGCCAATTCACGGGTAATTCCGTTTTGCTGTTTCACCTGCATGAGGACCGGAGTCGGAACTTCTTCTACAGAAAACTCCCCCTCTTCCATATGATCGCCCCACTTAGTGCAACACTGGCAGCCTTCATTTTTATACATCACCACTTCGGTTTTATCGGACAGGATGCTTTGCGGAGAATTACCCGGCCAGAATAAAAAAGCAGCAACACCTACCGTTACTAATAATCCAACAACTAAAATTTTCGTGTTATTCATATTCTTCGTTTGTTTAAAATGATTTGCGACAAGATAACTTTCCTGAAGCAATTTTGTTTTACCGGATTTAGTTCAATTTTGCCTTCCCAAGTCTGCGGGAATTAAACACCACGTTGATGGAACTGAATGCCATCGCGGCTTCGGCCAGCAGCGGATGCAGCCATCCCACAAAAGCCAGCGGTATCATAATCAGGTTGTAGAAAAAGGCCCAGAATAAATTCTGCTTAATTTTGGTGAACGTTTTCTTACTCAGGTTAATCGCCCGGATCACTGCTGAAAGGTCGCCTTTCACCAGCACAATATCACCGGATTCTATCGCTACATCCGTTCCGGTTCCAATGGCAATTCCGACATCAGCCAGGGTAAGTGCCGGAGCATCGTTGATGCCGTCACCGACCATAGCTACTACATCTCCGGAATCCTGAAGGCGTTTCACTTCATTGGATTTTTGATCAGGTAGTACTTCCGCGATTACTTCATCAATACCAACCTGATCGGCAATTGCCCGGGCTGTTTTCTGATTGTCTCCCGTAAGCATAATGGTTTTGAGTCCCAGTTTTTTGAGTTCATCAATGGCTTGCTTACTGTCTTCTTTTACTTCATCGGCAATGCCAAGCAGACCGGCTACTTCGCCATCAAAACTGACCAACACTGCTGTTTTAGCTTTTTCTTCCAACTGCTGTTTCTGAGATGAAACATCCGAAGATATTTCTACCCCCAGCTTTTCCATCAGCGATGGCGTTCCAACCCCCACCTTTTTGCCATCCAGTTCAGCATAAACTCCCTTGCCCGTCATAGATTCAAATCCCGAGACTTCCGTCGGTTTAATGTCTTTCTCGGAAGCATAGTTTACAACTGCCCGGGCGAGCGGATGTTCGGAATTGTTTTCTACTGATGCCGCCCATTTCAACAGGTCAACTTCTTTGGTTTCGCCAAATGGGATCACATCTGTCACCGTTGGTTGTCCTTTTGTGATGGTGCCCGTTTTATCCAGCACAATGGCATTCACATCTTTCATGCGCTGAATGGCTTCCCCTTTTCGGATAAGGATTCCATTTTCGGCTCCAAGTCCTGAGCCCACCATCAGGGCCGTTGGAGTTGCCAACCCGAGTGCACAGGGACAGGCAATTACCAGAACGGCAATCATCGCATAAAAAGCCAACGCGGTTGACCCTAAATCCGGATTTACCCAGGGAATAAAAGCAGAAGCCCACTCCACAATTCCTCCGAAAAAGTCCGGAAATAGCAGCCATGAGGCAAGTGTAACCAGCGCCAACAATAAAACTACCGGGACAAATATACTGGTGACCCGATCGGCAAAATCCTGAATAGGAATTTTACTTCCCTGCGCTTCCTCTACCAATTTTATGACCTGGTTCAGGAAAGTCTCATTTCCCACTTTTGTTGCCTTCACCTTTAACACGCTGTTGGTATTCAGGGTGGCGCCGATTACTTCATCTCCTTCCGATTTTTCCACGGGCATCGATTCTCCGGTTGCGATGGACTCGTCCACGCTGCTGCTTCCTTCAATAACTTCTCCATCGGTTGGGATTTTTTCTCCCGGCCGCACCAGCATGACGTCCCCAACTTGTAATTCTTTAATTGGGATTTTTACTTCTTCCCCCTCTCTCAGAACGGAAGCTTCTTTGGCACCCAGCGTCAATAACTTCCGGATGGCCTGTGAAGCACTCCCTTTGGCTTTCGTTTCAATAAACCGGCCGGTTAAGTGAAAGGCCATGATCATCCCTCCGATCATGGCGAAGCTGTGGAAATCAGGCCCATATCCCAGTTCATGGGCCAGCTTTACAAAACCGGTAGAAAGCGAAGCCAGGGCTCCCATGGCAATCAACACATCCATATTGGGACTCAGGTTTACCGATGACTTCCACGCACTTTTGATGGTTTCCCATCCGGGTACAAAAATGGCAAATCCGGAGAGCAGGATCATTCCCAACTCCATTCCCACCGGCCCTAAAAACATATAATGGGCAATCCACATCGGGAGCATCCACAACAGCATCACTGCGGTAGGGGCCCACGACCACACCATATTTCTTCTGGCGGTCTCGTACTTTTTTTGCTCCCTCTCCTCCACCTTGTCTGCTTTGGATTCCGAATCAGAGTCATCGCGAATAAGTGTATAACCCGCTTTTGATACTGCTTCCCCGAAATCATCCATGGTAAGGTCGCCCTCATATTCCACCACCGCTGATTCTGTAGCCAGATTTACGCTGGCAGACTTTACCCCTTCCAGGTTCTCAAGCTGTTTATCCACTGCATTGGCACAGCCTGCGCAATGCATCCCATCAATTTGAAGTGTGACTTTCATGGTTATGCTTTCACTCCTTTCATAGTATAACCAGAGTCATCAATAGCTTTTTCGAAATCGGTCAGCTGAACGCGGGAATCATCATACAAGACCTCAGCCGTTTCCTTATCGAGTTCCACTTTTACAGACCCAACTCCTTCTAATGATTGCAGTGCAGATTCAACGGTGTTTACACATCCGCTACATCCCATTCCTGATATATTTAATGTGATTGTCTTCATAGCATTGGTTTTTGAATTTTATTCAAGATAAGTCTCTCACCACTTCCTGAAATGCTGAATATTGACTGATGTTTACACTATTCTGTCATCTCAACATATTTAGTGACGGCAGGGTTTTAGCCTGCGCACCAAAACAGACATCAAGGCCATCCTTCAATCCTGCAAATCATGGTTCAATGCCGGTTATCAAAAATGTGCCCTTCGTTGGCTAACCCATCCTTGTTCCTTCCCTTTTCTGAAGGGAAGGAGACTCCATAGCTGCTATGCCAAAGAGAATCAAACCACTTGCTTATGTAGTGCAATACATCGGTGCTATAAATGAAGTCCAACCATACCCACAATATCTTCCGGTAAACAAGCATGCCCTTCAGAGCTGAGTTATAGGCTGAACACAACCAAAAAAATCCCCGCAATCCTTATATCCTAAAAATCATGGCTCCCGTTAACTAACAATGATGACACATAAACCAATTTTTGCAATTTTTCTCCGTCAAAGTTTTTATTCTCATGCTTCATTCTTAACACCGATTTATCCATGAAAAAACTGATTTCATTTACTCTCGTTCTGTTATTATTTGGCGCTGACCTCAACGCCCGGCAGTTTCCCAAACAGCTGGAATTCAAAGACATTTTTCACGAGCCGTTTATTCCCGGTGCCCGTCCATCCTTTTCTCATTTCTCACCGGATGGCAAAACCATCTATTATACCTGGAGCGACTCGGGCACTTCAGATACCGATCTCTTCCGTGTTGGGTTAAGTGGTAAAAATCAGCAGAAGGCCGAGGATAATGTAGTCCGAAATTATGAGCTGTCACCCAACGGTAATCACGTCCTTTACACCAAAGACGGAGACTTGGTGCTGGCGGATAAAAGCTTCGAGAATGAACGAGTAATTGTGGCCTCAAAAGGTTTTGATTACGATCCCGTTTGGAGTGCCGATGGCTCACGCTTTGCTTTTGTTCAGAACGGAGACGTCTGGGTTTCCGGTGTTGAACAGGCTTTTATGAAGCAAATCACCAATCGTAAAGAAGGCCGGCCTTCTTATAATGTGGAACACTGGGCCGGCAACAAATTAGTACTCACACAAACCGACCGTTCAGATTACCGGGAGGTGTTCTTTCCCGAATACGCGGACACCTTCGTAGAGCCCGGAGGTGATGGCCGCGGCATCCCAACCCGAATGGTATCTATTGCCGGTGTTGATTCGGGAGATGTTGAAATCATTTTTACTCATAAAGGATATCTGGATACCGATGTAAGTTCATCAGGAAACCATCTCGCCATCGACTACCTGGATCCCGCCATGAAAAACCGAACCATCACTGTGTATAACGTGAACACCCTGGAGGCCAAGACGCTTTTTGAGGATGAAACAGAAGGCTGGATGTACAACACCAACATGGAATTTGCCCCCATTACCGACCGGCTGATGTTTCAAAGTGAGCAGGACGGCTGGAATCATATCTACACCGTTAACCCGGACGGTACCGGATTTGAACAGCATACGTTTGGCCAATATGATATCCCGTGGGCAACCTGGATTGATGAGCGCACCATTGTGATGGCCTCTTCTGAAATGGATCCCGGCGAGCGACAGCTATACAAGCTGGACATCATCACCAACCTGCCAACTAAACTCACCACAGAAGAAGGCTACCGAAGAGATTTCGAAATCAGCCACGACCGCAGGTATGTAGTGTATGAAAAAACCTTTTTCAACGAGCCCTTCGATTTGTACGTGGTAGATACCATGATTCCCCAAAGAGAAACTCAGCTTACCAACACCGTTCCCGATTCTTTTTATGAATATGACTGGCAGCAAGAGGATTATGTGCGATTTAACGGCCGAGATGGAGAAACCCGGCTGTCTATGTCGGTATTGAAACCGGCCAAAAGAAATCCGGACGGCAACCCGGTGGTAGTTTTTGTACACGGTGCCGGATCACTTCAAAATGTGTACAAAGGCTGGTCAAATAATTACTGGCGGGAGTATATGTTTCATCAATATTTAACCCTGCAGGGGTATTATGTGATTGAAGTGGACTACCGACACAGCACCGGATATGGACGCAAATTCCGCGAAGACGTCACCAACTGGATGGGCAAATACGAAACCGAAGACATCGAAGACGGACTCGCATTCCTGGCTGATAATTATGACAAAGCTGATACCTCGCGCGTAGGAATTTATGGCGGAAGTTACGGCGGCTTCATGGCGCTGTATGCGGTGGGCGTTTCTCCTGAACGCTTTGACGCAGCAGCCGGATTGCGGTCGGTCACCAATTGGGAAAATTATTATTACGCCAACCCCTGGTACACCCTGCCGAGATTAGGAACTCCGGAAGACCATCCCGAGAACTACGCCCGAAGCTCGCCCATCACCTATGCAGATTCGCTGGAACAACCGGTTATACTGTTACATGGGTTGATTGATGATAATGTAGGTTTCCAGGATGCCGTGCATTACATTGAGATCCTCATCCAAAGTGGAAATGAAGAATTCGAGATGATGATGTACCCAACCGAGCGACACAGCTTCCGGGATGAAGATGCCTGGTATGACGAATACCGCCGCATTTATGAATTCTTTGAAAAACATTTGAAGTAAGCGGAACCGTTCTGAAATTTATTTCGGGTAATTAAAGTTATCATCCGGAGAATCACTTATTACTGCCATGAACCTATTTAAGAAAATAATGCTCTGGATTGCCGGCCTTCTGATTACCGCCTCCTTGTTTATAACCATTGTTGGCTGGGCGGTTTCCAAACCCGGGTATCAGGGGCCGGAATCGGACCATTTCAATGGAACTACCTTTGAGAATCCCGGCGATGTACCCTCCAAAGACTTTTTCGATGTAATGAAGTGGTATTTCCAGCGGGAGCAGGGTGAATGGAATGAAGTTCCTGAAGAAGAAATCACCTTTGCCGAGCGCCCTGATGATAATGTCACATCAGGCTTGAAAATCACTTATGTCAACCATTCCACTTTTCTGATTCAAACAGCCGGGGTTAATATTCTCACCGACCCTGTTTGGAGTAAGAGGGTAAGCCCGATGTCGTTTACAGGCCCAAAAAGATTTCGCCCACCCGGAGTACGGTTCGAAGACCTTCCGCCCATCGACCTGATCATTATCAGTCATAATCATTATGATCACTTGGATATCAGCACCCTGAAGAAGCTGAATGAAAAATTTGAACCACGAGTGATTGTACCGCTTGGCGTCGATGTTTACCTGAATCAGGAAGGCATTCAAAATACCATTCCCCTGGATTGGGAAGAGAATCAGCCCATCGACAGCGACATTACTGTTCACTCCGTTCAGGCACAGCACTTTTCAGCACGCGGTTTATTCGACCGGGATAAAACCCTTTGGTCTGGTTATGTAATCGACACTCCCTCAGGCAGCGTGTACTTTGCCGGAGATACCGGTTATGGAGACTTTTTCACCAATATCGGGGAGAAACACCCGGAAATTAAAGTTGGGCTGATACCCATAGGGGCCTACAAACCCCGCTGGTTTATGAAGCCGATGCATGTAAACCCGGAAGAAGCCATCCAAATCCATAAAGATGTTGGAGCTGAAATATCCTTTGGTATGCACTTCGGCACCTTTCCCCTTGCCGACGATGGCATGAAAGATCCCGAAAATGATTTTGCCAAAGCCATGCAACAACCCGAAAACAGCGGAGTGAACTTTAAGTTACTTACTGAGGGGGATAGTTTTCAGGTTCAATAACCCACGCGAATGGTCTATATATGACTCGAAATGATTCAACATTTCCACCTAATTTTTAGTCGATCATTTTGTACATTGTCGCAGAGTCAAAGCGACCTTTAGAATGTCAGAAACGTACCGCGCACTTACCCGAAAATATCGACCGCATACCTTTGAGGATATTGTCTCGCAAGAGCATGTGAGCAATACCATAAAGAATGCCATTAAGCAAAACAGGCTGTCTCATGCCTATATGTTTTGCGGTCCCCGAGGTGTTGGGAAAACCACCATGGCGCGTGTGCTTGCCCGAACGATTAACGAAATTGACACCAGTGTTGATGGCGAGTCGCTGAACCAGACGCTCAACATCGTGGAGATGGATGCCGCTTCCAACAACAAGGTTGATGACGTTCATCACCTTCGGGAAAGCGTTCGTATTCCTCCTCAAAATGGCCGCTACAAAGTTTTTATTGTGGATGAGGTTCATATGCTCAGTAAAGCAGCTTTTAATGCGCTGCTGAAAACGCTGGAAGAACCGCCAGAACACGCTATCTTTATCTTTGCGACTACCGAACCTCACAAGGTGCTGCCTACCATCCTTTCTCGTGTTCAGCGATTTGATTTTAAGCGAATTTCCGTAGATGAAATCGTACAGCGCTTGCGTAAGATTTCCCTGGATGAGGATATTTCCATTGATGAAGAATCCCTACATGTAATCGCCAAAAAAGCCGATGGAGCGCTTCGTGATGCTCTTGGACTAATGGATCAGGCCATCGCTTTTTGCGGGGATACCATCACCCACGATGAACTGCTGCAGGCACTGAATGTGGTGGGTACCGACCGCCTGTTTCAGTTTATGGATTGTGTGAAAGAGCATGATGCCGACAAAGGACTGGAACTTATCAACACCTTACTGCAGGAAGGATACGACATTCAGGAATACCTGATTGGGCTGACTGAACACCTGCGAAATTTATACATCGCCCAAGAGTCAGCACAGCTTTATTTGGTTGAGGCTTCTGAGGAAACGAAGAAACGGTATCAGCAAACGGCCAAGGATTTTTCCCGGGATGATTTAATGCGGATGCTGCACATTATCAGCGAAGCTCAGATTAAGTTAAAAGATGCGAGTCAGCCACGTATTCAGTTTGAAATTACCTTGTTGAAGCTGATTCACATGAAGCGATCTGAGCAGCTATCCGAGTTATTGGCCGGTTTGGAGGAGTTAAAAAAAAACTCCGGTAACTTCGTAAGCTCTTCTCAAAACGGTTCAACCCAAAAAGAAACTGAGCCTGAGTCTGCACAAAATCCGGAATCTTCTTCCAACGGGCATCAGGTTGAACAAAATGAGCCTCAGAAACCGGAGACCGAAGAACCCAAAAGCGAGGCTGTTCAAGAGGAAGATGCACAGGAGGAATTAGAAGAAGAGTTTGAGGCCGGGGAAGTTGATTATGAAGAACCTGATCCGGAACCGGTAGAGGAAGACGACGATTTTGATATTGGCACCCCGGCACTTATGACCAGTCTTTCCAGAAAAACGGCGGCGGCTTCAAAGAAAGCATCTACCCCAAACGGAGCTGCTGAGTCGCCCTCAAAGCCTTCTCCAAAAGAGCCTAAAAAGGCACCCGAGAAACTCACGCTTGAATACATCCAAAACTCCTGGCCGGAATATCTGGACTCTCTGAAAGGCGATTTCCCCATGTTGCTGCACCTGCAAATGGAACGGGTAAAAGTAGTAAAGCTGAAAGGATCTGAGCTGTTTTTGGAGTGTGATAATCAGTTTGCCCAAAAAATGCTGGATGAGCAGAAATCCGAACTCCAGAAGAAGTTAAAGGAATGTGTGGGCGCATTGCTGCGTTTTAATGTGTCGGTTGGTGAGCAGCAGGAACGCGAAAAACCGATGAGCGTGTATGAACGCTTCAAACAAATACAACAAAAAGATCCCATTATCCGTGATATCGTTGAGATTTTCGGGGCCGAACTTGAGTATTAGATAGCTATCAGGTAGCAGCTTTCAGCTCTCAGTCCATTTATGCTGATGGCTGAAAGCTGAAGCCTGACAGCTAAAATAAATTTTAAATCCAATTCAGAATTATGAGCAACTTCAATATGGCCGATATGTTTGGCAAGATTCAGGAAATGCAATCCAAAATGCAGGAAGCCCAGGAAGGCTTACAAGATGTGATTGTGGAAGCCGAAGCCGGCGGCGGAATGGTGAAGGTAAAAGCCAATGGCAACAAACAAATCGTATCTATCGAGATGGATGACGATGTGGTTGACCCACAGGATAAAGAAATGCTGGAAGACCTGATTGTAGCCGGCGTAAACAAAGCCCTTGAAAAAGCCGAAGAAGCCTCTAAAGAAAAAATGCAGGAAATGTATAAAGGCATGATCCCCGGCGGCGGAATTCCCGGAATGGATATGTCAAAATTTGGACTATAATTTAGGTTTTAGTTACAAGGTGTTAGGCTTTAGCATACCTAAAACCTAACACCTGACACCTTGCCACTTAATACATGCAGATAACCTCAGAATATTTGGAGCGGGCCATCGAGCAGCTCGCCAAGCTCCCGGGAACGGGACGTAAATCAGCCCAGCGCATTGCCATTCATTTATTGAAACAGAATGATGAGTACGCTCAAAAATTGGCTCAGGCCATTGTAGATCTGAAAGAAAAAGTTACCCGCTGCTCCGTTTGTGGAAATGTGAGTGACTCCGACCCCTGTAAAATCTGTGATAATCCGAAAAGAGACCCGTCCGCCATTTGTGTGGTTGAGGAATTCAACGACGTGTATATCATCGAAAAATCGAATGAGTTCAGAGGCCGTTATCACGTGCTGGGAGGGGTCATTTCTCCCATGGATAACATCGGCCCGGATAAACTGCGGATTCAGGAGCTATTGAAACGAGTGGGGGAAGATGATCAAATTAATGAAGTAATCCTGGCCCTGAACCCCGACGCTGAAGGGGAAGCAACTTCTTATTACATTAACAAACTTCTGAAGAACTATGAAGTTGACGTGACCCGTATCGCCTACGGCATCCCGATGGGAACTGAACTCGAGTTCATTGATGAGGCAACCCTAAGCCGTGCCTTCGCCAGCCGTAACAGTTTTTAAAAGAAATTAAGAATGAAAAATTCAAAATTTTAAATTAGCGTAACAGCGATCCTAATTTTAAATTTTTCATTTTGAATTAACCCAACCACCAAACATGAAACAGTTAATATCTTTTTTTCTGGTCACTTTGTTGGCCTTTTCGACCCTTAACGCCCAAAACCGAACCTACTGGCAGCAGCATGTTGATTACACCATGGAAATTGACGTGGACGCTGAAAACCACCAGTATTCCGGTAAGCAAACTCTGGTTTATACCAACAACTCCCCTGATGTATTAGACCGGGTTTATTATCACCTGTATTTCAACGCGTTTCAGCCGGGTAGCATGATGGACGTCCGCTCCCGGACTATTGAAGATCCTGACCGAAGAGTGGGTGATCGTATTGCAGGATTATCCGAAGATGAAATTGGTTACCAGCGGGTTAATTCTCTTACACAGGATGGCAAACCGGTTGAATACGAAACTGACGGCACAATATTAGTTGTGGAACTGAATAAGCCGATTCAACCCGGAGCTTCCACCACTTTCAAAATGGAATGGGATGCACAGGTGCCTCTTCAAATTCGCCGATCCGGGTGGAATAATGCCGAAGGTGTAGAATTCTCAATGAGCCAGTGGTACCCTAAACTGTCTGAGTATGATTTTCAGGGATGGCATCCAAATCCTTATGTCGGACGTGAGTTCCATGGAGTTTTTGGTGATTTTGATGTCAAGATTTCCATCGATAAAGACTATGTGTTAGGTGGAACCGGAGTCCTTCAAAACCCTAATGAAATTGGATATGGATACGAGGAGGAAGGGGCTGAAGTAAACCGACCCCGGGGCGATAAAATGACCTGGCATTTTAAAGCTGAAAATGTCATCGACTTTTTCTGGGGAGCCGACCCCGATTTCAAACACGTTACTGCTCAGGTTCCCAACGGACCCAAACTTCACTTTCTGTATCAGCAGCCTGCTGTAGTTGAAGGAGCTTCCGATGAACAAAATGCGCAGTACACCCAGAACTGGGAGCAGCTGGTGGACTACACTATTCGTGCTGTTGAGTATGCCAATGAAAACTTCGGCGAGTATCCTTATCCGCAATACACCAACCTGCAGGGCGGTGACGGCGGCATGGAATATCCCATGGGAACATTGATTACTGGTGGCAGAAGCCTCGGAAGCTTGGTGGGCGTAATGGTACACGAAATGTATCACAGCTGGTTCCAGAATGTACTGGCCACCAACGAAAGCTTGTTAGAATGGATGGATGAAGGCTTTACCAGTTATGCTTCCGCTGAAACCATGGCTCATTTATTTGGCCGAAATTCCGACTTCCCATATGCCGGTTCTTACAACGGCTATTACTCACTGGTAGAATCAGGCCTGGAAGAACCCATGACCACCCATGCCGATCACTATGAAACCAATTTTGCCTATGGTCGGGCTGCTTACTCCAAAGGAGCCGTATTCCTGGGGCAAATGGAATACATTATTGGGAAGGAAGATTTCCGAAATGGAATGCTGAATTACCATAAAGAGTGGAAGATGAAGCATCCAACGGCGCTCGACTTCCTCAGTATCATGGAAAAAGAATCCGGCATGATCCTGGATTGGTATTATGAATATTTCGTTCAAACCACCAAGACCATCGACTACGGCATTACTTCTGTAATCGGAAATGAAAATAAAACGTCCGTAAAAATTGAACGCATTAATTTGATGCCGATGCCGCTCGATATTGTGGTTGAATATCAGGATGGCAGCCGTGAATTATTTTACATACCCTTACGCGTGATGCGTGGCGAAAAGCCTAACGAAATGGATATGAAGCGAACGGTACTGAAAGACTGGCCGTGGGTTGAACCAAGCTATACCATGACCATCAACAAAGCCGCTTCTTCCATTAAAACAATCACTATAGATCCTTCTCAGCGACTGGCTGACATCAACCGAAAAAACAATTCTTTTGATGTATCAGCGATGCTGAACGATTAATTCTGACTTTAACTTTAAGGTGTCGTACCCAAGTGCGACACCTTTTTTATTTGATAAAATTCTTACCCGAAACAAAACCACATGTCTAAAAAAGACTACGCGAAATTAGCTATTGAAGCCCATCAAAAGCATAAAGGAAAAATCTCTGTTGAGCCTAAAATGCCTCTGGAGACCAAAGATGATCTCAGCATTGCCTATACGCCCGGAGTAGCAAGGCCCTGCGAAGAAATAGCAGAGGATAAAGAAAAAGCATACAACTACACCGCTAAAGGAAATATGGTGGCGGTGGTCAGCGACGGTTCTGCCGTTCTTGGATTGGGTAATATCGGGCCGGAAGCTTCCCTACCGGTAATGGAAGGAAAATCGGTGCTGTTTAAAAAGTTCGCTAATGTAGATGCTTTCCCCATCGTACTAGACACGCAGGATACCGACCAAATTGTGCAAACGGTAAAAATGATTGCTCCCGGATTTGGAGGCATTAACCTGGAAGATATTTCAGCACCCCGGTGTTTTGAAATTGAACGTCGCCTCAAAGAGGAATTAAATATCCCCGTTTTTCATGACGACCAGCACGGAACGGCCATCGTAACACTGGCAGGTATGTATAACGCTATGCGACTCACCGGCAAGAAGCTGGAAGATATGTACGTAGTGGTGAACGGTTCCGGCGCAGCCGGAGTGGCTATTGTAAACCTGCTGTTTGAAGCGGGCGTAAAAGACGTGGTTATGTGTGACAGCCGGGGCATTATCCATAAAGAGCGGACCGACTTAAATGACACCAAGAAGCGTATGGCTGAAATCACCAATAAAGGCCACCGAACCGGACAGCTGAAAGATGCCATTTCGGGCAGTGATGTATTTATAGGAGTTTCGGTGCCGGGTGTGTTAACACAGGATATGGTGAAAACCATGAATAAGGACCCGATGATTTTTGCGATGTCGAACCCCATCCCCGAAATTATGCCCGAAGACGCTAAAGCCGCCGGTGCCGCTATCGTAGCAACAGGGCGATCCGACTTCCCTAATCAAATTAACAACGTTCTGGCTTTCCCAGGAATTTTTCGCGGAGCCCTGGATGCACGAATCACCAACCTGACGACCAAGATGTTCATCACCGCAGCCAAAGCCATTGCTGATTGTGTGGATGATCTCTCAGCTGATAAAATCATCCCCAGTCCATTTGATGAACGGGTTCCTCAGCAGGTAGCAAATGCTATTCGGGAAAATCAATAATATTCTTTATGTGTGATGAACAAATCTCATAACCTTGGGCTTCCCTTTTCCATACTTTTAATAATAATTGCTCTTGGCAGCTGTGCTATAAATTCAGAAAAAGAGGATCATTTTGAACCTATATTCAAAGCCGAAATAAATGGTGAATCTTTCGATGGTACCGATTTTGAGGAAAGTGCTAAAGCAAGCATGACTCAACAAGGAGATTATCATTATTTGACTATAGCTGCTTACCAATATAATAAAAACCTTTTCCCATACAACGAGTACATAGGGATTTCTTTGATATACCAGCAAAGTAAAAACAGCTTTCCTACAAAAAAGGATACAATTAAAGTAAATGAATACTATGACAGATATCCTGGTGGAAAATATTCTGAAAGTGACGGGGACGCCAAAATTTCCTGGTATGAAGCCTTTGATGAAAACGGTTATATCACGGTAGAGATGAAAGAATTGGAAAATGGAGAAATAGTAGTTTATGGAACCTTTGAAATGAAGGTGGCCGTTCAATCCAGGGCTGATCAATACAGCCAGCGTGTTAATCAGGATACTTTATCTATTACTAATGGAGAATACCGTTTAATGTTAGAAGACCGGAGGTAAAACTACATTTTCTGAATATTTTTACCACTAATATAAAACCCTACGACCCTTTATACTTTTTAACACCCTGACTATTGGTTAAATCAGTAATTTCCGGCTCTCGCTCAACGAGTTACAAATAAATAACCGGGTCGGAATGAGATCGATATTATCAGCACTTACTATATCTGTATTATGTGGAATTGGAAACGGACATGTTCTGGGGCAAACACCGGATGAGCTGGTTCCCCCGCCAACCAACAATGAAGTAACCGCCGTTTTTGCTGAAGAAGCTCCTTACATCGATGGTAACCTGGATGATGAAGTTTGGGAAGATATCCCTCCCATCACCACCTTTACACAGGTTTGGCCGAATGATGGTGCCTCAGCAACCGAAGATTCGGAAGTAAAAATTGCCTACGACCGCGACCACCTATACTTCGCTTTCCGTTTTTATGATGATAACCCGGAATTAATCCGTGCCAAGAATCTCGAGCGCGGAGGTCGAAATAACCGCGATGATCACGCTTACATCGGCATCGACACCTACCGGGATGGCCGGAATGCTTACCTGTTTGAAATGAATGCACTGGGCACTCAGGATGATGCCCTGATCACCGATGAAAGCATCAGCTACGACAGCTTTTCCTGGAATGCCGTATTCATAAGCGAAACAAAAATTGACGATGATGGCTGGACCATGGAAGTCTCGATCCCCTTTCGACAGCTTCGGTTTCCGGAGGGAGAAGAACTCGAGTTTGGACTGATGATTTCCCGGATGATCAACCGCAAAAACGAGCGGGTACTATGGCCGGCCATCGGAATGGAGTACGGAGGCAGCTTTGGAGCATTAGCTGCCGTCTCTCAGTATGGAATCCTCAAAGGAATTAAGAACATCCGCCGGGGAAATAATATCGAGATTAAGCCCTATGTAATTTCCGGGGCACAGGAAGTCCGACCAGATCTTCAGAATGAACAAACCGACGTTGAATATACCTATGATATCGGTGGGGATATGAAATGGGGTATCACGTCAAACCTCACCCTCGACCTGACCGTTAACACAGATTTTGCACAGGTTGAAGCCGATAATGTACAGTTAAACCTCTCCCGTTTTAATCTTTTCTTTCCGGAAAAACGGGAATTCTTTCTGGAGCGCGCCGGACTTTTTGAACACGGAAATACCCGTTCCACACAAACTTTTTTCTCACGCCGAATCGGCCTCACCAATGATATCCTGACCGGTGCCCGCATGACCGGGCAGTTGGGGCGTTTTTCCGTTGGCGCGATGAACATCGAAACCGGAAATGAAATGGGAGATGTTTTTGGCAGCCAATCTACAAATAACACAGTTGCACGAATCAGAACCAACGTATTTCCACGCGCTACCGTAGGTACCATCATCACAAACGTTGAATCACCAAATGGATATAACCGCGCCCTCGGTTTTGATACCAAGTACCGATTCTGGAGCTCCAGCGAGTTTAACGCCTGGTACACCAGGGTTTGGGATGATACCGATGCCCTTAACGATGCAGCGGGCCACGGAAGCCTTCAGCTGCAGAATGAAACCTATTCAGGCGGATTTTCTTACACCAATGTGGGAGAAAACTACAACCCGGCCCTCGGATTTGTCCGCCGCCGTAACATGAGACAATATTCCGGGAATCTTGGGTACAATCCTACCGTAGAATTTGATGTTCTGCCATCACTGCGAAGGTTCAATTTTGGTACTTCCTACAACTACATCGAAGGGCAGGATGGTGTTAAACAAACCACCCAACTTAGCGGGTCTGCTACCGCTGAGTTTGCCAGCCGGCAAAGTATTCGTATCAGCGGAAACCAACAATTTGAACGGCTTTTTGCAGATTTTCCGATACGGCAGAATGCCATCATTCCCGCCGGGGATTATACCTTTAATTCAATAGGCATTCGCGGGGTTACCGATGAAAGTAAACGCGTGTTCGGCACCGTTGAAGCCAGCACGGGACAGTTCTACCATGGGAACCGCACCGACCTGGAAGGCAGCATCGGGTTCCGGCAATCCAAACATCTTCACATTGAAGGACGCCTGAGCCACTCCATGATCGACCTGCCTATACCTAACGGCGAGTTTGATGCTACCACCGTTTCCACTTCCATACTCGGAGCTGTAAGTCGCAAGTTATTCGCCAAAGCCCTTATTCAGTACGACAATTTCTCCCGTGATCTTCAAGCCAACATTCGCATCGACTGGATTCATACACCCGGTAGTGACCTGTTTCTCGTATTCAACACCTCCTACCACCTCACCGGAGATAATGAAACGCTTTTTGATCCCCGAAAAGATGTGATCATGAACAGCCAGGCCGCCGTGGTGAAGCTGACGTATTTGATTCTGCTGTAGAATTTTGCTCCGACTCAGAGCGTCAGAGCGAGTTGCGGTAACTGGAAATCTACCCATTCAAAAATCTTCGACCTCCTCTGCCTCCTCCTTCAAAAGGAGGAGGACTCCTTATTATAACCTTAAGCAATAATCAGGTTCCCCTCAAAACAAAGCCCTCTCCTTGCGAAGGTGTCCCGATTTCCTGGAAAGTGAGGTCAGTTACACGGCTTTGATATCAGAACTTGATCTGTTTTTTGTATTAATTATCCCCCGAAGCCCTTTCAGGTCGCTTCCATCTTACCGGATCTTCAGGTGTTGGAATGATGGGGTTATCGTAATTCTGAAGAAGTCGCATGGCTTCGTTGATGGCTGCTTCCAGCTGGGGGTCGTGTCCGTTTATAACCTCTTTAGGTGTTTGCATTACTTCTATATCCGGAGCGATGCCTTCTCCTTCCACGGCCCATTCTCCGTCCATGTTATAGAAACCACCACGGGGAGCTACAAACCGGCCACCATCTACAAACGGAGGAGTATCCCAAGTTCCTACCAGTCCACCCCAGGTTTTAGCCCCAACTAATGGACCGATTTCCATCTTACGGAATAAGTATGGAAGCAGGTCTCCACCCGATCCGGCTCGCTCGTTGATCACCATTACTTTAGGTCCCCAGATACCGGCTCCCGGTGTAGTGAATGGCTTGCAATCGCCGGCCTTACTGTTAAAAAAGCCATGCAGTTCACGATCCATAACATTAACCATGTAATCAGCTGCTGAACCTCCTCCGTTATTTCGTTCGTCAATTACCGCACCCAGCTTATCCTGTTGGGCAAAATAGTATCTGTTAAAATATTCGTAGCCGCTACCACCGGTATTTGGCACCCATACATAGGCCAGCTTTCCATCTGACATTTCATCTACCTTGCGTCTGTTACCTTCTATCCAGGCACGTGTTCTCAGGCCATATTCACCGGAAACCGGAACTACCGTCACCAGGCGAGCTCCTTCCGTTCGAGGCCGATTATTGACTAACAACTGTACCTGACGATTAGCGGTTCCTTCAAAAGGCTTGTAGAAATTCTCTTCCGCCGAAATTTCTTTTCCATTTACGGCAAGTATATAATCTCCTTCATTCACGTCTATGCCCGGACCTGAAAGAGGTGCTCTCAGGTCTGGATTCCAGCTTTCGCCGGTATATATCTTATCGATGCGATAGGCTCCGTTATGATGAGAAATATCCGCTCCTAATAACCCGGCTTGTACTTCTTCAAGATCGGGATAATCTCCTCCGGCTACATAGGAGTGACCAACGGCAACTTCACCACTCATTATATCCAGCACATAATTGAGGTCAGAGCGATGTTTAGCATGTTCTACCCAGGGAGCATACCATTCATATATCTCTTTCCAGGGTGCTCCGTGCATATTATCAACGTAGAGAAAATCTCGCATAAACCGCCAGCCATCCCGGAATATTTGAACAAACTCTTCCTGAGGATCTACTTTTATCTTAATATCTGAGATGTTCAAACTGCCATCACCGGCTTTCTTTTCACTGCCATCGGTACCGACAATTCCCCAGGTTCCGCCACTTCTGTAAAGCAAACTCTTTCGGTCCTGAGAAACTACACCTTCATTGAAGTTAGCCATGAACAAACTTCCTTTTCGATCATCCAGGCTGAATTTGTGAAGCCGGATTCCTTCATTTTCCACCAACTCCATATAAAATACATCTCCGCCCGGCCCCGGCATCAGTCCTGTATAATTTCGTTGGGGGATATCCACAGCCAAAGTACGTTCATCAATTCCTTCCAAATCGATTACCACTTCTACCTCTCCGCTTTCATCGGAGGAACTCCCTTCTTCGGAAGTTTCTTCGTCATCGCTTTTAGGAAGAAGTGGAGAAGGCTCGTTATCCGATAACACAATCATATACAAGGCACGGGTTACCGGCATGTTGTAGGAACTCATATCCAGCCAGCCGGTATTTAATCCATAATCGGTGCTGGCGAGGAAATAGAGGTATTTTCCATCTTCACTCCATACCGGTGTGATTGTATCCGACATTCCGTCAATCAGTTGATGTGTTTTCCCGGATTTCACATTGTGTACCTTCACTGCCTTAAATTGATTGTCCAAAATTTTGACGTAGGCAATCCACTTACTGTCGGGCGACCAAACCGGGTTCATGGTTCGGTTAGGATGTGCATATCCATCGGTATCTACTTTTTTGGCTTCTCCGGATTCTACATTCACATACCAAAGATTATAATCGGTATCGGTATAGGCTATGTATTTACCATCGGGCGACCAGTCCGGCCGGAAATAGAAAGTAGGGTTTGGGAGTGATATTGACTTCGGTTCTTCCAGCCCATATTGATCACCAATCATCAGAGTATATTCTCCACTTTGATCGGAGAACCAGGCTACCTTACTACCATCAGGCGACCAAATTGGATAGCGCTCTGCACTTGCCGATGAGTTACTCAGGTTTCTCCACGTTCCCATTTCTTTTGGAACCGTAATAATCTCCCCCCGAAACTGAAAAACCGCTCGTTTACCGGTTGGGGAAATAGCCGCATTATCCAGCGAGTAGGCATTGGGTTCTTCCCAGCGAGGTCGACCCCAATTCATGTCTCCGGCAACGTGAATTTCGACCTGTTCGGTTTCTCCGTTTTCGGGATTCAGCAAATGCAGATACCCACCTTGTTCATACACAATCATACCAAAACCGGCATCAAGGCTTTTAGCGTCAAAGTCAGAGTGAAACGTCCATTGTTTTTCTTCACCGGATTCCGGGTTGAAAGACCAGATGTTATTTGCGAAATCCCTTTCGGATAAATAAAACACAGAACCCTCATGCCATACCGGATCGGTATGACGTTCGTTATCGGTTCTTGGTGTTTGGATTAATTCGTAATTATTCAAATTCACAATCCAGATGGGCTGCGCTTGTCCGCCCCGGTAATTTCTCCACTCGGGATCCCAAAATGTAATCGGGTTATAGGCCAGGTATTTTCCATCGGCCGACATCTCCCCCGTAGCAGCTCTTGGAATTGGCAACACTTCCGGCATTCCACCTTCCGTACTCACTTTCCAAATGCGGTTTAGTTGTGTGGGGTGAGCCGTACGGGTTGAACGAAACAGAACTTCACCATCAGAAGTCCATCCCGTTACCACATCATCAACAGGATGCCAGGTAAGTCTTTTTGGTGATCCGCCTTCAGTCGGAATTACAAAAACATCGGAGTTCCCATCATACTCTCCGGTAAATGCAATCATGCTGCCATCCGGTGAAAAATGCGGGTTCGACTCTCCTCCGATATTGCTGGTAAGACGAACCGCATCGCCCCCGGCTTTATCCACCTTCCATAGATCATTGGCATGAACAAATACGATACTGTTTTCTGAAATAGTAGGCTCACGCAAAAGTTGCGTTCCCTGAGCAAAGAGTTCAGCTGTAAAATTTAGGGTTAGTAAAAGTGTTAATGTATATCCGAATAAACGTTTCATAATATCCCGTATTAATTGATGTGCTTGCGGAATATAATCAAACAAAGAGGAGAGTAAAGAAGAGGTGATAACTCTTTACAAGTAGTGGTTTAAAACAAACTCGTTTGCTCGCGGTCTTCTTTTTGGGCTTGCTCTATCTGGGGTTCTTCAGTTGGGGTGAAGGTTTTGAGCATTTCAGGCATGAACCGTTTTTCATAGATGCGGCGTGCAATTCCGTGCAGGGCTTTTTCACCACGGGGTGGGATTCGGAGAAAACCGCTGTCATCTTCATCCAGGAAACCAAACTGACGTAAGTCGTTGACAATCAGGTAAGCCAGCTTTTCCGTTACGCCGGAGTTTTTCTCTACATATTCACGATGGGGTGGCTCTTCTTCACTTACATACACCAGGCCGAGCACATTTAGTTCAACATCAGTGAGAGGGAATCCTTCGCTGCCTTTGGTAAGCAGATTGTCCCAGGTTTTTTGAGAGTAGTACAGCCCAAACCAGGATTTGGCTTCACGAAGTAAATGACCGCTCATTGCACAGGCAAAATGTTGGCCGGGTCCGGCTTTGCGCGGCTCGCCCCGGGTACGAAACATATTCACCATGGTGGCGAGATCTAATTCTCCAATGTTAGGAGGATACCTGAAGTAAAAATCGCTTCGTTTTTGCATGTACCTGTTTCCTGTCTATTTGGTTTGACAGCATCGGTAAGAAATCTACAAAAAAAATTTCAAAGCCACTTCGACATTGAACATTCATTATTGACTATTCAATGTTCCTTCAGCTATTACCCTTTTTCCTTAATCAGGTCAACCGCTTTGTCCATGGTGAAGTCTTCAGGAGTTTCCCCTTTGGGAAGGCTGATGTTCTTCTTGCCATGCTTGATGTATGGACCATACCGCCCGGTCATCACCCGAACCTGCTTGTCGGTTTCCGGGTGTTTGCCTAAGTCTTTAATCTCGTTACTTCCGCGGCGGGATTTAGATTTTTGATTGAGCAGCTCCACCGCCCGATCCAACTCAATATCCAGTACACTGTCTGATTTAGGAATGGACTTAAACTTACCGTCATGCACTACAAAAGGGCCGTAACGTCCAACACCGGCTTTCACTACTTTATCGTCTTCCGGGTGCTTACCGAGTGGTCGTGGTAGTTCAAGCAGTTGCAAAGCCAAATCGAGACCCACATCCTTTGGTTCCATTCCCTTCAGCAGAGAAACACGCTTCGGCTTTTTGTTTTCCTCGGTTACTTCACCCCTCTGCACATATGGACCGTATCGGCCGGAAAGCAGAAATATGGGTTCTCCGGTTTCAGGATCTTCACCAATGGGTTTGTCCTGTTCCTCAGAAATCTTAATCAGCTCTTCCAGCTTTTCTGATGAGATATCGCTTGGATCCATATCGTTGGGGAGCGAAGTAGTTACTTCTTCCCCGTTTTTCTCCATGCGGGCATAGGGACCAAATCGGCCCACCGCAACTTTGATTCCCTCTAACCCCTCTAAAGGCAGATCAAGCAGTTTTGCTTCCTGTGGGTCAATCTTGTCTTCCTGCGTATCCACTTTGGCTTTGAGGCCATTTTCACCATTGTAAAAATCTTCGAGGTATTTCACCGGGTCTTGGTTTCCGGTAGCTACCGCATCCAGCTTATCTTCCAGCTCGGATGTAAAATCACTATCTACCAAGTCCGGAAAATGTTTTTCTAAGAGGGATGAAACAGCAAAGGCGGTGAAAGTCGGGATCAGTGTTTTGCCTTCGCTCTTGGCATACCCGCGATCCTGAATGGTACTGATAATAGAAGCGTAGGTACTCGGGCGACCTACTCCTCTTTTCTCCAATTCCTTAACCAGCGTTGCCTCCGTAAATCGTGCAGGAGGCTTGGTTTCGTGGCTCACAAAGTTCAGATCATCCAGCGCCGTGGCATCACCTTCATTCATTGCAGGAAGAAAGTTTTCCTGGTTCTCAAGAGCCGCTTCCGGATCATCGCTTCCTTCTACATATGCCCGAAAATATCCCGGGAAAAGAATTTTCTTACCGCCCGCACGGAAGTCTGCATCGGTTCCATTATTGGTTGCCCGAATGGTAACGTTTGTGAACTCAAGTTCAGCTTCGGCCATCTGAGTAGCAATGGTTCGCTTCCAGATCAGATCGTAGAGCTTAAACTCACGGTCCCGCAGCCCGGCTTTATCCGGCTTCACAAAACGGGAGCCTGACGGACGAATAGCTTCGTGAGCTTCCTGTGCCGACTTCCCTTTCTTGTTGTAATTCCGCACGCGCTCAAACAGGTAATCTTCGCCGTATTCTTCGGTCACCGCATCACGGGCAGCACCAATGGCCTGACCTGATAACCGGGTAGAATCCGTACGCATGTAAGTGATAAATCCTTTTTCGTACAGCTTCTGAGCAACACTCATGGTGTCGCGGGCAGAGAATCCAAACTTACGGTTAGCTTCCTGCTGCAGGGTTGACGTAATAAACGGAGGCGCCGGATTTCGCTTCTGTGTTTTCACATCCACATTAATCACCGACCAGCTTGCAGACTTCAGGTCATCAACCAAAGCCGATGCCTTGTCTTCGTCCAGCAGAACTACCGAATCCGGCTTCTTCAGCTTGCCGGTATTTTCATCAAAGTCTTTTCCGCTGGCAAGGCGTTTTTCGTTGAGGTGAGTCAGGTCTGCATCAAACTTGTCATTCTCTCCCTCTTTATGAAGCTGTGCTTTCAAATCATAATAGGTAGCGCTTTTGAACTTCATACGTTCGCGTTCGCGCTCAACCAAAAACTCAACAGCCACCGATTGTACACGTCCGGCTGAAAGTCCGGGAGAAATCTTTTTCCACAATAAAGGTGAAACGGTATAGCCCGCCAGCCGGTCCAGGATTCTTCTGGTTTCCTGGGCATGCACCAGGTTCATGTCAATATCCCGGGTATTTTCCAGTGCGTTCAGAACGGCCTCTTTGGTAATCTCCCGAAACGCCATTCGTTTTACCGGAATCTTAGGCTTCAACACTTCCATCAGATGCCATGAAATAGCCTCTCCTTCCCGGTCCTCATCCGTTGCGAGAATGAGTTCATCCGCATCTTTCAATAACTTTTTGAGCTTGGTAACCACTTTCTTTTTGGAAGAAGGAACCACATATAAAGGATCAAAACGATCATCTACATTAATTCCTAAATTTGACCAGCTCTCTTTTTTATACTTGGCGGGAATTTCTTTAGCTGAGGAAGGAAGATCACGGATGTGACCCATAGAGGAGTCCACTACGTACCCTTTGGGCAGGTATTTTTTAATCGTTTTCGTTTTTGTAGGGGACTCTACAATGACAAGGCTTTTCATGCGATAAGGATAATTATTTCAAACTTTCGACCAGCTCTTTTAGCTCTCCAGCGTGGTCTTTGGTATTCACTTTTTCAACAGTGCCCAAAATAGTACCATCTGTATCAATAACAAAGGCCGAACGTGAAGGGGCCTCATACTCATTCCCAAACATCTTTTTCTCAACGATGGAATCTGTGGCTTCAGCAAACTTATAATCCGGATCAGATACCAGTGTAAAATCAATGCCCTGCTTCTTGGCATATCGCTTGTGAGAACCACAGGTATCTTTACTGATGGCCACCAGGTTATAACCATGTTCTTTAAACCAGGATGATTCGTCGGCTAAGTCTTTAGTCTGCCGGTCGCAACCACTGGTATTGTTCTTCATATATACCGAAACGATAGTCGGCTTATCCAGCAATCCTTTGAAGTTAATTTCTTTTTCCTCTCCATTATGCACCGCTTTAACGGTGAAATCAAAATCTGCTTTTGCTCCTGTCTCAATCATGAATGTGAATATTTGGTTAGTTTTTCGGTTGGGTTGGGATAACTACATTTTGAGCGAGAATCGTTCAGTGGATCACAGATTTGGTGATTGAGGGATTCCGCAGATTTTTCCGCCCTCTTTTGTTTTCTCCTTCAACAAGTAGAAAAACTCGTTGTTTAGAATTGTAGTTAAAGAAGATATCAAAGCTATTGCATGTCACGAAAAATCTGTGAAGATCCCTCAATCTGAGCAATCTGTGATCACCGACGCCACAACAAGAACTTAGCCACGGCCGCCACTACCAGCGAGTGATGCACTGCTCCCCGGCTCACAAGTTCTAAAAAATCATCCAGCGGCATTACATGTACATTAATGCGTTCATTACCATCCAGCTGTTGTTCCTGAACTTTTTTGCAGTTTTTGATCAGGTAAGTATGGGTGTAATTGGTAAAAATTGCCGGGTTCGAACTCACCCGCCCTAAGTTAATGCACTCATCACCTGCATAGCCGGTTTCTTCCAGCAGCTCTCTCTTTGATGTCTCCAAGGGCGACTCTCCGGGATCAACCATTCCACCGGGTAATTCCAGCGTAGGCTGTTCAATTCCATACCGGTATTGCTCCACCAACACGATTTCATCATCCGGGGTAAGCGGGATTACGTTGATCCAATCGGGCGCTTTCAGAATCGAAAATTCAGCCGAATGATCTTCAGACTCGATTTTCATCGTACGACTCAAAAGTTTGAAGATATTCGTCGTATATTTGACCTCTTCATCTGTGGTAACCCACGGTTCAATTGTAAATGTAAAATCACCACTACTCATATGTCAGATACGCTCAAATTAGTTAAAGATCAGTTTTCCTCGGAGGCAGAACTTAAAAAAGCTATTGATAAAGCGTGTGACCTGATGGAAGAAATTTACGATTCGGGCAAATATCCCCAGATGATTGTGGAGAGAATCTGGAGCAAACATAACCCGGTTATCGACGGAGAGCTTGCTCAACCCAAAGCTTACCGCTGGTATCTGAAGCGCGAAATTGAACGCCTGGTAACTAATGGAGCCACCGTTTTTGTGAAACCTTCGCGGGAAGCACTGCCCATGAACAACCCGGATCTTTTTGACAACCTGGATGAAAGTGACTGGGACATCACCCAAAAGAAATTGTTTTTGTTTCGGGCTGAGCGCATCGATATTTCACTCGACCGCCTTCGGCATTACACCGGAACTAAACCCGCCGATTTCCAGCGATATATCCTGTTTACCAACTATGATATGCATGTGGAAGTATTCCTCGACAAGTTCCCCGATTGTGTTAAACCGGAACGAGAGGGCGTACAAATGCCGGCCTATCATCACAAGATGGACAATAATTCAGGGCTTACGCTCATCAACATTGGCGTGGGGCCTTCCAATGCTAAAACCATTACCGATCATGTGGGGGTGCTTCGGCCTGATGCCATGGTGATGGTGGGTCACTGCGGCGGACTCCGGAACCACCAGGATATCGGCGACTTTGTGCTCGCAAATGGGTACTACCGTGCCGACCGTGTTTTGGATGACTTATTCCCCATCGGGATTCCGATTTCCCCGAATTACATCCTGAACCGTTATCTGAAAGAAGTGCTTGATCAGCATGATATGAACCACCGGATCGGGACCGTTTACACCACCGCCAACCGAAACTGGGAATTCTCGAAGGCTAAAACGGTGGAAGAAATTCATATGAGCCGCAGTGTGGCTATTGATATGGAGTCATCTACTGTAGCAACGAACGGATTCCGGTATCGCATTCCACACGCCACCCTTCTTTGTGTGAGTGATAAACCCTTGCACGGCAAACCTAAGCTCACGGACGCCGCTCAATCGTTCTACCAAAACTCCAAAGAGATGCACCTCGAAATGGTGATTGATGCCCTGCAAATGGTGAAAGATTCCTACCCGGAAGGACTGCCCAACTCCAGCATCCGTGCCTTCAACGAGCCACTGATGGGTGGAAGCGGGTGATGAATATCGAACATTGAGCAAGGAACATACAACATTGAACTGTTGAGGGTTTGGTTCTTATATGGATCAGCCCTCTTCTTGGTCATTCCTGCGGAGGCAGGAATCTGGTTGTTGCTACTTAAACCCTTAAGGCACCTTCAGGCAGTAGACCGCTTTGCTGCCCACATTCACCATGTAGCCTTCGCCCACCCCCAGCGAGGAGATATAAATGTCGTGGCTGTCAGTTTGATAGCCCGGGGGTAGCTTGTTGTAAATGACCTTTCCGGTGGAAGTATCCAGCACCCAGATATCTCCGCCCCCCGAGTTCGTAAAATATAACCGGCCGTTTTGCACTGTTGGAATACTGGTGTTGGAATAGAAAATATCCTTTCGCCAGAGTTCCTCACCGGTTGTAAGATCCAGTTTATGGGCATTGGTACCAACAGAGGCGGCATAAATAGCCTCGGCATCTACAGCCAGGCCCACATCAAACCCGCTGTCAAAAAAATTATTCACCCAGTTAATTGCTCCCTTTTCCCGGTCAACCGACACAATGGCTTTGCCCTGAAGTAACACAATGGCCGACTCCGTAACCTCAATATCATATATGGGCGGGCTAACCAACACCGAATCCCCCGGCTGTTCAGTTCTGATATCATCTATAGGAAACTCCACCGGAAGCTCCCAAATCAACTCCCCGGTTGCGGCCTCGAAGGCAAATAAGTTTCCCCGATATCGTTCTTCTCCGGGGATAGTACGGTCAAATGACGAACCGGGCACGTATAACATCCCATCTCCAAACGGGGAGTAAACGGGTTCAGTTGCTCCCTGGCTTACCCCCTCAGGAACCAGCCGGTCGATAGAGTAGCGGCGGGTAATCGCTCCGTCGCTCTTGCGCAGCTGCAGAACGTAACCCCGGCGACCGGCATACAGGTGCTCCTGGTCTTGGCTCATCACAGGGCCTCCCATACCGGAAAACTCAGTAGCATCCTGGGTTACCGGATTGCTCCATATAATCCTTCCGGTTGATTTGGATACGGCTTTGATATTGAATCCCTCATCAAGGTATAGCGTGTTTTCACTGGAAAGGATCGCCCGAGAGAAATTTCCGTTACTGGTGTTAACACTCCAGAGGCGCTTTCCTTTATTCAGACTGTAGGCTTTCAGCTGTGTATCCTGAATAAAATATACGGCCCCATCCTCTATTAGCGGCTGTGTACTCACCAACCGATCGGTTGAGTTTTTCAAGTTCCAGACCACCTCACCCCCTTCGGGACCGGTATCGCGACCGCCAAACAGCTCACAGGATGAAAGCAGGGCTGCACACATAAATAGATTGATTATAAAATAGTGGTAGTTCATCTTCGATTTCAGCTAGAAAAATTAGGTTCTCCAAACTTATTATGTATTACACATTCATAACGATTATGTAATAATGATATTCAATTTAATACCGGCTGGCTGGCGAGGTTCCCAGCCGGTATCGTATAATTATTGTAAACAGGGACTAACTTTAGAGTCGAAAGAGAATGACTCGGATTCACACCCCGATACATCTACATAATGGATGTCGATTGCCGTTTCTCCGGCACTGCTTACTACTAGTTTTACAGCTGCACGTGCCGTTTCCCCATCTGGAGCAGCATAAAAGATTTGTTGCAATGTGGTACCATTACCTACACTCACCCAAGAACTACCCTGATCTCTGCGATAATGCCACTGATAGCTAACTGAACCCCCTGCATTGGAGACACTGCTGGAGAAATAGGCCGACTCGCCACCACTCACCAGTCTCGGACCACTGATATTTACATATAATGGCTTTTTAACTTCTGGGATGCTAACATCATCATTTCTAAATATCTCAAAGAGCCGTTGTTTCACTGCCGGGTGTGCCGTTTCTTCGAGGTGATTGGCTCCTCTTGCTTCTAAACGCCTAACAGTGTTATCTCCGAATCTTTCAAAAAAGGAAGGAGCCTGCGTTACAGCGGTTAATAGTCCATCATTTGTGTCTTTACAATTCTGACCTATGTTACCGCATATAGTTCCTGAATAATAGTTAGCACCCACTACATATTTATCCCAATCTCGCTGTTGAAAATACACCAATGAAAGAAAGCCTTTGTACCACTGCTGGGCTATCGTGGCAAAATAAACAGCACTATTGTAATAGAAGAAGTGATTAGGGTCATATGTATTCGATGTAAGATATAGATAAAAATACTCTCCAGATAAATATGTGTAGTAAGAAGCAGCTGCAAAGTAAAATGAATACAGATATCGATGCGCTTTTATAAAAGTACCATTTTCAATAGGAGACTCCGGACCTCTGTACGCTGATTCAGAAATGCGTACATATTCGTACCTGGATCCTGATTCATTCCCAAAAATTGCATAGCGAGCAGTCGGCAGAGTATTGTTTGGGGAGGCATTCAGGGTATTGAGGAAGGAGCTCCCAGGCCTCATATCGCTAACTGAAGCTTTTTGTCCATACGCAGTTTGTAAACGAGCATTAATATAAGGCCCGGTAAGCTGGTCTATATAACCAATTTCACTTAGTACAGCCCTTCCAAAATCACGGCCATACACTGACCCAAATGAAGCTATCGGTCCGGCAGCAACATCTTCCACCCAACCAGCGATAACATTAGCCAGGTTCCCGTTTTGAACATTTACTGCAGCAGGAGCACCCAAATTGGGGGTTCCCACCGTAATGAGTGCATTCATTTTTCCTGTTCCTTTTTGTCGCAGGTGTTCTCGTGCTACAAGCCCTCCAAGGCTATGAGCCAAAGTAACAGTACCGGAAGGAATATAGACACTAGAAGCTGTACTACTTACAGCATTAGCAGAATTATAGGATACATTATCCCGATAAAAAACAAATTCAGATGACAGTTGCCCTGCCATGTTATTCCAAATCGTATAGTTGTCTCCCAGTCCATGTATGAATGACACTGTATTCGACTGGCTAAATCCGGCTACTGAAAAGCCTGCTAATAGGACCAACACTAACATAAAATTTTTCATGATGTACCTCCTAATTATGTTGCTTTTTGGGGGTGGTCTGGAGCAATAAATAACCTTCATCACCCCGCTTCATTTTTACTGCCTTTGAGTTACCATCCTTTTTAGCAGCATTTCTGGCAATTTCTTTTCCATCTTTAGAAGCAGTAAAATTTGGTTCCATCCTACCGGTGTTGGCATCAAATATGCTCGCAATGCTCATCATTTTTGACGGAGTATCTTCCTTATACTTATATATGACTTCGAAACGGCGGTTGCCTAATTCTTTAACTTTGTATCCTTTGTCTTTCAGCCACTTTTTTATCTCTCCGTCGTCCATAGCCTCTAAAGGTTTTTCATTTTCAGGAGTATTAGAATTGTTTGAACTTTTAAGTAATTGTCCGGGTCTATCTTCTCCACTCCCATATGATTGTAAAATGTCTAATTCCTGCTGTATCTCAAACAGAATGTTTTTTTCGTCCGCAGATAATGCAGTCGAGTAATTAGAGCCATTCAGCGTATATTGCAGCGATGAATATCCGTCATAACGAATACTACTGGGCATATTTTTGTAGGTCTGGATTACTGGATTTATTTTAAACGGATCGTCGATTGTACTTTCGGTTCCGGTAGTAATAGAAAGGTTACCCGTTACACTCAGTTGATTTGATGAATACACATCAAAGAGCAAATGTTCGGAGGTATTAATATTATCTGCATTCAGATCAATATCTGAAGCGGAGTAACTTGCCTCTAAAGTAAACTCTGCTGAGCTTGGCTCTGTATTGGTTTCAAGCGCTGAAAGTTCTGGTACATTCATACCCCCACTGAACTCATGATTGTTCGTCAAAGTGGAAGTGCTGTTAGTTTCGCAGGCTATAAGACCAATCATTAGTAGAAAGGCCACAATCGGTACTGGAATAAATGTTAATTTTTTCATTATAGTAATATTTTTATTACAGTTACATGCAAATAATTATTTGTTTTTTTTACTACAATTACGCACATTATAAAAGAGTCAACAGATTGTTTTTTGTTACATTTATTTACAAATAAACAGTCAGCAACCTGTCCTAACCCGGGGAATCATGGATTGAACCCTCCAACCTGACTCCGACACCACCCATTTTCCTTTATTAGATCTCTCACACCTTTATTCGGCAACTATTTATTGTTTATCAATAAATAGTTATTGCTTTTCAAAAAATTATTTCTTTTGTTAAAAGCAGATTGAAATTAAATGATCTATTATGAAACTCAGAAAAGACTGGTCGCTCGCTTATTTACTGCTTTATATATGCCAAATCGGATATTGGCTGATCATCATTAGTGTAGCTTTGGAGCTATTCATTTCATTCGCCCAACTTTCCGGCAACCATATTGTGATAAGGGATGTCTCCGTTAACCTTGAGCTCCGGCAATTTGAAGAATACAACGATATAGAATTAGACAATATCCGGCTGAATATTCCCGAAAGAATGACTTCAGATTTACAAATTTCCGGGCCTTATGAGGAAGTGAAAGGTGGTTTTTACTTTTTTAATGGACTGAAACTGTATGAAAATACCGTGTTCTTTCTCATGCTATTTCTGTTCTCAAAAGTATTGAGAAACGTCGCGGAAGGTGATCCCTTTCACGCCAAAAACCCCTCTTACTTATATATGATTGGCTGGACGCTTATTATCTCTTCGCTCATCAATATTTCTTTTCAGTTTTTGAATATGGGGCATTTTATTTCCCTGCCTCTTTTAAGTGATTTGTCACTTCCGGAGGGTATTGACATCACTTCGCTGGATATGTTTGGTAAAGACTTCATGATCGCCGGTATTTTCAACATCGTCCTGGGATATGTGTTCAAAGAAGGTGCCCGCATTTATGAAGAACAAAAACTAACTGTGTAACCATGGCCATAATCGTTAACCTGGATGTGATGCTGGCCAAACGGAAGATGAGTCTTACCGAGCTCTCGGAAGAAGTAGGCATCACCATGTCGAACCTTTCCATCCTTAAAACCGGCAAAGCCAAAGCCATTCGTTTCTCTACCCTCGAAGCTATCTGCCAAGCCCTCGATTGTCAGCCGGGAGATATTTTGGAGTATTCTGAAGAATAGTTCGTTAATTGTTATTCGTTATTGGACCTTCGACTATTAACGAATAACGAATACACGAACTTAAGTTTTTTTGTAAGGAATGGTCTTCAAATCGCTCTAACTGTAAAATGAATAAAACCAACAGAGCGATATGTCACACGAAGAATCCTTTTCGATCGAGCACTTCCACAGCCGGACTGTCAAAGATATGCAGCCGGATGAACAACCCCGGGAAAAACTGATGCGCTACGGCGCCGACTCCCTTTCCGACTCCGAACTGTTAGCCATCCTGATCCGGACCGGCACCCGCAAGTTAAACGTAATAGAAACCGCCAAGGCTCTGCTCACCCAATTTGACGGACTTCATAATCTTTCCCGCAAAAACTGGCAGGCGCTTAAAGTGATTCCTGGAATAGCGAAGGTCAAAGCCATCACGCTGGAAGCCGCCTTTGAGCTGGCGCGCAGAATTGAAGTAGCAGGACTGGGTGAAGAAATTCAAATAACCTCCCCCGAAGACGCCAACGCCTATTTTGCCCCTAAACTCCGGCATCTCTCCAAAGAAACCTTTGTTGTAGGATTTCTGAATAATGCTAAAATTCTGACTGGCTACCAGAAAATCAGTACCGGAGGTAAAACAGCCACCATTGTGGACCCGGCCGAAGTAATGCGACAGGCCGTACTGAATGAAGCTGAATCCATTATCCTGATCCACAATCACCCTTCCGGGCGGAATAAAGCATCGAGCGCCGATGTCCAGCTCACCAAGCGACTGGCAGAATGTGGCAAGTTGTTTTCAATCCCCGTTGAAGATCACCTGATTATTGCCGGATATAAGTACACCAGCCTGAAAAGTGAAAGGCTTTTTTGAATGTACATTTTTCAACGCCCAACACCGAATAATGAATCTCCAATATCCAACGAATTTCCATCTGAAAATTGAGTGTTGGATATTGATCATTGAATATTTCCTTACCTAATAATCACATAAAAGTTCACGATCATGAAAAACCAAATATTTGACTTGCAAAGGCGTCTAATAAACTTTGCAATTTCGATAATGGAAATTGTAGAACTCCTTCCAAAAACATATACAGGAACCCATTTTAAGAAACAATTAGTCCGCTCCGGCACAGCGCCAGCTTTACTTTACGGAGAAGCACAAGCAGCTGAATCAAGAAAGGACTTTGTTCACAAAATGAAAATCGGCCTGAAAGAGCTAAGAGAATCCTACATAACGCTGACGATAATCTTGGAAAAACCATTGATTAAAAACCAGAAAGCTATTGGCACGCTTAATGAATGTGATGAACTAATCTCTATTTTTTTCACCAGCATTACTACGGCAAAACAAAATATGAAAAAGAGGTGAGGTGACTGTCTAATATTCAGGCAACCTTAATTCATCATTCCTTGTTGGATATTGGCTATTGGATATTCATACCTTTCTGAAAACACAAACCTCACCACATCTCCCATGATTTACGAATTCCTGAAACGTTCTCCGCAATTTGATGATACAGTTTTTGTGGCTCCCAGTGCTGATATAATAGGTGATGTTACCCTGGGGAAAGAAAGCAGTGTTTGGTTCAACGTAACGATTCGCGGGGATGTGAACTACATTCAGATTGGAGACCAAAGTAATGTTCAGGATAATGTATGTATCCATGTGATGAATCAGACCGGCCCGACCATTATCGGTAATAAAGTGACTATTGGCCATGGGGCTGTTGTTCACGGATGCACCATCAAAGACCGTGTACTGATCGGCATCAACGCCACCATCCTTGATGAGGTAACCATTGAACCGGACGTAATTGTGGCAGCCGGAACCCTCGTGCCTCCCGGCAAAACCCTCGAAAGCGGTTATATGTATATGGGCTCGCCGGCTAAAGCGGCACGTAAACTAACGGATGAGGAAATCGCATCCATTCCCGAATACGCAACCAACTATATTAAATACTCGCGGGCCTATCAGCAGAAGGATACATATGACAAAAACCCTTTTTATACCAAGTAATTGAAAATGTTGAATTATAGATTTTGAATGAAACCCATTCAAAATCCATAACTTCTAATTCAAAATTTCAGCATGAGCGGCCTTTATATCCACATTCCCTTTTGTAAACAGGCCTGCTCGTACTGCGATTTTTATTTCGTAACCCGGCAGCAGCATAAGCAGGATTTTGTGGATGAACTTATCCGGGAAATTCACGCTAAAAAGGATTCGGTGTTTACCGAAGAACCCGTACGATCCATCTACTTTGGTGGCGGTACTCCATCTCTTTTAACAGCTGAGCAGGTGAATGCTATTCTCGATTCCATCCGGGATGTTTTTGACACCGACCTTAAAGAAATCACCCTGGAAATGAATCCCGATGATGTGAGCCGGGAGTATTTGGCGGGATTGAGGTCTGCCGGAATTAACCGCGCAAGCATGGGTGTTCAGTCATTCAACCCGGAGCTGCTGAAGTTCATGAACCGTGCGCACACTTCCGAAGAAGCGCTGAAGTGCTTGGAGATACTGGAAGCTTCTGAATTCAAGGTTTTTACGGTTGATGTAATCTATGGTAATCCCGGACAATCTTTGGACATATTGGAACAGGATCTGGATACCATTCTTGAGTTTAATCCCCCTCATATTTCGGCTTATTCACTAACAATAGAACCTCATACCCGACTGGGAAAACAGGTTAAGCTGGGGCGCATCACTCCCCCTGAAGACGATACCGTTTCCGACCATTTTGATCTGGTTGTTGATAAACTTGCAGCAGCTGGTATTCAACAATATGAAGTGAGCAACTATGCTAAACCGGGCAGCGAAGCGGTTCACAATTCCAACTACTGGAGCCATGAAAATTACCTGGGACTTGGACCCGGAGCACATTCGTTTTGGTGGAATGAAGATCACATATCAGCAATCCGCTGGAATAACCGCAGCAACCTGAACGCCTACCTTAACGGAGACTGGAAAGAACAATCGGAACGCGAAGAGTTAAACCTGGCAGACTTAGCCGAAGAGCGACTGATGCTGGGACTCAGGACCAAAATGGGACTTGAGAAGAACGAACTGAAAAGCACCTACCACTTTGAGTTCAATGACCGGCAGTTACATTACCTTGAAAAGCTGGAAGAAAGCGGGAAGGCCAAAACCGGAGGTCGAATTCACCTGACAAAGGATGGACTCAAAATCGCTGACTCCATTTTACTTGATCTGATAACGATGACATAAACCCGATTACCTTACCTGAAGATCAGCTCCCCAGGCCTTGCCACTTTTTTGCGAAGCGTGCATACTCCCCGGCCTTCTCGTTCAAGCCGAACTTTTTATACGCATCCGATACCATTTGCGAAGCTTCCGCCAGCCGGCGGTAATCGGCTTTGCTTGGGTTGGCTGCCGTTCCTTCCAGAGCGGGAACCTGTAAGGAGGTATTATCCTCCAGCGAATCAGGGTGAGTATCCATTGTGAAATTCGCCTGATAAATAAGCGGCCAGAACTGTGATTTTCCATACACTTTCTTTCCGATCACCCAATACCATTCGTCTTTCTTTACCGTGTAGGTAGAAGTACCTGTTTTACCTGTTGGAGCCGAAGTCTTTTCTTTCACGGTCCCGGAAGAAGCAGCCGTTTGTGTTTCACTCTGCACGGGGTTTTGCAGTTTTTCAGATTCGTTAGTTTCCTGAGCGGTCTCATTACTTTCTGCGCTTTCTGAAGACTGATTATTGGGTGTCTGTTGTACTCGGGGCTGTTCAACCTTAGCCTGTTGTGCGGGCATATTGGTAGGCTCGGTACGCAAAAAGAACCACCAAACCGATACAAGTGCTACCGCCAGCAACGCTGCCAATATCATAATCAAAGCTAAGTTATTACCCTCTTTCTTTCCTTCTCTTACGAAAGGTTTATCCGCAGGAGTTTCTAATTCAGGTTCAGGTTCAGGTTCAGGTTCAGGTTCAGGTTCAGGCTCCGGATCCAGTTCAGCTTCTTCTGGTTCCTGCACATCAAAAGCAAAGGGATCCTCGTCGCGTGTATCTTCCTCAACCGGCTCTTCCTCAGAAGTTTCTTCTGCCTTCTCTTCTTCTAATTCGTCGTCTTCAGGTTCCGAATCATCTTTGGGCTCATCGTCAAACTGAAAAATCGTTTCTTTTAATTGCTCTTCCGGTTCCTGCTCCTTTTTTTCTTCGGCAGAAGTTATCGGCTCAGCGGATTCTTCGTCTTTTTCTTCCGCTTTCTCCCCAAGCAATTCGGTTTCCAAATGGGCAAACTTGGCATTCACATCTTCCTTGAGTGCTTTGTAAGGTGTGAACGAAACCCGTTTATGTGCCGGAATGGTAATCGGCTCTCCGGTTTGGGGATTTTGCCCCTGCCTTTCAGCAACTTCCTTAACTTTAAAGCTTCCGAAATTGGTAATAGAGGCTTTACCAGTTTCTTCCAGCTCCTGCTTTACCCTGGAGATCAGCGCTTTTGCAAAGGCCTCACTTTTCTGTTTGCTGAAGCCCGTTTTCCTCGATAAGGCTTCAATAATCTCGCCATATGTAACTTTGTTACTCATTTTCACCCTCATTTATTTGATCGCGCAGTGTGCTGCTTTGGCTGTAGTGCACCACTCTTTTTTTGGGGATAAGCATCATTTGCTCATAATGAGGGTTGTACGACTTATGCTCTTCCCTCACTTCCGACTTAAAACTGCCTAAACCGGGAAGGGTAAACCCTTTGCCGTTGGAAAGAAGCATGGTCAGGCCTTCCACAAAAGAATCATACAGATCTTCCGTCTCAGTCTGCGTGAGCTCAAGCTCTTCCGCTAATTGTTTGAGTACCTCCGACTTTGTCATAATGAGTATGTACTAAATTTGAAAACCAAGTATCCATGAATAAATGCTAAAACAATGAAATAAGCAATTTTCAGCAGATTTTAGTAAATCAATGTGGGTTAACGATTTCACTGTTACCTGAGGATGCTTATCATCCGCTATCATCAAAGTGCCTGAAAACCGGACAACCGTTATGCTCAAATCCTTTATCGAAGTAGATGCCGATTCCCATTTCCCCATACAAAACCTCCCTTATGGAGCGTATGAAACCGAAGAGGGTGAAATCCACCTTTGCTCAGCAGTTGGTGAGTATATCATTGATTTGTTTGCACTGGATGAAGAAGGCTTATTCGACGGGCCCGTACTGAATAACCAGTACGCTTTTCAGGACTCTACCCTCAATTACTTTATGAGCCTGGGAAAATCAGCATGGACAGAAGCCAGGGAAACCCTCCAATCTCTGTTGTCTGCCAACAACGAAACCCTCAGGGATGATGCCCTTCTTCGCCAACGCGTATTCAAAAAAAGAGACGATGTTCGCCTGGTGATGCCGGTGCAGATTGGGGATTACACCGACTTTTACTCCTCTGAACAACACGCCCGTAACGTTGGGTCCATGTTTCGCGACCCGGATAACGCTCTATTACCAAACTGGAAACACCTCCCGGTTGGTTACCACGGGCGCGCAAGCTCTATTGTTCTTAGCGGTACAGATATCCATCGCCCCAAAGGACAAACAAAACCTGATATTACCGGTCAGCCGATATTTGGCCCTTCACAAAAGCTGGACTTTGAACTCGAAATGGGATTTTTAACCGGACCTGGAAATAAGCTGGGCCATAATATTACGGTGCAAGAAGCGGAAGATCATATTCTCGGCTTGGTTATGGTGAACGACTGGAGCGCCCGTGATATACAGAAATGGGAATATCAGCCTTTGGGGCCCTTTCTTGCTAAAAGCTGGGCCACTTCCGTCTCACCTTGGATTGTAACGATGGAAGCTCTGGAACCCTTCCGCACTGTATGCCCGCAGCAAGATCCTAAACCTCTTGATTACCTGAATCAACCCAGCCGCACTACTTTCGACATTCAGCTCGATGTGCTTCTGAAAACCGAAAACCAAAGTAAACCCCATCGAATCTGCTCCACTAACTTTAAGCATTTATACTGGACTATGGCTCAGCAGCTGGCCCACCAAACCGTTTCGGGATGTAATGTGAAACCCGGAGATTTATACGCCTCCGGCACCATCAGCGGACCTGAAAACGAATCTTACGGAAGTATGCTTGAATTGACCCGGAACGGCACGCATCCTCTTACATTACCTTCCGGTGAAGAGCGGTCTTTTCTGGAAGACGGGGATGAAGTAATCATGAGCGGTTTTGCTCAGGGTAAAGGCTTCAAAGTGGGTTTTGGGGAAGTAACCGGCAAGATTTTACCTGCTACCAAATAAGGCTATTTCAGCAAGGTCATCTTTTTGGTGTAAACTTCATCGTTAATTTTCAGGCGGTAAAAGTACACCCCTGAACTTAGTCTTTGTGCGTTAAAGGGGATGGAATAAGAGCCCAACCGGTAATCCTGAGCCGTAAGCGTCTGCACTTTTCTTCCCGTGATATCATACACTGTCAGTTCCACAAAAGCAGAGCGAGGGAGATCAAAATTGATATTGGTTTCCGGGTTGAAGGGGTTGGGATAGTTCTGATAAATTTTCACCGACTTGGGTAAATCCGCATATTCAGGATCACGAATCGTGATAGTATTGCCTTCTTTGCCAATCAGTAATTGAATTTCTCTTGTTGAGCCGCTGTTGCTGTAGTTCGCTATCACCACCCCAACTTTTTCCACTTCCTGCCAGGTTACTTCCGAGGGTACATATACCTGAGATTTATTTTCTCCGGTTGCGATAAGCTCCGTCATCCCGCCATTGTTCATATATAGCAAAACGCCTAATCCCACCTGGGTGCTGTCGAAGTCCACGGCTACTTCAATAAAGCCATCATCACCGGCTGATGGTTCAATTTCAAAATAACGGGCGGCAAGGGGCCTTATAAAGTTTACTTCCAATGCTTCCTCAGGTACTGAATTAAACTTGGCTTCAAGATTAGCATTGGGATACTGCAACTTCTCCCCAAAACCGTAATTATCCTGCCCCCCACGCGAACCCGAGGCAAAATGCCAAAGATGATTTCTTACAAAAGAAGTTTCAAAGTCTTCTCCGCGACCCGGCAACAGATCAACCAACGCTTCGTCAATGCTTAGGTTATTCTGCCCTTCTATCATTTGCCAGACATCACTCCACAATTCATCCCCGAAATATTCACTGTAAAAAATCATCCAGCTTACATGCCAATACGCGCCGGGTGTGCCGTCTTCAGGAGCAAAAAAGATAGAGGCGGAATAAGGATCTGAAGAGTTCAGTCCATTTTTGATGTAGTTATAGTAATCGTTCACGTCGTCGTACACCACTTCTTCAAAAAGGGTGGCATCCATTTCAGCCCAATCAAACGCCCCGGATGGAGAGGCCCATTCATTTTGAGCAAACTGAATGGCATGCTTCAGTTCATGGGCAACCGTTGCATAAACCGCTCCAACCTGATCTCCCTGCGGATGAGTATTAGGTGGAAAATTCACAAAATCATTTTCCATCACTATATAGGTTTCCGGGCCTGAGCCTCCCTGAAAAATGGTTTCCCCATAGTAAGAAAGGTCTTCCAGTTCTATGGTATAAGTGGTACCGTTGGGAATGGGATCTTTAAAGCCAAGATTGATGACCTCGTGCCGGTACGAAGAATCTGCTGATTCGGCTACTAAATCCACATAATCGGGCACGCCATTTCCATCATTATCCTCCACTGAAACCGAGTCGGCTCCACTGGTTACATACACAATCTCAAACTTCCCGGATGGCGATATATAAGTTTGAAGCGCTTGTTTCTTTTTGGAGGATGAATTATCCGACCGTATGGATTCGATCTTTGCCAATGCATTCGGAGAAATTCGATCCCGGTGGGCATGAAGAAACATCTCGGCCGGGGTGGCACATTTGTGGGGTGAGATTCCCGGCAATTCATATAGCACCCTGAACTGTTCCAAAGCAGCAGTTTCAACATCCATTTCCCCTTCCGAAAAAGACCGCTGGATTTCCAGAAGATGACGGGGCGAGTCAGTCCTCGTTTGTCCTAACAATGCAGAAGGCATACTCAACAAGGCCAGAATAGTAACAACTACTCCCTTTTTAATTTGATCCCGATACTTATGCATTGTTTGGATTTTGCTTAACTTTAGGGTTCGCAAATGTTGAACGCAGTAAATCTACAGTTCTTACAATTTAAGAGAAAAAATGTACCAAGTAATACTTTATTATAATTTTGAGCCGATTGAAGATCCCGATCGTTTTTGTAAAGCCCACAAGAAGTTTTGCAAGGAAATTGAACTGAAAGGGCGGATTTATATTTCGGAAGAGGGAATAAACGGAACGGCAGCCGGCACCGAAAAACAGATTGAAGAATACAAGAACTACCTGTGGTCGCTACCCGGTTTTGAAGACACTGAGTTTAAGCAGGAAGAAAGTGATTACATCCCATTTGCCAAGCTTATCTGTAAAACGAGGGATGAAATTGTTGCCCTTCATGTAGATGATGTAAACCCCGAAAACGGAGGCAACTATCTGGACCCGGCCGAATGGCGTAAAGTGATGGAGTCTCAGGAAGACTACGTAATGATCGACGTTCGTAATAATTACGAATCCAAAATCGGGCACTTTAAAGGCGCCCTTACACCTGACGTTGACAATTTCTACGATTTTCCAAAATGGCTGGAAAAAGCCAATATCCCTAAAGACAAAAAAGTTTTGATGTACTGCACCGGGGGTATTCGTTGTGAGAAATTCTCCGTACTGATGAAGGAAGAGGGATGGGATGATGTAAATCAGCTTCACGGCGGAATTCTCAAATATGCCAAAGAAGAGGAAGGGAAGCACTTTGAAGGCAAATGCTTTGTCTTTGACGACCGACTGGTAGTTCCCGTAAACCCCAACGACCTGGAACCCATTGCCCGTTGTGAAATTACCGGAAAACCCGCAGATACCTATATCAACTGTGCAAACATGGAGTGCAATAAACTGTTCGTTTGCTCGGAAGAAGGGGCCCGGAAAATGGAAGGATGCTGCAGTGAGGAATGCCGCCAAAGTGAATATAAGCGCCCTTTCGATCCTGAAAATGCGTTCAAACCATTCAGAAAATGGTACAATTACTTTGGAGATGATTTCAAGGAACGAGAAGTAAGCGCTGCTGATAAATAATTATGGCTGCATTGTTTCGTCCGGTTCGTATCGTTCCGCCTTACCCTATTACCTACCGCTTTAAGGTAAAGTCGGAATTTGAGGGGAAATCTTTGCTGGATTTAATGCTATCCCGTTTTCCCTTTCATGGGGTAAATGTCTGGAAGACAAAAATCAATAAGGGTCATGTGGGAGTGAATGGAGAGGCAGCTGAGGCAAAGCACATCCTTTCCCGGCACGATGAGGTTTATCATCATAACCCGCACGTGATTGAACCTTCAGTCCCTGATGAAGTACAAGTTCTGGAGCAGGCCGATGACTACCTCATCGTTTACAAACCGGCTCCATTACCCATGCATCCCGGCGGGCGGTACAACAAAAATTCGCTGACCACCATCCTTGAAGAAAAAGGTTTCAAAAACCTGCGCATTGTCCACCGGCTGGATGCCGTCACCTCAGGACTCGTATTGTTCGCCCGCAATAAATCCTTCGCTCAACAAGCGATGATCTGCTTCAGTGAATCCAAAGTTCAAAAAACCTATTACGCGCTGGTTTCAGGGAATCCTGAAGAAAATGCCATAACCATCGATACTCCGGTACGGCGAAAAACAGGATTCGTGTTTGAAAGTGAATTAGGGTTGAAGCATGCCAAAGAAGCCATCACCCATTTTGAAGTTTTTAAGTGCAACCAGGATTCAGCCATCGTAAAATGCATGCCAAAAACCGGCCGGACTCACCAAATCAGGCTGCACCTGGAGCAATGGGGACATCCCATTATTGATGATCCGATCTATGGTCTTAATGGTGACAAGAGCAGTAAACGAGCTCAAAAGGCCGGAATCAGCTTACTAAATGCCGGGTTGGAAATTGAAGAACTTGGAGTGAAGCGAGAGTTGGAATTTCCTGTGGGATGGTCAAAATAGTAATTAAGATACTATTCAGATTTGAACACGGTTGTTCGCTGTTGCTCAAATAGAACGTTTCAAAAATCAGGTAAAACAAATTCCCTAAAGTTATCCCGATTAATTCCTTTCACGTCTTCCGAATAATTTTTGGTGAACGTTTTTGGAAATCGAATACTTCTTTTTGGATTCCATTTGAATTCAAAACCCGAAATGACCTTTCCCGATACTTCAACATAGTCAACTTCCTGATGCTGTTTTGTTCTCCAGAAATACATGTCCGACTTATTTTTGGCATATCGCAGTTGCTTGAGGCGTTCACTTATTAAAAAATTCTCCCAAAGTGCTCCTTTATCAGTTCGGGTGGCAAAAACTCCGTAATCATGAATCACCGCATTTCGAACCCCATTATCGTAGAAATAGATTTTCTGATTTTTCTTGATCTCATTTCGAAGATTCCGGCTATATGCTGGCAACCTAATAACGACATAGGCTTTTTCTAAAATATCAATATAGCTTGCTACCGTTTTGGGATCTAACCCTACTAAATCCCCTACTTCTTTATAAACCACTTCCTGCCCAACCTGATATGAAATTGCCTGCACTACCTTCTGAATCACTTCTGGCTTTCGGATCCCGGCATAGTTCAATATGTCTTTATACAGATAGCTTTCAACCAATTCATCCAGCACCTCCGATTGATGGTCAGAATTATTCAATACATCTGGATAGAAACCGAAAACCAATCTGTTCTCTAAATCCTGCTCTGATTTCAAATACCCAACATGATCCTGCCATTCTTTCCAACTTATTGGAAACAAGTTGAATGACCATTTTCTTCCCGTCAAAGGTTCCTGAATACTGCTATTTAATTCAAATGCTGATGAGCCACTCAAAATGAGCTGTTTTTCTGGGAACTGATCGGTAATTATTTTCGCCGTTAGACCGATCGTTCCCATCCGCTGAGCTTCATCGATAAATACAATTTCTGCATCACCGATTAATTGTTTTATTTGTTCAGTGTTAGGCTCGTCCAGTAATCTCCGCACCGTTGGATCGTCTCCATCCAAAAAGCGGACAGTGTATTCTTTATCTTCCAGAATGGTGTGTATTAGTGTCGTTTTCCCCACTTGCCTTGGCCCAGTCAAAACAACAGCCTTACCGCTGAATAATCTTTCTTTTACCAACTGTTGTAACTGTCTTTCAATCATTAGCTTAACCTTTCACGATATAATTTATACCAAATATATAACTATTCAGGAATACAATCCATTTTAGTTATAACTATACAGGATCATAATACGCTTTAGTTATAACTATTCGGGAATAGAAGATACTTTATTATAATTGAATGCTTGAGCAGTCCGACTCTTACACTCAGTATTGGAAGCAGGAGGATTCAGTGCTATCCACTTTTACGAACCAATGCCGATCATCAGGCACGAGGTATATTTAAGACGGCAAAAGCCGGAATACCTTAGCCTTTAAAAAAGGCCTCTGCAATTCTCGCAAATTGTTTCGGCTTATCCAGAAAGGCATAATGCCCGGCATCTTCGATAATTACCAGTGCTGCATTTTTAATTCCTTTCTCGATTCTCTCTCCCTGGTAAACCGGAGTGGCATCATCATTTCTGCCCCATAGCAATAACACTTCATGCGGAATTTGTGGTAACGAAGATTCTAGGTATTCCGTCACCGATTTCACGAAAGTCTCCCTCATAACTCCGGAAAGTTTACTGTAATCGCTGGATCCCAGGCTCTTCCACAGTGATGTTGACCGTAACCAGCCCAGAGCTTTTTCACGAAGTGAACCGGGTAAAATCATAAACGGTGCTTTCAGAATTTTAGCGGTGTACTTTCTGACGTAAAATTTCACCGAGCGCTTGGGCTTCATTCCGGCACCGCCCGTTATCAGTACTTTATCGATGTGAGCTTTACCAAAGTCTCGGGCACAAAGCTTAAGAATAACTCGCCCTCCAAAAGAATGAACCAGAACGTCCACTTTTTCTTCACCAAGGGACGCTATGAATTCCTCAACGGCGTCAGCGTAGTCATCAATACTCCAGGCCCGGGATGGTTCGGGAGAATCACCGAAACCAGGTAAATCCAATACATAACTTGTTCGAAGGTGTGCCAGGTTTCGGGCAACCGGCATCATCACGCGCTTACTGCTTCCCCAACCGTGAAGAATTACCAGCGGCTTTCCCTCGCCCACTTTTTCAAAGACAATTTTTTGATGCTGATAGGTAAATATGTTCTGTTCGCTCATGAAATAAATTTTTCCAAACTTCCCACTTCTTGTCTTTGGAAACAAGGGAAGAATTAGATGTGCTAACCTTATTCAGAATGAATTTCTGAATTATGAATAGTTCAAGCGTCCGCTTGGACTTTTATATACAGGTTTGGATTACCAACCGCACAAGCGGACGCTTGCGCTATTTTGTTTTTTAACCCCGTAGAACGGACAGCCTGTCCGCTCTACGGGGGTTATTCTGAATATTTCTATTGAGTTTTTGTCCTGCCTCAGCCATATTAGTACATGAAATTTAACGACCTAAAACGCAAAGCATTCTTCTGGATAGAACGACTCCAGATTTCAAGAAGTGAGCGGATTTCCATTTCTGTTCTGCTTGTGCTTTTAGCCGTACTCTTTACGGTGAATTTTTTCCTTACCAAAACGTTCAACTACAGCCAGGAAAAATATGATGCTCTTATTGCTGAGTTTGAAAAGCGAAGTGAAGAACTTCGACAGGAACAAAAAGAGCTGGATCAAAAATATAATCCACAGCTGACAGTTAGTGAAACTCCAGCTTCAGAAGAGGTGGAGCAGACGGTAAAAAAAATGGAAAAGGTTCCTAAACAGGATGAACCGGCATCCCTTAAAATCATTAACCTGAATACCGCAACGAGCGCTGAACTTCAAACCCTGAACGGTATCGGAGAAGCATATGCCGGCCGAATTATTGAATATAGAGAAGCCAATGGCGGTTTTGATTCCATAGAGGAACTGCTTAATGTAAAGGGCATCGGTGAAAAGCGGCTGGAAAATATCCGCCCATACATAAAACTTATAGATTGAATATTATTAACGCCACTAGAACACGAACGTACAATAGATAAAGAACGAAGTGCGCGAATTTAATGCATTTCGTGTTTTTGAGATTTCGTGGCAAAACTAAAGGAAGACTATTTCATGCCAAAAATACTTTGGGCAGATGATGAGATCGATCAGCTGCAATCACATATCATATTTTTAGAGAAAAAGGGATTCGAAATCACTCCGGTTGCCAACGGAGATGATGCAGTGAGCATGATTTCCTCCGAGCCATTCGATATCGTTTACCTGGATGAGCAAATGCCGGGAATGGGCGGTATCGAAACCCTCGAGAAAATCAAATCCATTCAGCCCTCTCTTCCCGTGGTGATGATCACAAAGAGTGAGGAAGAATCGATCATGGAAGACGCCATTGGCGGCAAGATCTCTGATTACCTCATCAAGCCGGTGAACCCAAACCAGATTTTACTCACTACAAAACGATTGCTTGAACGGAGCCGCATACAATCCGAAAAATCGGCTCAAACCTACCTGAAGCAGTTCAACGAGCTCTCATCACGCATTCACCCCGGCACTCACTGGAAAGAATGGATTGACATCTACAAAGAACTTACCAACTGGCAGATTGATTTAGGCTCCGGTGACGAAGGGCTCATTCAGGTTCTGGATGATCAGTTTCAGCAGGCCAACAAGGAATTCGGCAAGTTTGTAAACCAGGAGTACAAAGACTGGGTAAAAAAAGATGAGGGGCGGCCGTTGCTTTCGCAGGAGATTTTTAAAAAGTATGTGAATCCGCATCTGGAGAAAGACGAGAAAGTGATGTTTTTCCTGATCGACTGCATGCGGTACGACCAATGGCTGGTATTCGAGCCTTTCCTCTCTAACTATTTTTCCATTGATACCGATTTCTACTACTCCATTTTACCTACAGCCACCCCGTATTCCCGAAATGCCATTTTCTCTGGATTGTACCCTTCCGATATAGAACGCATGTATCCGGAATTATGGCAACAGGGGCAGGATGAATCTTCCCTGAACCGGCATGAAGAAGAACTGTTACGCAAACAACTGGAGCGTGATGGCATCGACATCAAATTTAAGTATGAAAAAATTCTGAATGCCGAAGCCGGACGGAAAGTGGCCGATAAAATTGGAAGCTACGCACAGTCCAAACTGGCTGCTTTTGTTTTTAATTTTGTGGATACACTGGTTCACTCCCGGTCCGACTCCGACGTGATTAAGGAATTAGCCCCCGATGTATCGGCTTTTCGCTCGGTAACAGAGGCGTGGTTTCAGCATTCCTCATTACTGCAGATGTTTAAAGGATTGGCCAAAGAGAATGTCACCCTGATCATTACTACCGACCACGGCTCGGTTCGTGCGTTGCGTGACACAAAAGTGTATGGCGATAAAGACACCGCCACCAATCTTCGGTATAAATATGGCCGAAATCTTAAGGCCGATGAATCCGATGCAGTTGTTTTTATGGATGACCCGGAACAATACCGCCTGCCAAAAGTAGGAGCTGTGAATAATTACATCATCGCCCGGGAGGATTATTACTTTGTGTATCCAACCAACTATCACAAATATCAGAACCGGTACCGGGACACCTTCCAGCATGGAGGGGCTTCAATGGAAGAGATGATATTACCCGTAGCCACTTTAACTCCCAAGTAACGTGCAGCAGTTCCAAAGTTCATCGGTTGATGAAACCATTCGCATTGGTTTCGAGTTTGGTAAGCAATTGACACCCGGAGATGTAGTTTGCCTGGCCGGAGACTTAGGCGCCGGGAAAACCCATTTTGTAAAAGGAGTAGCTTCTTTTTTTGGAATTGAACCTGAAAAAGTCAGCTCTCCTACCTATACTTTAATTCATGAATATTCCGGTGATACTCCCGTTTATCATTTCGACTGTTACCGGTTGAAACACGAACAGGAAGCTCTGGAAATCGGAGCCGAAGAATACTTTTATGGCGATGGCGTTTGCCTGGTTGAATGGCCTGAAAAAATAGACGGGCTGATTCCTGAAGACGCCATTTGGGTTGAGATGTCGCATCTCCCTGAAAATAAACGCAAAATCATTATTCATCAGAAGCAGTAAACTGATGGGAAGTTCAAAAAAACGAAGACTTTCTTACCGACTTGATCTACTCCCTGTGATCCTTCCCTATCACCGCCGGGCAAAGAACACGCTCCGCACGGGCGACTTGGTGTACTACGGCCCCAGCCCGGAATATTACGGTATTGGTGAAGTGGTACAAACTGCCGAAAAAGTGTGTATGGTTGACTTCCGCGGAACCGGTGAACTGGGCATCCATAAAGACGAAATGCTTTCCACGTATCTCATTCCCATTCACAAGCTAAATCTTTCAGGCGTATTAAAGGGGCGATAGCCTGACATTTATAATGGTCATTCTGAGTGATAACGAAGAATCTTTACAAGCTTAATTAAAACCAACTGCCTGCTCTTGCTTGTGAAGATCTTTCGGGGGTACCCTCAAGATGACTTCTGATTGGCATTTATTTGGATGACACGGCACACATCTCTTTCGTTACAAGTTCAAGAGGGCAGTGTTTTTCTTGGCGGCCATTCTCCAAGTACTTCTTTATTCAAAAATTTCCATTCCGGGTTTGTCTCTGCTATTAATTGCTCCTTCCATGCCCTCGTCTTCCCCTTCAATCTTTTTTCTGCTTCAATCGCTTCGTACATGGTAGGGAAAACATCATACCAAATCAGACAATAACAAAAGTACCGACCCGCATAGGACTTCTTATTTCCGCGGTTCAGGTAATGCTCAACAATTCTCCGCGGAAGGTTACTTGTGACTCCAGTGTACAGCACTTTTCTTGCAGGGTTAGTTACAATGTAAGTTGCATTATCCATATCAATAGTGATTAAAGTCATTCTGAGTGATAGCGAAGAATCTTCACAGATATATTCTAAAGTAGATACCTGTACTTGCTTGTGAAGATCTTTCGGGAGTACCCTCAAGATGACTTCAATCATTCAGTTTTTAGGTAAGAGCACTGAAGCCCATATTCCTTACAGAATTTTTCTATTTTTGCCGCTCATCAGAAAAGCACCCTATGGAATACATCATCGACGGCATTATAAACGGGATCATTCAAACCACCGCACTTGAATGGATCGCCGTAACAACCGGACTTATGAGCGTCTGGTTTTCTATGAAGGAAAATATCTGGGTGTATCCCACCGGTATCATCAGCGTGTTAATTTATGTATATCTCGCTTTTCAGTACAAGCTGTATGCCGACATGGGGGTGAATTTCTATTATTTTATAATGAGTGTATACGGCTGGTACTATTGGATTCACCCCAAAGACGACAGCCGGGATCAGGTGCGGGTTACTATCAACAGTGCAAAAGAAAACCTGATTACCATTGGAATTCTGCTTAGCTCTTTTGGGATACTGTATTTCGTGCTCTCAAATTTTACCGACAGCGATGTAGCCTTTTGGGATTCGACCACCACCTGCTTTGCTATTGCCGGCATGTGGTTGATGGCACGTAAAAAGCTTGAAAGCTGGATCGCATGGATTATAACGGACCTGATTTCCATCCCCCTCTATTTTTACAAGGAATTGGTATTAACCAGCTTTCAGTTTCTGGTCTTTACAGGACTCGCTATCGCCGGGTACCTGGCCTGGAAGAAATCTCTGGAAGAGCAGCAGGAAAAGCAGGATCCATCACCCGTGTAGATTCTGACAGTATTTAAAAATTTAAAATTAAGTCGGATTGGTTAATTTTAAATTTTTAATTCTGAATTTTTAATTTTCAATAAAAACCACCAGGTCTCCGCTTTTAATCTCGATGGAGAATTCCGGTTCCACATTCTCATTAGAGGTTCCGTCCCGCTCTCCATTTTCCAGAATCTCATCATTCAACGGGTACTTCAGTCCTTTTGTGGTGATGCCGGTTACTTTCCCGGAAAGAGGAAATAAAGAGATAATACTTCCAACAGGCAGTTCTGCCGAAAAGCTTGAATTGACCATTTGAGCTATTAATCGTTCATCCTTAAAAACAAGCCGGCCAAACGCAGGATCAAACCGTTTCAGAACAGACAGGTTTTTCAGGGAATGATCCATTCTTCTGCCAAAGGCTCCCAGCACTGTGCAGGTTTCCACGTCCCGATAAAGTGCGAGAGACAATGCCTTTTCCAGGTCATTGGTTTCCTGATCAACATCATGAATAATTTCAAACTCAACCGAACCGGGCTTTTCAAAACTATCCATATCTCCGATAACCACATGGGGGGTTAGTCCGTGGGAAAGCAGCGTATTTCCCCCGCCATCCGCACCGATGATCAAATCTGCAGATTTCAATTCTTCCTCAAGTAAATCTTTGGAAGGGGGAAAACCATTACTGACTATAACTGCATGCATGCCATTTTCTTTGATGATAGATTTTCCCCTTAAAATAAATGGATTTGTGGCAATGTTCGCCTATTTTTGACGCCAAGGAGATTTTATGTTTAAAAACTTTATTTCAAAAATAGTACAACATCAAAAAGTAGCTGTTTTTTCTCACGTCCGCCCCGATGGTGACTGTCTGGGCTCGCAAGTAGCACTTTGCTTATGGCTACAAAAGAACGGGATCGAAACATCGGCTTTCAATGAAGATTCGATACCGGAAAATATGGCCTGGTTGCTCGACTTTTTCCCCATTTCAAAACCTACAGAGGCTGAGCTTTCGGACTTTGATGCCTTTATAGTAGTTGATGGAAATGCACTTCATCGTTTTGGTGGAACCGCTGAGAAGATTTCCGAACTGAGCAAGCCGGTTTACATGATCGATCATCACCCTGACCCGGATGATATTTTCGAGGAGTTTGTTTCTGAAGTGGAAGCTTCTTCAACCTGTGAACTGGTGTACAGGCTGTATGCCGAACACGATCCTCAGCAAATTGATGAACATGCAGCAAAAGCCATGTACCTCGGTCTCGTTACCGATACCGGCTCGTTCCAGTTTGACAGTGTTAAACCCGGAACCCTCCATGCTGCGGCCGACTTACTGGATCGGGGCGGCTTCACCCCAAATCAGATCACAGAAAAGATTTACAGTTCACGTCCATTGCGACAGCTGAAACTGCTAAGCCTTGCCCTGGATACTATTGAGCTTCATGCCGGTGGTAAAATTTCAACCATCACCATTACCCGCGATATGTTCGAGCAAACCGGCACTTCGAATGAAGACACCGAGGGCTTTGTACAATACCCACTGAGCGTGGAAGGCGTGAAAGCGTGTGTATTATTCCGGGAAGACGGAGACCGGGTGAAGCTGAGCCTGCGTTCTCAAAGCGATATTGATGTAAATAAATGGGCCCGTAAATTTAATGGTGGCGGACATAAAAAAGCAGCGGGTGCGTGGCATTCCGGTCCATTACAAGCAGCAGTTGATGAAGTCATAAATGCCGGCAAAGAACAATTATAGTTCCAGTTCTAAGTTTTTGCTATTATATGGCGACCTAAACGGTTAGTAATAGAGAGTAACATGGATAAGGATTATACCCTATTAATTATCGATGACGATACCCCCATTCATCTTATACTTAATAAGATGCTGGGTGATGAGTATAACATCCTGATGGCAGGTACCGCCCAGGAAGGCATTGATATGCTTGCCGAAAAGAAAGTCCATTTCATCCTGACTGATATCCATATGCCGGGGATGTCGGGCCTCGATTTCCTGCAGGCCCTGATGGAAGATGCCGACCGTAAAAACATCCCGGTTCTCATCATGACCAGCCTGCCTACTGTAGAAAAAGAGCAAATGGCACTTGGGCTGGGAGCCGCCGATTTTATCGATAAATCCCTTTTTAATGAGAAGCCGGAAGAACTGAAGAATCGGATCAGGGCCAAGATGGTGTCCAATGTTGATATTCCGGACTTACCCCCTGAATTAGATCTTGACCGGAAAGCCATCACCAAAAGTATTTTATTCGAAGTATCATCTGGAGATTTTGTTCATACCACGCAAAAGCTATGCAAAATTTTGGGTCAGAAACTGCAAACCGATCATCTCTCCTTCTGGATGATTAAGGGTGATAAGGTTCAAATGCTGCTTGCTAACGGCGTTCAGCCCCCACCAAGATATGGCCCTCGTGAACTTAAACGAGAGGAGACCTTTCAACGACTGCTTAAGAAGAAAAGGCCATATATGGTTAACAATGTGTACACCACGGGGAGAGGAATCTTAATTGAAACTTCTCAGGATGAAGGGCTTCCTGCTGAAATTGGTATTCCTTTATTTGCCATCACAGAAAAGCAGCTTATAAAGAATAAAATGAAAATTCCGCCTACTGTTCCGTTATTTGGCTATGTGGTGCTGAAGCGAAAAAGGGTTTTTACATCCAAAGAGTATAAAATGACTTCTGTACTTATGATGCATCTTGGCACCATTTTATTTCGCTTGTTCAGAAATATGTAACCGGATTTTTAAACCGGATATACGGGCAATGGAAGCGACGGTCGCTTCGTTAGCTTAGTCCATTTGAACTTACTTATTTATTCTAATCGAAAACTCAGTCTATGGTTAGACACGCTACTATTCTTTCTCTGCTGATCTTATTGTTTACAGGGTGTAATCCCGACCAAAAGGCAACGATTCCGGATAAAGCTCCATTAGCTTCTTTAAGCACTATTGCTCCGGCAAAAGCTCAAAAACAATCAGACCCGGCTCAAAATCAAACCCAGCCAACCGTCGATGACTCCCGCAAAAATGCCATCACCAATGCTGTGGAAAAGGCCGGCCCGGCGGTTGTAAGCATTACAGTTACCGAACTTCAACGGGGATATACCCGTGAATTTGACTCTTTCTTTTTCAGATACTTTGATGTGCCGGTTCAGCGTGAAGTTAAAAGCTCCGGCTCAGGATTTATCATCAGTGAAGACGGACTGGTTGTTACCAATGAACATGTAGCCAGTAAAAACTCCAAAACCATTATGGTGGCCCTTTCGGATGGCAGCAAACATGAAGCTGAATTGCTGGGCTCTGATGAACTCGCTGATTTATCCCTGCTGCAAATCAAAGGCGACCGAACGTCTTTTCCCCATGTAGAATTTGCGGACTCCGATGATATCATGGTGGGTGAATGGTCCATAGCTATGGGCAACCCATTCGGGCTTTTTGCAGACGGACAGCCCTCCGTTACTGTAGGAGTGGTAAGTGCCAAAGAACGTGACTTCCGCCCTGACCCCCAGGACCCTCGCGTTTATGTTGAAATGATTCAAACCGATGCTGCTATTAATCGCGGTAATTCCGGTGGACCTCTGGTGAACAGCAACGGCGAGGTGATGGGCGTCAATACCTTTATTTTTACAGGAGGAACCAGTTCCGGTTTTGTGGGATTAGGCTTTGCCATTCCCAGTAACCGTGTTCAAAAAATTATATCACAGCTTCAGGAATCCGGCTCTGTTTCTTTGGAATATGATCCGGGAATGAAATTCGTGCCCGTTACCCGACAGCTGATCATGCAGTATCCAAGCATCCCGCGGGTTCTCGGCTTATTTGTGACTGAAGTGAACAAAAGCGGACCTGCCTATGAATGTGGCATTATGCCCGGTGATGTAATTGTCCAAATTGGAGAAGAGCGCGTAACCAGCGACATGCATGCCTGGGCCCTAATGCGGGAATACGAAGAGGGCGAAGAAATGACCCTCCACCTAATCCGCGATAACAAGCAATATAAAACCAGCATGAAGCTGAGAAAACGCGTTCAGGGTCGGTAAAAAATTACAGCGCACGCAGGAACTCAGCATTTCACCAGTCTCGCTGCTATCTCAAGTGAAATTATACAAAACCTGTTTCTACTCAAGATGACAATTTGAAAAGTTGATTACTCTACCGTTAGAGTTTAGAATTACTTTGTATCACTCCATTTTTTAAAGAACACACCTACTGTCCGGCCATTTCCGGCATCGAATCCGATTATTTCACCGGCATCGTTTCTTACAAATTTAACCTCAGAAATCGGAAATCCTCCGCTAAATGAATCGGCACTTCCGGGTAAAAGCTTGATATCATCTTCCAGCTGATAATTCTGTAACGACAAGGAGCTGTCGGCCAAGGCAATATCATATACCGTTTCTATTTCGTCGCTGAAGTAGCGGCCGGTATATTCTTCCATTTCTTCCAGTGAAAGCTCAAATTCGATTCTCTTCGCAATGTGATTTCCATTTTGATGCAGCGTGAGTGAATCAACCGTACCGTCTTCATTCTGGTGAAAAGTCACCGACGCGTTCACACCTATCAGGCTAAAGGTAGAGTCAGATGTAGCTGTAATATTTATTTCCGGCTGCCCGGTCGCCTGTGTGTAAATACGATCTCCGTCTCTTGAGAATGTGAGGATAAAGCCGGGCATCACCTCCAGCTCGTAACGTCCTGTCAGCGGCTCAAAATCGGCCGGGTTGTACACAAAGGTTTCTGTTTCTTCAGCTGGCATTTCTTCTTCGCCGCCTTCTTCGTCAGAAACCGGCTCCATAAAATCTTCAAAAAAGGTTTCCGAGATTTGGTTTGCAATACTTCCGTCAAAAGAGGCAAAATTACTTTGGGTTACCACTGCCCCCCTGATAGCCGGAACAACTCTCAACATAGATCGGTGGGCCATATCTGCTCCTCCGTGTTGTATAAAATCCAGCCCCCTGTGTTTACCGATCATCAAGCCCAACCCATAGTTTGTTGGGTTTCCATTTTTTAAAGTGTCTGACGTGGACATTTCTTTTATCATAGCTTTAGTGCCCACTTTTGGATCCAGAAGGTGATCTATCCATTTGGCCAGGTCGCCCATTGTAGTGTGAATGCCTCCGGCCCCCATAGCTCCGCCTAAATCTGTTACTTCTTCCACTCCTCCGTCTTTCGAATTTTGATATCCGAGAGATCGATTTGGAACTACCTGTTTTTGATTGGCTCGTACCACGGTATGATTCATCCCAATCGGTTTAAACACATTTTCCAGCATCCACTGCGGAAAGGTCATATTTGTTACCCGCTCTATTACTTCCGTCATAAGTGCATAGCCGGTGTTGTTATAATTCCATTCCGTCCCCGGCTCATTTTGGAGCTCCGGCTGTCGCTGAACGATTTCTATAATTTTCTCCTGACTTAGACTGGTGCTTGGATTTCTTCCCGTCATCGCAACCAGATTCAAAAATTCACGGTAACCGTTGGTGTGATTGATCAGATGCCTGAGCGTAACGGTGTGTTCAAACTCCGGCAGCTCCGGGATGTAATCACGTACATCATCATCCAGATTAAGCTTGCCTTCCTGTTCCAGCAAAAGGGATCCAAATGCCAAAAACTGTTTTGATGTAGAACCAATATTATGACGGGTGTTTTCAGACATCGGGATATCATGCGTCAGGTTTGCCATACCATATGATTTTTGAAATACGACTTCCCCATCTATTATCACCATAGCCGCTGCACCCGGAACATCATTCCCGGTATACGGCCTCATCATTTGATCTACCTTGCCGTCAGGTTCTGTGGCTATCGGCTCCACAGTTGATACCAAAATGGAGTATTCTCCTTCTTCGTCTTCAAATGGTGCGATTTCAAAACGGTATTCCCCGGCTTTTTTTGTATTAAACTGAAAATTTTCTTTCCCTCTTGCTGGATTATCATAGGTTCCAATCTGCTCACCTTCCGGTCCATGCACTGTAATAACCACATCTACCGTTTTTTGATTGGCAAATCCATATACAAACTGATCGGTGTCAACAGTAAGGGTAAACACATCTGTTTCACCAGTTTTCAGCGCACCTTCAATTTGTTCACCTATTTTTAGAGGGGTTGAATTTTGAGCAACCGTTAAAGGTGCCGTTAACAGAAATGCACATAGTAGCGTAGTCAGTTTTTTCATTTTTTTTAGTTGATTAGCGTTCCCGATACAAATTTCCGAATTATTCACTCAAGTTAACAGAAAGTTAAACTTCTGCAATCGAATCCAAGAGTGGGCTTATTCGCGACATCCTGACCTTTGTTACAGTGAATGAAAGTATTCACTTCCCGATAATACTCATATAAACTGCCCACCCTGCATAGTTTATTCAGACATGTATCCTTTCCCGGTTATTAATGCACCACTATCACTTTGTGTGAAAGACTAACCCTAAAAAAACTGCAAATCTTTTTTACCTTCCGACATTCACTCACACTCAAAATAAATGTATGCCTACTGCTAACGAAGATCTTTCTTATCCCAAAGAAAATATTAAAGTCCTGCTTTTGGAAGGAATTCACCCCACTGCGGAGGAAAATTTCAGAAAGCATAATTTCCTGAATGTTGAAACGCAGGATGAAGCCTTAAGTGAAGAGGAGCTGTTGGATAAAATTGAAGATGTCCACCTGATTGGGATTCGCTCCAAAACCCAGATCACGGAGAAAGTCATCAGTAAAGCAAACAAGCTGAAAGGCATCGGCTGCTTTTGCATCGGCACCAATCAGGTAGATCTGCAAGCCGCGATGATGGCCGGGATTACCGTTTTCAATTCTCCGTATTCCAACACCCGCTCGGTAGCTGAGTTGGTTATTGCCGAATCCATTATGCTAAAACGCCGGATTCCCCTTCGTGATAAAAAAGCCCATGAAGGGACCTGGCTAAAAGATGCGAAAGACAGTTACGAGGTCCGCGGTAAAAACATTGGCATTATCGGGTATGGACATATTGGGTCTCAGGTTTCCGTGCTGGCCGAGAATATGGGCTTCAATGTGCTCTTTTATGATGTTGAGCCGAAGCTCCCCATGGGTAACGCCACCCGGGTGGAATCACTGGAGGCACTGCTTAACAAATCGGACATTGTAACGCTGCACGTACCAGCCACACCGGGTACCAATAAGATGATAGACGCCGAACGATTTGCCCAAATGAAGAAGGGCAGTGTGCTGCTTAACCTGTCGCGGGGTTCGGTGGTTGATATACAGGCACTGAAAGAGGCCATTGAATCCGGTCATATTTCCGGAGCCGGAATTGATGTATATCCTGAGGAGCCGGAGTCGTCGGGAGAGAATTTTACAACCGCCCTGCAGAATTTACCTAATGTGATTTTAACGCCGCATATTGGCGGCTCCACCATCGAGGCGCAGTATAATATCGGGGATGATGTATCCACCAAGCTCATCAACCTTATTGATAACGGAACTACGGTTGGATCGCATTCGGTGCCACCGCTGAATCTGCCCGTTCAAAAAAATGCACATCGTATACTTCATATTCACGAAAACAAGCCGGGCGTTCTTTCCGAAATCAACAAATGCCTGTCCGATTCCGATATTAATATTCTGGGGCAGTACCTGAAAACCAACGAGCACATCGGCTATGTGGTACTGGATGTGGATAAAGAATACGACGAGCAGGTGATTGAAGAAATCCGAAATGTGAAGCATACCATTAAAACGCGGATTTTGTATTAATAGCTGGCTTCAACTAAATCAATGCAAGTCACCTCGCTGCACTCACCAGCTGCTTGAAAATATTACGCTGGCGGGCAATCTGGATCAGGTACTCCGGGTGCCACTGCACACCAATCATAAACGGATATTCGGTGTGTTCTATGGCTTGAGTGATCCCGGTATTCAGTTCTTCGCAGGCGATCTCAATTCCCTTTCCGGGTTCATCAATGGCTTGATTATGCAGGGCGTTTACATTGCAGATATCGGTCTGCAGCAGTTCGCACAGCTTTGTGTGGTCTTTAATGGTGATGCGTTTTTTCGGGAAGATGGACGACACCTGCGCTTTTTCTGCATAGAACCCGCGGATGTCCTGATGCAGCGTTCCTTTAAAATGTACGTTCATCAACTGCATGCCCCGACAGATGCCCAGCACGGGAAGTCCCCGCTCAATGGCCTGCTTCAGCAGCTTAAATTCAAGGGCATCCCGTTCTAAATCGATCGGTGATCGTTTGGTGTGCTGAAAATACCGGGCCAGCCAGTATATCGGGAAAAAGAGAATCGACAGGATCCATTCGAATACCGTACGTTTATCACGGGCCAGCTTTGCTTTTACGATTCGCTGCTGCCCGTATTTCATGGGTTCCACATCCGCACCTCCACCCAGAATCAATCCGTCTATCTGATCGATGCTTCTCGGGGTATCCGGGTTGATACGTAGCGGTTTCCCACCCTGCAGAATTACTGATAAGGCCGTGAATATCCAAGCACCGGTTCCACCCTCGGTTGGACCTGTAATACCAATGACCGGTTCTCTATCGTACATTTTGCACCCAGCGATCCATCAGCTTTATCCATTTCCTTTTTACACTAAATAAGGTCTTCTCGTCCATTTGCAGAAATCTTCTTGAGTATTGATTTAGCGTTTGTTCATCAGCAGCTAAACGTTCAACCAGCCACCAACGGTTCCATTCCTCCCCCAGCGACCAGCTTTCATCCTGAATGGAGCAGTTCGGAAGCCGATAATGAAAGGTGGGGCGGGCGGAAGTCAGTTTCTCATCCAAAAGTTCTTCGGTGAGTTCTTCTTCCAAAAACCGGAACACCGGGAGCATATCCAGCGGGCGGTTTCGGGAGTTATCGAATTCAAAGTAATCCCGGATCAGTGTTTCCAAATCCGGAAGGTAGTCTTCCTGCAAAATGTGACGGATATATTTCATTTCGTACTCGTTAATGTAAGGCGTCAGCTTCCGGCTGATATCAATATCCGCATCCTGACGAATCCAGGCGTCCAGCATCACATAGGCTTTCAGGTGACGCAACAAACTTTCCGCCGTCAACTCAGGCACCTCCGGGTTCAGATGCAGGCCAAAGGCATAGAAAAATGAACTCCCCGTTCCCTTTGCTTTCCACTCCCGGAGTTTATCTACCAATTTGTTAAGTGCGTCCAGTTGAGAAAAAGGAATAGGCGGAGTGATGATTTCGAAGGGAACAACTGTTGATGCCATCTCCCGCAGCGTATCCTCCAGCTTGTCCTTGTTCTGAAGCTTTTCCACATCCAGCCCAACCGATTTCAACACCCCTTCATATTTTTTGTTGAGAAAGAGGCTGGCATCCAGCTCCAGGGAGAAGGTTCCGTAATCAGAGTCCTTCACTTTAAACTCATACCCGCTAACCTGCTCTGTTTCTCCGCCATAAAGGTCCACGACCATCTTAGCTGCATCGGCCATTTCGACGCCGGTGAATTCAAATTCGAATCCGACAGAGCGCTCCTCGCCTTTTTGATTTTTCGTGACCGGTGGTGTTTTAAACTTCAACTATTACCTCTTTTGATTTGTGAATTAGCTTAAACAGATGTCAGGTCAGTTTCAATCCTGAATTTTTAGCCTCAAAAACACTAAATCTCAAAAGAGTGATTTAGTTTTTGGCCTCATGCAATCACTTTTAGATTTCTTATTCCATTCATCATTAGCAACCTTTCAGCGTCCGCAGGACATTGAGCAAGGCTTTAGGTTATCAGACTCAAACTCATAAATGGGTTCCCGCTATAAAATCCTTATTTTAGGTATTCATCAATTGAGCTCTAACTTTTTATAGCGTACATGACCTACCTTTCTACCGAGAATCTTTCCAAAAATTTTGGGATTAAGCCTCTTTTTGAGGACCTGACCTTTGGCATGTCCAAAGGAGATAAGACAGCTCTGATTGCTCCCAATGGTACGGGGAAGTCCACCTTGCTGAAAATTCTTGCCGGAGAAATGGAGCCTGATTCCGGAAAAGTGATGACACAAAAAGGCATTCAAGTTGGATTTCTTGCACAGGAGCCGGACATGGAAGACAGCATGACCATCAGTGAGTTCATAGCTCATGGAAATTCTGAGAAAATCCGGGTTGTGCAGCGTTATGAAAAAGCTGTTCGGGATCAGGCTGAGGATTTCAACCCCCAAACCCAGCAGGCTTTTGAGAAGGCTTCTGCTGCTATGGATGCCGCCGAAGCCTGGGACGTAGAGCAGCAAATGGAACAGATCCTGGGCGTGCTCAATATCTATGACCTGGATCAGTCTATTGCTTCACTTTCGGGTGGAGAGCGAAAACGGGTGGCCCTCGCCTTTGTGCTTCTGGATGAACCGGACCTGCTGATTCTGGATGAGCCGACTAACCACCTGGATGTGGAAATGATAGAGTGGCTGGAATCGTATCTCGCCAAAAGTACCATGACCTTGCTGATGGTAACCCATGATCGCTATTTCCTGGACCGCGTTTGTAATCATATCCTTGAGCTGGATTACGGCAAGCTCTATCACCATAAAGGGAATTACGAATATTACCTGGAGAAGAAAGCCGAGCGGGAAGAGATTGAGGCTACCGAAATTGCCAAAGCCGGCAAGCTGATGAAGAAAGAGCTGGAGTGGATGCGGCGCGGACCCAAAGCCCGCACCACCAAATCCAAGTCCCGGATCAAGGATTTTTACAAGACTCAAGAAAAGGCGCAATCAGGCCGGGAAGAAACCGAACTGCAGCTGGATGTGAATATGAGTCGGATGGGCGGAAAAGTGCTCGAGCTCAAGAACATCTCCAAAGCCTATGATGACACCGTTATCCTGGACGATTTCAGTTACCAGTTTTTGCAGGGCGAGCGCATTGGTGTTTTGGGGAAGAATGGGGTCGGCAAAAGCACCTTTCTGAAAATACTGCTGGGAGAAGAACCCGCTGATTCCGGCGAGATTGAAACCGGCGAGACCATTGTATTTGGTCACTATCAGCAGAAGGGAATAAAAATTGATGAGTCGAAGCGGGTGATTGAAGTCATAAAGGAAGTGGCGGAAGTCATCGAACTCGCCAATGGAGACAGAATAACGGCGTCGCAGTTTCTGGAACATTTTATGTTTCCATCCAAAATGCAGTACACACCTGTTGAAAAGCTGAGTGGCGGTGAAAAGCGCCGGCTGGGCTTGATGATGGTGCTTATCAAAAACCCTAATTTCCTGATCCTTGATGAGCCTACCAACGACCTGGATCTGCTCACCTTAAACAAACTGGAAGATTTCCTTCAAAACTTCGGTGGCTGCCTGATCATCGTTTCTCACGACCGCTTTTTTATGGATAAGTTAGTGGACCACTATTTTGTGTTTGAGGGACAAGGGGTGATTGATGATTTCCACGGAACCTATGAGGAATACCGTGAGGAAATGCTGAACCGTATGGCTGCCGCTTCATCCCCGAAAAAAGAGAAACCGGCTCCAGAAACAAAACCTGAGCAAAAGAGCTCATCAGATCAACCCAAAAAACTAAGCTATAACGAGCGAAGGGAATTCAACAAGCTGGAGAAGGAAATCGCCAGAATGGAAAAAGAGAAATCCCGCCTTGAAGAAAAAATGAGTGGCGGCGATTTGGGTTATGAGGAGCTGAATGAGCTGTCGAAGGAATTTGAAGAATTGAAGGAGTCATTGGAAGAAAAGGAACTGCACTGGCTGGAGCTGGCAGAGAGAGCGTAGAGAAGCTGTCAGCTTTCAGGATTTTGCCGAGAGTCATTCAATTGTGATGTAAAGGCAAATCAGGTTATCTTTGGCAAAAATTCAGCCCATAAATTTAATTCATCATGCCTACTGTAAAATTGTTGAAAATTGCTCATGGCCGCAGCGGCGATAAAGGAAATGGAAGTAATGTGGGAATTATTGCCCGCCACCCGGATATCTACCCTTTTCTGAAAGAAACCCTAACGGCAGATCGCGTAAAAAATCACATGAAAAATGTGTGTAAGGGTGAGGTTGAGCGGTATGAGTTGCCTAATATTGGGGCACTTAATTTTATTCTGAATGAAAGTCTCGGCGGTGGCGGAACTGTTTCCCTGAAGCTTGATGCCCAGGGAAAAACACATGCTTCGCAGGTTCTGCGCATGGATGTTGACGTGCCGGAAGATCTGCTGGAACTGGTTGAAAATTAGAACGGCTTTAGTGATTAACTAATAAAGTCGCGATGCCGTAAACGACTCGCTTGCTTACCGGAATAGATTGATCCGTAGCAACCATCATTTCCAGTACACAAGCGAAGGGGTTCAGCCCTTCGGTAGCAAGTTAGGAAAGGACTTTTCCAAAACTACTCCCCGTAAAACCGAATGGGGATATCTACTCTTACCACATCCCATTTCAGCGTCATCGTGGTCATGCTGTATTCGGGTTCAGAAAACTGAATGGTAAAAGCCTCAACCGGTGTTTCTAAATTCTGAACGGGAAATTTCATCCGTTTGTAGTCGCGCTCCGGCTTGTATTCAAACGCTCCCCACTGTCCTAATTCATGGTTGAGGACAACCGTAAAAGAATCCGGCTCCGGAATGGTAAACAAAGCATAGGTTCCGGGAGTTATCGCCTGATCGCCCATTAGCACCGGTTCGGTAATGGTGATTTCAGTCGCTTCATTTGCACCGGTTCTCCATACTTTTCCCCAGGGCTCCCATTCCCCGAAAATTGTACGTCCGCGCCGGTATGGTTGTCCGTAAACTACTTTTATGTAGGTGCTGTTATGCTTGATGGAAGCAATGGCGATCGGGCTTTTGCGGTTGCCATTTTGTGCAGGCTGTGGATCTGCGGGCTTTTTGGATTCACAACCAAAAGCGGTTAACAGAAAGGCCCCACAAAATGCCAAAACAAAAACGCGAAGAACAAATGATTTTATCAAAATTGGCCAAATATAAATTGAGTGTTATTCCGGGTTGGCTCGTACGCAAGCCCTACCCCTAAATCAAACAATAAGTTAGACACTTTGAACTGAACATGGAAACCGGCCCCGAAAATACTCCGGCTCGAAGCCACTAAGTCGTTGGCGTCCATGTCGGTTAAGGTATGTGTAAAAGTTGTTAAATAGATGCTGCTCAGGTACAGAGGCAGGGTCAACCCGCCGGTATCAGGATACCAAAGCGGAATGGTATAACGGGTGCTGAACCGACTCAGGTTTTGAAACCCTCCATCTTGTCCGGATCTGAAATTAGGAAATGCACCGGATTTAAAACCCATCGGGATGATCGTGTCGTTGGAGTAAATAGGTGATGCACTTTGCTGAAGAAACTGAAGATCGAGCCGTAACGATTGGTTCCACTTCCTCAACGGCGATACAAAACCGAACACTCCGTAATAAGCCGACCATTGATTGGCAAAGCTTGAATTGAAAGTGCCGATCGGAGTCGGTATTGATATCTTCGGCTCATTGAGCGTTTGCTCATAAAGCCCGAAAAAGGAAATTCCGGAAGAGGGCTGAATATCTCTCTTAAAATTTAACACACCGATATTCAGCTGAGAAAAGAATCCGGCTTTATATCTTGTGGCAAAGTCGGTCAGGCCCGAAGGCTCCAGATCATAATACTTAAACTGTTCGGCTGAAATTTCCGGAGAGAGTGAGAAAGAAGTGAGCCTTGTATCTCCACGGAATGTATAATCAAAAGGCATCGACAAGCTAATCCCCCGATCCTGTCTCATCAATGAAAACCGCTCGCCGGTATCACTATTCTGTATAGCAAAAAACTGTGGGTCGCTATATCCATTCAGCTCAAAGCCCGGATAAAACATTTTGTTGGTGTAGGTAACATCGTACCAAAGCCTGTTTTGTATCCCTGTAATTTCGGCCGAATACGCCTGACTGGAAAGGGCATCAATACTTGAAAATCCAGCTCCGTACTGATAGGTCCCTCCCTTCTCTTCCAATACCGGATAAACCGCCCGGGGCCTTAACCAGGAAAAATCAGCCCCATAAGGTGTTGCCTCTATGGTGGAAATTGAGTCCATTGCAGATGCTCCCAACAATGGCCTTGTTAATTCTTCATTCAGCGCATCGCCTGTTAGTCTTAATGAAACCGGAACCGGAGCATTCAAAAAATCATCCCGATTCAATACAGCCAACTTCCGCTCATTAACTTTCTGCACAACATATGCGATTTGACTTCCATCCGGAGAATAGGACGCTTCAAATGCATTATACAATGAGCTGGTTAGCTGGGTGACTTCATCGGACTGCAAATTATACTCATATACGTTCATGGCCGCACCGGCATCCAGGCTAAACAACAAATGATCGCCATCCGGATGCCATTGAGGGTCAAATACAGAGGCATTTTCAAAAGCCAGATCAGGAGCTTCATTCAGGTCTTCGGACAGGTTGTTCAATGATGTTATCCAAAGTGCCTGAACGCCCCTTCGTTTCAAAACCACGGCCAGTTGTTCGGGGTTTGTCGGGTTGAACCGAAGGGCAACCGGAATAGCCCCGTCAAAAGTTTTACGTACTTCAACCTCTCCGCCCTCGGCTATTTCTACAATCTTGCCACCGGAGCCATCAGCCTGAATAGCCAGCACCAGCTCTCCATTTGATGTGGGAGCATAAACCCGGGCATTCTCTGTAAGCCTTGTTGAAGCCCCTGTTTCCAAATTCAGCTTTTGTACATCGGCAATGTATTGAGAGGGGATGAGCGGGTCGCGGGAATAATTGCTAAAGTAGAAATCAGATGCATTTTCAATCTCATAGTTATAATCCTCTACGCTGAACACTTCCTTTAGCAGCTTCATTTTTCCTGATTCTAAATCGTATTCATAAAACCCAATCCGCCCATTGTAAAAAGAACCGTAAAAAAGCAGCTTTGTATCTGATATCCATTTGGGACCGTGAATTTCTTCCCCTTTATAGGGAGTGTCGATGATGCGGGACTTTTCTGTAGTATTGACTTCAATTTCTGCCAACCGCTGTTCTTCTTTTTCCGCCAGGTCTTCCTCATACAACGCATACAACTGACCCGGCCACTTCCCTGTCTTGGCCCTTAACGCAACTCCATATCCCAAAAAGAAATTATGGTAGTGATAGCGAATCGCCTTTTTTGAAATGTCATCGCCGTAATTATCATGAAGCCAATCAATAAACGTATATCCCGAAATATAGTGGCGGTTATAAGGCTGAGTGTAATCTGAAGGAATGAGTGTTTGCCCCATATTCCATCGGCCGGAACTTGCAAAGTTTGCGTTGAAGCGATTGTTGAAGAAGCTGTAATTCCCCCGGCCTCCCTGTGGTGTCACCGATTCCGTTTCATAATACACTGCAAGTCCTTCATGTAAACCCACCGGGGCAAATCCATGAAATGTACGGGCGATATCCGGGGAGAATAAACTGATGAAATTGGGGATACTCACCTTTTTATCTTCAAGAGGCTGCTGAATATTGAAATGTGTGGCATGAATGAGCTCGTGAGGAAGCACCGTCTCCAGCCAGTCGCCCGACTGTGGGTTCATTCCCTTCCCTTTTATCGCGGCTAATTCTATTTCGGAACGGAAATTGAAGGAGGTTACAAAACCGTTTGAAAGATCATTGTAGTTATTCAGAATCACCGGGAAATTGGTCAGCGTTCCTCCTGTCAGCTTCGAGGTTTTGGCATACTCACTTTCCAGTATTGCAACCGATCTGTAAGCCAGAGAGTCTTCCCCTTCCGGAAAAATAATGCGAAAATGTTCGGTCTTAATTTGCTGCCAGTTTAAGCCACCGGGGCGATTTATAACCGAGGTGTTATACAGCTGTGCAAACGTTGAGACAGGTGCAATCGTCAGACTAAATAGTACAGCAAATAAAATCCTTTTCATCATCCTGTAATACTAAACGGAGGTAAATAGTTGTAGATCGCCCAATAATGGGAAAAAGCACCGCCCATTACAAACAGGTGCCAAATTTCATGAAAGCCGAATGCCGTTGGAATCGGGTTTGGTTTCTTAATGCCGTAAATTACTGCCCCAATTGTATAGAACAACCCACCAATGGCAATCCAGTACACAAATCCGTGTGGCAGCATCTTCCAAACCATCGGAAGAATTATTACTGAAGCCCAACCCATAAACAGATAAATAACCGTTGAAAACCAACGCGGAGCATTCATCCAGAAAGTCTTTTTCAAAATACCTGCAAGGGCAAACAGCCAGATGCCCAGCAACATCCCCCACTGCCAGGCCCCTTCCAAAACAATAGCACACATGGGCGTATAAGAACCGGCAATGACAATATATATGAGATAGTGATCTACCATCCTGAAAAATTCTTCGATGTTATTTTGCACATTTATGGTGTGGTAGATAGCACTTGAGAGAAACATCAGAATCACAGAAATACCATAAACCAGATAGGCCGCCTTGTGTCCGGTCGGGCTTTCGGAAGCTGCCGACATCAAAAAGAAAAGCCAAATGGTGGCTATAAAAGCACCTAAATAGTGAGAATAGGCATTAAAAGGCTCTCTTGGTGGAAAGAATGTTTTCAATGGAGATACTTGTCGTTTTATTACTTGGGATATAATCCTTATTAATTTACCAAATCCGAATGAGCAATTAATAAATTATTTCTCAGCCTATCCCACAAACCTCCAGTAGAAAAACAGCAGTGCAAATGCGGAAAGGAATATCATACCCAGCCAGCTTAATACTCTAAGCCATGTTTTAGGGTGATGGTCTTCGGGCGTGAACCGCGACATGATGAGCCTGTAGTTAATATAAGCCAGCGCCGGTGCTGTCAGAAAGGAAAGAGAGGTGGCCAGGTCTATAATGTAGGTAAACTGACTACCCGTTAGCCAAAGAACCAACATGGATATCGTTGAGATCAGAAACAGCAGCCCCTTATAAGAGAAAAGTCCCGACTCGTTAACCTCGCTCTTCATCACCCGGATAATTTCGCGGGTTACCCGGGGGTAAGAATCCGTCACCGTAAGAGTGGTGCTGAACATGGTTGTAAACGCACATATGATGATAATCCAATGAGCCCAGCTGCCCAGCGTCTGCGTGTACAGGTCGATGAGCTGTTGGGCAAAACCGGCACCTGAGGATGAAAAACTTACACCCGAACCAAACATCACCAACGCTCCGAGCGACAAAAAGATCAGCGCCAGAACAGATGCTCCCACATATCCGATATTGAAATCCAGCAGACTTTCTTTCAGGCTCGATTTATGTTGGGTCTGCTTTTGTCGCTCCAGGCTCCACAGCGAATGCCAGGCCGCTGCATCAATGGGAATGGGCATCCATCCCATCAGGGCAATCAGGAAGGTGACTCCGGCTACGTCCCATATAGACGGCGCGGCGGGTAGTTCGGCAGGAGAGGCATCAAACAACGCAACCAAAAAGGCAGCCAAGGTTGAAAGTGAAAGAACTACCATCACTACTTTAATCAGGGAATCGAGAGCTGAATACTGACCACGAAATAAAACACCAATGCAAATCAGTAAAATAATGATGCTCCACACCAGTAGCGACAGCTCGATTCCGGTTAACTCTACCGCCAGGCTTGCCGTAACGATGGTGACTGCAGCCTGGATAGCGAACATTGTCCCAATAGTGAAAATGATGTAGATCCACAGCGCCCAGCTGCCCAGTTTTTTGTAGCCGGCAATCAGGCTTTCTCCGGTGGCTGTGGCATAGCGTGGGCCGTATTCCAGGAAGGGATACTTCATCAGGCTGGCAATGATGACCGCCCAGACCAGGGTGAATCCATAATCCGCACCGGCACGTGTAGATTGCACCAAATGCGAAACCCCGATGGCGGCCGCAGCCAGAATCAGTCCCGGCCCGAATGCGTACTTAAAGGTAGATGTAACTTTATCCGAATCCATTTCCCGTTCTGTTGCTTTCCATTCGGGCGGATGATAATGAAAAAATAGTTTGTGCGTGAACTGAGAAAGCCTACAATCACAAATCGATCATTCGGTCGCTTGGTTCATCGCTATTCTTTTTGATGGGCGAATTGTGTGCTCATCATTCGGCTCTGCCTAATTAAGAAAGACTTGCTAAATAAAGCGAGAGCCGGGTGATGAAATAGATACGGGGGCAGGCACCTTTAGGTCGAGCCTATCCATCACCCCGTTTATCTTCTCTCCGGCAGTATAGTCTTTACGCCACGAAATGGAATGAAGGATTATCCTCTTTTCATTACAACTTTGTGCTTTAGCGCTTTCGTGGCAAAATCTTATCGCTCAGCGAGTCGATATACGCCCCGGAACTTTTAAAAACTTTTTTCATTTTGAACTGGTACCATTCAACGCGTTATTGAAGTATCAACCAGTATAAATCAAACTAACTATGAAAGCTCTCTTTACTGCTCTTTTCTCTTTGCTATTCGGGATGATGACCCACGCCCAGGTTCTAAACCCTGAACCCGTCACCCTTGATTATTACCTGCCGGACGGCGTTACCTATAATTCTGAAATTCCCACCCCTAAAGAAGTTCTGGGAGCTGAGCTGGGTGAGTGGCACGTGCGCCACGATCAGCTGGTGAAGTACATGTATGCGGTTGCCGAAGCCTCCAATCGAGTTACCATCACCGAGTATGCCCGGACTTACGAAAACCGGCCGCTATTGATGCTTACCATCACCTCACCCCAAAACCAGCGCAATATCGACCAAATTAAAGAAGAGCATGTAAAGCTAACCGACGCTTCTGTATCTGATGAGCTGAACCTTGACGAAATGCCGGTTGTGGTAACCATGAGCTACAGCGTACATGGAAATGAGCCAAGCGGGTCTAACGCTTCTTTAGCTGTCGTTTATCACCTGGCTGCTGCTCAGGGTTCTGAGATTAATGAGATGCTTAATAACACTGTGATTCTGATTGACCCGAGCATCAACCCGGATGGATTAAGCCGATTTGCTCACTGGGCGAATATCCACAAGAGTAAAAATGTATTGGTAACCGACCCGCAAAGCCGGGAGTTTGACGAAAACTGGCCGGGCGGACGAACCAATCACTACTGGTTTGACCTGAACCGCGACTGGTTGTTGATGCAGCATCCCGAAAGCAAAGGTCGTGTAGCCAAGTTCCACGAATGGGTACCACAGATTCTGACCGATCACCACGAGATGGGAACCAATGCCACCTACTTTTTCCAGCCCGGTATTCCTTCGCGAACGCACCCTATCACCCCGCAGCGAAACCAGGACCTGACCGGAGCGATCGCTGAATATCACGCCGATGCGCTGGATGAAATCCAGTCGCTCTATTATTCCAAGGAAAGCTTCGATGACTTTTACTATGGAAAAGGCTCAACCTACCCTGATGTAAATGGCTCTATCGGCATTCTGTTTGAGCAGGCCAGTTCACGCGGGCATGCACAGGAAAGCATTCACGGAATTCTTGAGTTTCCGTTCACCATCCGCAACCAGTTTACGACCTCTCTTTCCACACTGGAAGCGGCGCAAAGCCTGAGAGAAGAACTGCTGGCCAACACCCGCGAGTTTTATCAGGAAGCCGCTGAAGAAGCGGATGATGCATCCATCAAAGCATACGTATTTGGAGAAGAAGCTGATCAAGCCCGAACCAAGCACCTTGCTGAGATGCTGAAGCGAAATCAGGTTGAGGTGTACGAACTGGCAAGAGACTATAACGACTTCAAAGCCGGAAAAGCGTACATCGTACCTACCAACCAAAAGCAGTATAAGCTGATTACCGCGCTTTTTGAGCGACGAACCGAATTCACCGACAGCCTTTTTTATGATGTTTCTGCCTGGACCATGCCCTATGCATTCAACCTGCCGTTTTCGGAGCTGAACCGGGGCTACAACAAAAATATGCTGGGCGACGCCTTTTCTCTGGACGACTTAAACCTGACCGGATCCTTGAATGGTGGCAAAGCTAATTATGCCTATGCTTTTGAGTGGGATGAATATTATGCACCACGGGCACTGTACCGACTGCTGGCTAATGGAGTGAGAGCTAAGGTGGCCTCCCGTACTTTCAAATCCATTACCGAAAACGGGGCAAAAGACTTTGATTATGGCACCATTTTGGTTCCTATGGGCGTTCAGGATGATCCCGAAAAAGTACATGAGCTTATTCAGACCATTACTAAGGAAGATGGCATTACCGTGTACAACCTCACCACAGGTTTAACTCCGGCAGGTATGGATCTTGGAAGTAATAATTTCGAAAACCTTCAGGACCCTAAAGTGGCCGTTATTGGCGGATCGGGAACCAGCTCGTATGAAGTTGGTGAAGTATGGCACCTATTCGACCAGCGGTACCATATGCCGGTTACCATTCTTGAATATGAAGAGCTTGACGGAGCCGATCTCGATCGATACAATGTGATTGTTTCCAGCGGCTACGGAATGAACGACCGCGCCGCAGAAAACCTGAAAGAATGGGTTCAAGAAGGTGGAACGTTAATCGCTTACAGAAATGCACTTGATTGGGCAGAATCTCAGGGCTTCGCCAACATCGAATTTATTGACGATGAAGACAAGGAAGATGAAGAAGGCGAGGAAGAAGAAGTTGAAGTACGGCCGTATGTAAAACAAGGCCCGGATTCAGGAGCTGAATATATCGGTGGCTCAATCTTTAACGCCAAACTCGACCTGACCCATCCTCTTGGCTACGGATATAATGATGACGAAATCACTGTATTCCGTAGTACCACCACTTTTATGAAGAAAGGAGAAAATCCGTATTCCACTCCGCTTTATTACACGGATAACCCGTTAGCCAGCGGGTACAGCAATGATGAGAATCTTGAAAATGCCAAAGGCTCTGCAGCTATTGTTGTGAGTCGGTTAGGCGGAGGACGAGTGATTGCCATGGCTGACAACCCCAACTTCCGTGCCTTCTGGTATGGCACCAATAAGTTGTTTGCCAATGCCGTTTTCTTCGGTCATACCATCAGCGGGAGTACGACTAATTAATGTTTAACACCCAACAAGGAACAAACAACACCGAACTTTTAACATAAATGCTTCAAAGTTCGGTGTTCCTTGTTCGATGTTCTATTCCCTGGGCGGAAGGCCCATTAATTTTCGCATATCAAATTCATCTTCGGGTAGAGCTTTCAGATTATTAATCAACATGATGGCCCGGTCAATTTTCTTTTGGCTGCTTTTTACCTGAGATACATAGTGAATGATATATCGCTGTTTGCTTGGAGCCAGCATCTCAAATCGTCGCTCTCCTTCCCTGTCCTGTTCCAGCAGTGCCTCTAACTCTTCCGGCATTTCCATCCCATATTTGCTGTGATCAAGTTCTATGGTTACTTCAACTTCTTCTCCTTTATTCACCCCAAACTTTTTCATCCGCTTTTTATTAACGGTGATGTAAGCATCTCCACCACCCAGAGCTACCATTCCACCATGAAAAGCTTTTTCTCCGTTAATGGAAACCATCAGCCGTGTTCCAATGCCTCCGGCTTTATCCACGATTTCAGAAGGCACCGTGATATGAGTAAGCTTCAGCTTTGGCAGGTAATCAATGTGAGATTTGAAGGTGATGGGTTTCATTGATTTCTATTTATCTATTGTCATCGCGGACCTGATCCGCGATCACATTATTCAATATCCCAAATATTTCAAGGAGATTCCGCATCAAGTGCGGAATGACTGTTTGTTTTCTTACTTCCGGTAGTTCACAGGTTTAAAGTTACCCTTTTCATCAATAATATTTGTTTCAGCGCCGGGGACAATATCGGTGTTGTGTGCCGATACACATATCCAGGATTCTTCCAATTTCTGAACCACGAAGCTGAATATATTTTGGCGTAGTGAAGGCGCTTTTGTTTCTCCTGTTGCGGTTTGATCTTTGAGCCGCATACGGGCGTGAACTACGGCAATATCATCAGACAGGTATTTCACGGTTGTTTTCCGAAGCACCAATTCCGAGTCTCCGAATATCTTATCAAATCCATAATCATGTGCTTCCCGGATATCATCCCGGTTATGCCACCAGAGTCCGACTACATTTACGAATTCCGCATCCTCGGCAAATAATGAAGCCAGCATATCCGCATCCCGCTGCATCCAGGCTTCTGTAAAAAGAACTGGTATTTGCTCCGGGGTTGAGGCTTTTTTATAAGTCTTTGACATGTGATTAAGTTGAGGTTCTTATCTGTTCTCAAACCAAAAGTCTTTTTCAGATTCTGAATCCGGCCAGCCTCAGCCGGCAGGTTCAGAATGACGACTATATAAACGCTGAGCCATTCGCTACGACGCAGAGCGATCGTAGCGAGGCCGTTTTGTTATCCTCCAATCTCTGGTAATGACGCTCTGCGTCGTTACCAACTGTCGATTTCAGCAGTTTTACTTCACTTTCACGCCATCAATAATCACACCGGTTACATTGGTAATGTATTCCAGCGGATCACCGTCAAACATCACAACATCGGCATCTTTGCCAGCTTCGAGTGAGCCCACCCGATTATCAATGCCCAACAGTTCGGCTGCATCAATCGTCAGCACTTTGAGAGCATTTTCCATACCCAAACCGTTTGCCGCTGCAACTCCGGCTTCAAACAGTACCACCCGGGTTTTGGGCACATAGCCTTCATACCCGCTTTGGAAAGCAATCGGGATTCCGGCTTCATACAATTTAGCCGCTGTTTCAAACGTGGCATTTTTGCTATCGCCGTAAGTGCGGATCATCGTTGGGTGAACGATTACGGGATGTCCGGCCTCTTTCAATTCGTCAATGATCAGATAAGCTTCAGCTGCGCCATCCAGTACCATAGGGAATCCGAACTCTTCCTGTAACCGAACTGCCGTCATGATGTCGTTGGCTTTATGAACCGTAACCAGTGCGGTAAGTTTACCTTCCAGCAAATCAGCCAGCGCTTCCATACCTAAATCAATGGAATAGTTTTCATCGCCATTGCGCTTCTCAAGGTAATCCTGAGCTTTTACAAGTTCCTGACGGAGCATAGCCACGCCTTTGGATCGTGTTCCGGGCTTGGTGATGGCACGACTCATGTTATTGCCAAGCGTGAAGGCCAGCATTTTTGCCGGGACTACCGTTGACTCTTCTACAGTCTCGCCTGCCGTTTTCACAATCATCGTCTGTCCGCTGATTAATGCGCCGGGTCCGTGTCCGGTATGAACCGTTGTAATTCCAAGGTCCCGTAAATGGCCTACCAAAGCCTCCCGAGCATTATAAGCATCAATAGCTCTGAGTTCGGGTTGAATGGCGCTGGATGTTTCCAGCTGGTCCTGGTCGTGATCCTGATTCAGGTGTCCTGCTAAACCGACTACGGAGTGAGCATCAATCAGGCCCGGAGTTACCACTTTGGCTTCATGCACTTCATAACCGGATGGAATATTTACGCTGGATGCAGAACCAACGCGCTCAATCTTTCCATCTTTGATCAATACCACACCATTGGGAATCGGATCTCCGGCCATGGTATATACCGTTTCACCTTTAACGGCTATTTGTGCCTCAGCCGTGTTAATACTGAATACCAAAAGCAGTGCCGGTATCAATAATAGTTTTCTGAATAATCTCATTTTGAACCTCCCATTTCATGATGCGTGTGAACTTCGCCGCGGAAAATTTCATATCCGCCGGTCGCGTATTTTCGGTCTTCTACATCGGATCGATCCCAGACTTTGGAACCTTCAATCCAGGTTTGTTCTACATGCGTGTACACGCTGAACGGGTCTCCGGAGAGGATGATGAAATCCGCATCTTTTCCTTTTTCAAGTGTTCCGGTGCGATCGTCAATGTCCATCATAATGGCGTTGGCAATCGTTACAGATTCAAGCGCAGCTTTCCGGCTCATGCCTTCGCGTACCGCCAGTGCGGCTGATCGCAGAAACAGACGTGAATCAGTAATCCCATCATCGGTATGCAGCCCCACCAAAACTCCGGCATCTTCCAGATACTTTCCATTGGCATTCTTGATTTCGGCAGCTTCCAGTTTCCCGCCAAATGAATCAAGTGTAATAATGGACGCAGGAACCCCGGCTTCGGCAATTTCATCTGCTACTTTCCAGGCTTCACTCACATGCTGAAGCACCAGATCATATCCAAACTCTTCAGATAAACGGATAGCCGTTAGAATATCATCGTGCCGGTGGGTATGATTGTGTACCGTACGCTTTCCTTCCAGCACCTGCACCAGGGTTTCCATCCCAATATCACGGGGAGGCATCTTGCTTTCATCACCATCGGCGGCCTCTATTTTAGCCTGGTATTCCTGTGCCTTCACAAACAAAGCTCTTACCATAGCCGCAGACTTGGCGCGTGTTCCCGGAAATCCACTTCCTCCCAAAGGATTGGTTCCGTTGGCCATCTTCAGTCCGCCATAAATGGTTTTATCCTCATCCAGGTAAATCAGCATATCCTCGATAGTGTTGGCTTCACGGAGTTTCAGATATACCGTTTGACCACTCATCAAATGACCTGAACCCGGCATGATGTTTACCGAGGTTATTCCTCCGGCTCTTGCTTTGCGGAACGTATCACTGCGCGGATCAATAGCATCCATAATGCGGACATCCGGATGCAGGGCTGACGACCGGTCGCCTCCATCACCTTCACCGATATGGGAATGGGTGTCAACAAGTCCGGGCATAATTACCTTACCCGTCATATCATGGACATCAGCTCCGCGGGGAATCCGGGTGTTTGGACCACCAACGGCCGTTATTTTTCCATCTTCAACAACAAGAACTCCGTTATTAATTGGCTCGCCGGAGATAGGTATGATTTGAGCTCCCTTAAATGCCTGTGGCGTAGATTGAGAATATCCATTCACACCAAACAAAAGAGCACAAACCAAAGCGAGCAAAAGGCTTTGGATAGGCTTCATAGTAGAAAAGTAGTTAGTTAAAATTGAAGAGCTCAATTTATAAAAAAAGAGGTGGGAGTAAAGCGGGTGTTCGTAAAAAGAAATGAATATTTGGTATTTAACCTTTCCAGAGTTAAACCGGATACAGGCTTCAGCTGACAGGCTTTAATAACTCTGGAAAGGTTATTTCTAATTAATTCGCGTAATACTCTTCGATCTCAACCAGCTTTTTATCGATCATCTCCCGGGAATACCATTTGCCCTGAACCATGACGCCGGAGTGATTTTTAATAGCCGATAAATCCTGCAGTGGATTTTCATTGAGTAAGATCAAGTCTGCTCTTTGACCTTCAGCTACGACTCCAAAATCATCCCATTCAGCGAAATACTCTCCCACATTTTTGGTTCCGGTTTCTATGATTTCATAGTTGGTCATATTGGCTTCCTGCATGAGCGGAAGTTCGCGATGGATGGAAAAGCCCGGCACGCTGAATAACTGCGGTGCGTCTGTACCCATCAGGATTTTTACGTCCGCTTCGTTCATTTCCTCCAGCAGCTTTCTGCGCAGTTCAGCTTGTGCCTCCGGGTTTCCGGTTGAATAGCTGCTTCCCGGATTCTCTGCAAAATTGAAGTAGTTCTGCTTCACGGCATCCGGGATATATTTCAGCTCATCATACTGCTTCATGGCTTCGTAATCTGCCGCCCCGATGATGGTTTCCCAAAGCGCCTGTGTCGGCACTATCCAGACACCAGCTTCTTTCGTCATCTGAATAATATCTGCCATTCGCTGATCCCGTTCCTGCTCCTCAAAAGCATTCAGGTAGGCTACGTATCCGTCAATATGATCCATGGTAAGCTGACCCATTTCTATGGCGTGAACAATACCCACCTCTTGCGGCACATGTCCTCCAAAATGAATCCCGATCTCATTCGCAGTTTCGGCCATCGCATCGTATTCCGGCCGGGTTAATCCGGGGTGAACTTTTAACAGATCCCACCTTTCTTCTTTTTGCTGCTTTACTCTTTCTCTGGCTTGAGCCGGGGATGAAACGGTATTGCCGTTAAAACTGGGTCCGGCCAGATATAAATTCGGGCCTATCAGCTCGCCGTTATTCACTTTGTCTTTCAGCTTAAGCTGATTGGGATAACCCAGCATTCCGCGAACGGTTGTTATACCGGCCGACACATACAGGAAGAGCGTATGTTCTACATATTTATCATTAAAATAAGATGGAGCCGTTGGCCCCGGATCGGTTGGCGGAACATGACCGTGCATTTCAGCCAAACCGGGCATCAGGTATTTCCCTTCAGAATCAATCACATGAGCATCACCGGGAATTTTCACTTCATCGGCTGGTCCAAGCTTTACAATTCGGTCTTCCTCGGTAATAACAGTATAATTCTCCCACACCCCTTCAGATTCCATTGAAATAACATGAACATTGGTAAAAGCATAGGGAGCGTGATGGGATTGCGGGCTAATGGGTTGACCGGCATCGAAATAAACGGCAAAAACAAATAAAGGCAGGCACAGGAGAGGCAGTATTTTTTTCATAATCAGTTTATGAATTACAGGATGCCTTAATTAAATAGAATGTATGGATATAAACCAACTGATTTTATCTTTATTTAGATACTAAAACGTATTAGCCATTATTTGCTTATAATAGTCTTAAGGGTGCATACGCTAAACCATAAAACCATGGTTTTTAAACCACTTTTTTTAAAACTGGCCATACGTAATATTCGAAAATTTTGGGGTATTACCGTTATCAATGTTTTGGGGTTAATTATTGGCCTGACTTGTACAACATTGATTTTTATTTTTGTGTATGACGAGTATTCTTTTGACCGCTTCCACGAAAACAAAGACAAAATCTATCGCCTGGGTTGGAATATTAAAACTCCTTCCGAAACAACGTATCTGGCACCCACTCCGGGACCACTCGGACCTGCTTTAATTAACGACTTTCCACAGGTTGAAAAAATGGTCCGGTTCACCCCGGCCAGACTTAACATAACCTTTAGAAACAATAGTTTTGGCAATTTAAAGTCATTCAGCACCGATCCCGGTGTTTTTGAAATCTTCAGTTTTGACCTAATAATGGGGAGTCAGAGTCAGGTACTAAGCAATCCTTCAAGTATTGTTTTATCAGAAGAAATAGCCCAAAGAATTTTTGGGAAAGAGAGCCCCATAGGAAAACGGCTTGAGTTACCTGATTTAACAAATGAACTAACGGTTACAGGAGTTTTCAAAAATCTGCCGCGCAATTCTCACATTCAGTTTGATGCACTTACTTCGATGAATGTTCATTATGAATTAAGCGGCTGGGATGACGGCACTGATTGGTATACCAGCATTTATTATACCTATCTCCAGTTAGCTGATCCAAGCTTTGCCGATGAACTCGAGCAACAACTCCCTTTCTTAATCAATCGATATATAGATAATGAAGTATCGGTAACTGGTATAGAATACTCCGGCTCCCTCGTTCCTTTATCTCAGTTGTATTTGAATTCAGACCGCAGATATGAAATAGGCCCTACTTCTGATAAACGGTTGCTTTTCTTTTTTTCTGTAGCGGGCTTATTTGTCTTATTAATAGCTTGTGTAAATTATATTACTCTGTCAACAGCCCGCTCTATAAAACGATATAAGGAAATAGGTATTCACAAAACCCTGGGAGCGGATAAGTCGCAGCTATTCGGACAATTTATTGGTGAATCAGTGGGCATTATTTTGTCATCACTGTTAGCTGTTTATGTCTTAACTGTGCTTCTGCTACCCTCAACAAACAGCTTTTCAGGTAAAACAATAGCCCCCTCTTTTTTGTGGTCAGCCGAATTCTTACTCGCCTTTATTTCCGGGGGTCTGTTAATCGGAATACTTTCAGGTCTGTACCCTGCTTTTGTTCTTTCTAACTTTCAACCCGCCAATATACTTAAAGCGTCTCAACCTAAAGGAATAAGCGGAAGCCTGGTCAGGAAAATACTTACGGGTTTTCAGCTCTTTATTTCCTTGTTTCTGATCATAAGTTCCCTTGTCATTTACCAGCAAACAAATTTCTTGTTATATGGTGAAACCGGCTTCACTAAAAGTGATATGATGGTTGTTGCCATTTCTGAAGATGCATTGGGCTCTCAGGTTGAAAGCTTTGAACAAGAACTTCTCAATCATCCGGATGTTGTAAAGGCCACCGTTTCTGACCGCTATCCCGGTGAGCAAACTAACCGTACACAAGCAACAATCAGGCTTGATAATGGAGAAGAATTAATCTCTAACATTGGTACATATTTTGTTGGATATAATTTCTTTGATACCTACGGAATAGAACTTATTGCAGGAACGCCTTTTTCCCCGGACCTACGTTCGGATTCATTATTTAACATTATAATAAATAGAAGCAGCCTGCGCCTTCTACAAATTGAATCCGGCCGTCCTGATTTAGCCTTAGAAAGAATAATAACTGTTTTTGGTACTGATGGATTCGTGCAGGGAGTAACAGAAGATTTTCATTTTCGCCCTTTCACCGAACAGATTGAACCCATCGCTTTAATACTGCTGCCAGAGGCATTCAGCTTTATATCTTTAAAATTAAACGCCCAATTTAATGCAGAGACTATTGATGGACTGGAAAAGATCTGGAATAAGTTTGCCCCGGGTCACGACTTTAATTATTTCTTTTTAGAGGACAAACTTAGCCAAAACTACACTTCTCAGTCTAAGCTCAGACAAGTAATTTTTGCTTTCTCTTTTTTAGCCATACTTATTTCTTGTTTGGGATTACTGGGACTTACCAGTTTTACCGCAAAGCAGAAATCAAGCGAAATTGCAGTACGAAAGGTGTTGGGAGCCAGTTATTTTGAAATTATCCAATTGATTTGGAAAGAATTACTCCTCCTCATTCTGTTGGCTTCTGTTTTCGCTATTCCCGTTTCCTGGATCTTTTTAACAGAGTGGTTAGGTAATTTTGCATACAAAGTGGAACCTGGAGTGGCCCCATATGTATTCGGAGTATTGGCGATTTTAATACTGTCTGTATTAGTTACCAGCTATCATTCCCTTAAAGCAGCAATGGTTAACCCAACAGATTATTTAAGGTCGGAATGACCTTTCACTTTTTGGCTCCCTTTAAAACCATCTTTTAACGCGTCCCAAAACGTGCCTTTATCTTCCTTGATGTCTTCCGGTTTGAGGATCTCCAACTTCAATGCACCGCGGTAGAAACAATACATGCTGATCGCCATCACGGTATGGGCTACATCCAAATGATTGAACCATTTATGAATACCGATTTCGCTGGTATAAAAGAAAGCGGCCAGCGTGGCAAAAATAACAGTGAGGAAGAATATACGGCTGCCTTCATTACGGGTACGCCAGTACACCAGAAAATGAAGCGGGAGCACCACGAGTCCCAAACCATAAGCCGAATGCACCTGTATGAAAAAGAAGTTTAAGGTGGTAAAGGTGATCACCGCAAATGTGAGCAACTCCACTACGTTTGCAACCTCCAGAAACTTGCCGAATTTATCATTAATCACGGGCTGAGCATGCATAATGGAGGCCCGCTCAATGGCCATCACCGCCAGCATGCTTATCAGCCAGCCCGGAAGCTTCCACGATAATCCCACCGCATATTGAAAAGCATGCCCCAGAATCCCCCCAAGAAAAGTAGCAATAGCCATAATCAGGAAGTACCACCGAATGTACTGGTGAACTTTCCCTTTTTTATCCAGCTTCACCAGTTTGTAGAATGCATACACGCACACCGAGGTAATCCAAAGATCGGTGAAGGTAACCATCGGCTCCATGATGGTGATATCAAATACTTCAATCGATGGCTGTCCTGAGTCTGACTGCATGTCTCCCTGTTTTGAATTCGGTTAATTAATCCTTTAAAAATAACAGAAATGGAATAATTCCCGAATCTTTAAAAACCCGGGGACTTTTCTGCCCTTAAATTATCCTGATATTATTCCAAAAGGGACTGCGATTTGACTCATTCTTGCCTTATTTTGGCTTGATCGAATTTTAAATACCAAATCAGCTGTAAATGAAGCAAGTATATGTAGGGATGGGTACAGATATTATCCATCACGGCCACATAAATATTATTGAAAAGGCAAGAGAGTTAGGGGAAGTGACCGTAGGTTTATTGTCGGACGAGGCAGTTACCAAATTCAGCCGCATTCCTTTCCTGGAGTATGAAGAACGAAAACGTATTCTGGAAAATATTAAAGGCGTCAGCAAAGTTGTTCTCCAAAAAACACTGGACTATGAGGAAAACCTGCGAAAGCTAAAGCCTGATTATGTGGTTCATGGAACTGATTGGAAAGTAGGTCCCCAAAAACACGTCCGCCAGAAAGTTATTAGCATACTGGACGAGTGGGGAGGCAAGCTGGTTGAGCCGGATTATACCGAGGGGATATCATCATCCGGGCTTCGGGAGGCCTTACGTGAAATTGGCACCACCCCCGATATCCGCAGAAAAATGCTGCGACGTCTTTTGTCGGCGAAGCCTATCGTACGGGTAATGGAAGCTCACAACGGCATCTCAAGCCTTATTGTCGAAGAAACCAAAGTAGAAGCCGAGGGTGAACTCAGAGAGTTTGATGCCATCTGGGTTAGCAGCCTCACCGACTCTACCGCAAAGGGGAAACCAGATACGGAATACGTGGACCGGACATCCCGAATTCAAACCATCAGCGATATTCTCGATGTAACCACTAAACCCATCATTCTGGATGGGGACACCGGTGGACCCATTGAACACTTCGAGCTGATGGTAAAGAACATGGAGCGACTGGGAGTTTCTGCCGTCATTATTGAAGATAAATCCGGCTTGAAAAGAAACTCGTTATTCGGAACTGAAGTGAAGCAGGAGCTGGAAGATATTGATGTATTCTGTGAGAAAATTTCCAACGCCAAGAAAGCTCAGGTAACTTCTGACTTCATGATTATTTCCCGTATCGAGAGCCTGATTGCCAATGCAGGGATGGATGAAGCCCTGAAACGCGCGAAGGCTTACATTGAGGCTGGTACCGATGGAATCATGATTCACAGCCGTAAAAAAGACGGCGAAGAGATCTTCGAGTTCATGAAGGAGTATCAGAAGTTTGATTATAAAGTACCCGCCATTTCGGTGCCCTCTTCCTATAACCAGTTTACCGAGCAGGAGCTGATTGATGCCGGATTTAACATTGTGATTTATGCCAACCACCTGCTGCGGAGTGCCTTCCCGGCGATGAAGAAAACGGCTGAATCTATTCTTACTCACAAACGCTCACTTGAAGCAGACGAATACTGTATGTCGATCAAAGAAATTCTGGATATCCTTCCAAACTGATACCTATGCTAAAACCCGCTTTTTTATATGAACAGCTGGAAAAACAGGACGTCGAGTTTATGCTGGGCGTCCCCGATTCCCTGCTAAAGCACTTTGGCTCCTACGCTTTTGATAAGGGTAATACCTTAATTGCTGCCAACGAAGGCGGGGCATTAGCGATTGCCTCCGGTTATCATCTTGCAACAGGAAAAATTCCGCTGATTTACCTCCAGAATTCAGGCTTTGGCAATATTGTAAATCCGCTTACTTCACTAACCGACGAGGAGGTTTACTCCATCCCCGCTTTGATTATGGTTGGCTGGAGAGGGAAGCCGGGAACCAATGATGAACCCCAGCACCTCAAACCCGGGAGAACGCAGGAAGAGCAACTGAAAGCTCTCGATCTGCCCTACACAATTTTAAGCAGCGATGAACAGCAGGTAGAGAAACAGCTTGGCACAGCTTTTGATACCATGAGGAAGAAATCCTCTCCATATGTGCTTCTGGTTCCCCCTGATACTTTTGAGAAGCATGCATTTCAGGGCGACTCCAATACCCATTCATATTCATTGAAACGGGAAGAAGCGCTCGAGCAGCTCGTTCAGAAGTTTGGGGAGAAGGACATTATTGTATCAACCACCGGAAAAACTTCGCGGGAGCTTTTTGAACTGAGGAAAAAACACGGGCTCGGACACCACCGCGATTTCCTTACGGTAGGCAGTATGGGGCACGCATCCCAGATAGCGCTGGGTATCGCTTTGGAAAAAAACAACCGGCGGGTATTTTGCATTGACGGTGACGGAGCCATGATCATGCACATGGGAGCCCTTGCGATTATCGGGGAGCAACAGCCTTCTAACTACTATCATATTCTGATCAATAATGGAGCACATGAGTCGGTTGGTGGACAGCCCACTGCGGGATTTCATATAGACTTTGGAAAGGTTGCAGAAGGCTGCGGATACAAACAAAGCTTTCGGGTAAGCGACCTCTCTTCTTTGAACAACAAGTTTGATGAGTTTGTGAATGCTGAAGGACCCGTTTTGTTGGAGATCATGACTAAAACCGGAGCCCGGTCAGATTTAGGCCGCCCCACGCTTTCGCCCACAGAAAACAAGAAAAATTTCATGCAATTTCTTTCAGAGGATTGACACATGCAGGATCTTGAACGAAAAATTTTACTAAACCCCGGCCCCGGAACCACCTCCCAAAATACAAAGGAAGCTCTGGTGGTGAATGACATCTGTCCCCGTGAGGGAGAATTCGGGGCGATCATGAATGAAATTGTGGATGGCCTGTTGGCAATCGGTAATGGGCAGGATGATTACGAAGCCTGTCTATTTGCAGCCAGCGGAACAGGGGCTGTTGAAGCCATATTGACTTCCGCCCTTGATGCTTCAAAAAAAGTGCTCATTGTTACCAATGGTGCGTATGGCATCCGAATGAGGCAGATTTGTGAATCTTATCAGCTGCCTCATGAAACCATTCATGAGTTTGGCGATTATCCTGACGTAAAAGCTATCCGACAACGATTACAAGAAGGCGACTTTACGCACCTGGCTGTTATCCATCACGAAACTTCTACCGGCATGATGAATCCACTGGAAGAATTCTGTGAACTTTGCGACGAACTGGATATCACCCTGATCGTGGATGCCATGAGTTCATACGGGGCCTATCCAATGGACCTGAAAAAGCTGAACATTGATTACCTCGCGGCTTCCTCCAATAAATGCATTCATGGGGTAGCAGGACTTTCGTTCGTGATTTTCAACAAAGAACAGAAACAATCTCTCAAGAAAAGCTCCGGAAGCTTCTATTTTGACTTATACAAACAGTGGAAGTATCTGAAGGAGAACAATCAACTGCGCTTTACACCTCCGGTTCAGGTCTGTTATGCCTTTAAACAAGCCATTGAAGAAACGCTGAAAGAAACACCGGGAAAGCGATGGGAGCGCTATCAACGGAATTGGCAGATTTTATACGATGGGTTAAAGCAGATCGGATTCGAATTTTACCTTCCTGATGAGCAGCAATCAAAAATTCTGATCGCTGTAAAACGTACCGGGATTCTGCCGGAGGGTTTTGATCATTTTCATGATGCATTGTACGAAAGAAACATCACCGTTTATCCGGGCGTTATACCGGAAACGGACACCTTTCGCATGGCGGTAATTGGAGATTTATACGAAGAGGATCTGAAGTATGTAATTGCTGAGATTCGATCATACCTCAAAAAATGATGAGTTCAGCGAAGACGCGAAACATACTGTTCGTTCTTGTTATCGGTTACCTTCTATCCTTTGGGTTCCTGTCGTACAGGGCATTGAACCTTCAGTTCAACGGCGAACTGATTGCCCTGCTTCCCGATGACAATAACCACCTTTCCACCTACAAAAAGCTCGAGCAGCTCAATTCAACCGAGGGTGGCTTTTCACTCATCATTCACTCGAATAATGGCGAATCGGTAATTGAGCCCGCCCATGCTATTCGCGATAACCTATTGAAGCTTACAGCTAATGGAAAACGGATTTTCCGGGGAGCTGAATTAGAGAATGACTTATACGATATCCGGGAATCGGCTTTATTTTTAATGACGGAAGATGAGCTGGACCGGCTTTATCAAGAGGTGGATGAGTACGTTACCCAAAAGAAGCTGGAGGCCAATCCTCTGTACGTGGATTTTGAGGAAGATGGGGCTGAAGAAGAGTCCAATTTAGAATTAGGGGCTCTTTCTTCAGTTTTACTTGAGGAAGTAGCCAATACCCGCCGCTACAAAATTAATGAGGACAGCTCAGTCATAAGCATGCTGTTTTTGCCGGACTTTCCAAAAAGTGATTACACAAATGTAGAGCAAACCTATCAGCTGCTGCTGCAAAAGAAATCTGAGATCCAGCAGAATTACAACGGATTGGATCTGTTTTGGGGCGGCTCCTACGTAGATCACTACCACAAAATTAATGACATTCAGGCTTCCATCACCAAAGCGCTTATCATTGGCATCCTCAGCCTCATCGGCTTTCTTGTGGCATACATGATACTTATAAACCGAAAATCGGCATATAAAGCCCGGTATATTTTGATGGACCTCGGACTGATGTTTTTTGTGTTGTTCTCCGGTTTCATCATTTCCATTGGCCTGTCTTCATTCTTGTTTAATGAAATCAATGTATTTACGGGCATTATTTTCAGCATTCTGTTCGGCATTAACCTGGACTATATTCTGCACCTGTATTCAGCGAATAAGCAGCATCCACCGAGTCTCACCTCCATTCGCAGGTTGTTATCGACTTACCTCTTTTCAACCCGCCCCATTCTTTTAAGCTGCCTGACAACCGGACTCGCAATTATGAGTCTGATTTTTGCAGAGTTCAACGGGTTCATCCAATTCGGCATCATATTTTTTATCAATATTTTGGTGAACCTCTTTTCTACCTACCTGTTTTTGCTCTTTTCTCCTTCTGTTTCAAAACGCACGGCCGGCAATCAGGAGTCGGTGAGCTTATTGGATGGGTCTTTGCCCGGACTCAGCAGGCGAACCCGTTCTTTGGCACTTCCTTTGGTGCTGACTGTAATTTCCATTGGGGCTTTTTTCGGGGCACAGTCGCTTAGTTTCAACTTTAATTTTTCTGATCTGGAGCCCGATTCCGGCCCTTCCGCCTTCGATTCATTAAACTCAGAGACCGAAGAAGGAGGTGGTTACCATGAGCCCTCCTACTTTATCACCGATAACATTCAGCAATCTAAAGACTTGTTCTTTGAAATCAGTGAAGGCATTGGGAATGAATACAAAGATATTGAACGAGTGGAATCCTTCTCAACCCGCTACCCGGTAAGTGATCAAGAGTTAAGCATGAAATCCCGTAAAGTGGAGGGCATTCAGCAGCTATTAACGAATAATGAAGAGTTTCTCGCAAATCTTGATTCCGAAGAAAAAGAAGTGATGCAGATCGTAGAGAAAACGGTTCCCCCCACCATTGAGACCCTTCCCAATTATATAAAAAACCGATTCTTTTTTAAGGATGGCTCCATTGCCCCTCTTGTGATTATCTACCCTGCCATGAGTTTGTCGAACGGAGAAACTTCCATTCAGTTTAGAAAAAGCTCCGGCTCTATCAGTATTGATTCCGGGAAAACATTTTATGCCGCCAGTACTTCTATTATTGCATCCAGCATTTTAGAGTTGTTGATCCGCGAATCCACCTTTCTTTTCGTGGCTCCCCTTCTTACCATTTTCGGAATCCTTTTGGTTTACTACCGTTCGTTATTACAGGCTTTGATGGCTGCCGCCCCACTATTGATTACCATTGGTATGCTGCTCACCATCCGGTCTGTTTTTCCTTTCGATATCAACCTGTACAACGTCATCGTTTTCCCCATCATCATCGGGGTGGGCGCTGATAATGGAATTCACCTGGTAGATTCCTGGATCAAAAATAATTCAGGGTTCTTGTCCTATTTTCTGTCGGAGCGTTTTCCCGTATTAGCAGCCTGCTCAGTGACGACCATCTTAGGTTTTATAGGACTCATGTTTATAGATCATCCCGGGATGGAATCGGTAGGCATACTTGCCATAGCGGGGATTACCACCACGTTACTGGCCACTTATTTTACTGCACTTCTGCTGCAGACGTACGTTCTAAAGAAGTAAGATCCCAGTCTTCAATCTCTTTCAGAATTCGCCGATCTACCTGATTTTGCTTCTTCCCAACTAAAAGATATAGCCCGTATGAGGCGATATTCGCGATTACATAGATGTCGATGCGCCCAAACAGACTGGATACCAGGATACCATTCCGCATTACATTAGAACCACACACCCAGGCCCATCCTGCCAGCATTTTTCGACTATTGCGCTCGTAGATTTCTTTGAATTTTTGAGGATCCTGCTCCCTCGCTTCTTCAAAGATTCGGGTTGTTTCATCGCTTCTGAATTTGATCTTGTTTTGTCGCTTCACATAATCAATCAAGACGGGATAGGTAACCTTTCTAAGCAGAGAAGATGTTCTGTCAAAATTCTCTTTAATGTGATCAACGGGCGGATTCCGGTGTTTGGAATCTGTCAGGCTAAAGTGAAGGAACTCCCCTTTATAATATTCATACAAGTTCGATTTGATACTGTGTACATAGCCAGAAACAAGCCCTAAAGCTAATATACCGGCAAGGGTGTATGTATCCGTAAAATAGAGCAACCCGAACAGGTAGCAACTGATAAAAACCAGCATATCATTAAAGAAATCGAGGTACTTCCCCATTTCCGATCGCTGATCATAAATGCGGGCCGCTTGTCCGTCTGCACTGTCCATTAATCCTGCAAATGTAACCAGCACAAACCCGATGGAAGTGTACAACAGAACATCCTGCCAATACAGTAAAATCCCACCGGTTACTCCGATCAGCATCCCCAAAACAGAAATATTGGTGGGAGTAAATTTTAGCTTATGAAAAAATTTGGCAAGCACATACCCACAGGGGCGACTAAAATAAAGATCATAACCTTCCTCAACAATTCTATTCTTAATCGACTTGTCGTACTCGCTGAAAAAACCCTTCGAAGACATCTATGGTTATTTATTTATTAACTGTGAGGTAAATGAAGTTAGCTGTTTTATCAGTTCAGGATTTTTATTCACCATTACCACTTCCTTTTCAAAAAAGTAACTGATGACATCAAAATTTGAAGACCCGTACACAGCTACTTCGTCATCTAAAATAAGCATTTTTGCATGAACCATTTTCCCTGATACGTATTTAAAATTAATTTCAGAATACCGCTTAAGGTTATGTATATAATGCATTAGTGGTTTGTTATTCGCCTTCGGAAGGATCACCTGATTATCAGGAACAGAGGCAATCGCATCCAGCATGGGGTAAGAGATATAGGGTGAGAGCGCAACCACCTTACGACTGGAAGTAACGCGCTCCAATAAATTTGTATAAGCTTCCTTTGTCTTCCACCCGTTTAACAGGTAGAGCACTGTCTTCGGGTTAATTTCGGTAATTGGTGGGGGCGTTGTCTCATTCAGGTCTGCCTGAAATGATGCCTTGAGCGCAGCTGCGATATCAGGGTTGGTATGGCGAACCATGGCATCACTCCACTCAAAATTATGTTCCGTAAAATTCATCCCACCCAGGTAGGATATCTCCTCATCGACCAGTACCATTTTTTTATGATTACGAGCCGGGTATCGGTACATCAAAAAACCCATGGGATTGGTGAATTTTACCCGAATTCCGGACTGTCTTGCCTGCTCCAATAATCCGTCTAAAGCCTGCCGCTCTTTGCGGGCGTTGTTTTTATTCAACCACCCCTGAGGGGCATTCAGAAATGTATCATTCACAACAAACCGCGAATAATCGTCAATTAACAAAGTTCGTTCGAGGGTTGGCTTGCTGCCGAGCAATTCAATAAGTTTGGTACCAACCTGATCGGCCTCAAAACTCATGCATTGGATGGAAACTGAATGCCTGGCATTTTGAACATCAGCGGTTAGCTGCTCAAAAAAATGATCGCTATCCATAAAAACACGGATTTCACTGGCAGCGTAATTTATACACATATACTATCGACGCGGTTTTAATATGAATATCATTCAGGTGTGCCCTTACGATTTATCGATTCCCGGAGGGGTTCAGACCCATGTTACGCAATTAAGTAACGAATTAGTGAGGAAAAATAACAAGGTGGTGATTCTTGCGCCACGGCCAGCCAATCCCAACTCAGAAAGAGAGGCAGACTGCGAGGTAAAGCATATAACAAGCAGTACGCGTATTCCCTGGTGGGGAACCTCCATTGATGTATCGGTGCTGAAACCGAATGAAAAAAGCCAGCTCCGCCAATTTTTTGATGAATTTGAGCCGGATGTCATCCACTTTCACACCATCTGGAACCCGGTGATGCAAACCCAGCTGCTTTGGATGTTACCGGATTCGATAAAGAAAGTCGGCACCTTTCATGATACCCCACCTGATCGTGGGCTGGGGAAACATATCGGTGCAAACCTGATGAAAGTAGGGGCCAAATACTACCTCCCCAAAATGGATGAAATCATTTCTGTATCCGAAACTCAGACAAAAGCCATGGGTGCTGACCCAGAGAACCTTCCCCAAAACTTTAGAATTCTGCCCAACGGGATTGATGCTGAAGCCGGCCAAAATATGGAAAAGAAATCAACCCCTGACGATGAGTTCAGGATCATTTTTATAGGTCGTTTTGAAAACAGAAAGGGTGTCTTTGAGTTGCTGGAAATCTACCGGAGATTACAAAGTGAATCGCTAAATCAAAAAATTTCACTCACTTTAGTAGGGAGTGGTCCTCAGCTATCGGAGATGAAGAATTTTGTAAATGAGCATGGGCTGAAAAGAGTATCTTTTCATAATGGCGTGAATGATAATGAGAAGAACAGGCTGTTATCGGAATCAGACCTCATGATTGCTCCTGCATTGTATGGGGAAAGCTTCGGAATTGTACTGCTGGAAGCGATGGCACTTGGTGTACGGGTGATCGGGTATGGAAATGAAGGGTACCTTAACATTGGAAGGAAGTACGGAGAAGAAAACTTTCCTACACCCGGAGACACTGAGGCCCTTTTCGAGTTGGCAAAACAGCACCTGAAGATGTCTGCCGAAGAGCAAAGCATTCTCATAAAAAAAGGATTGGAAATAGCTTCTAAACACGACTGGAAACTGATTGCCCAACAAATTGAACACATTTATTCACAGTGAAATGGAGATAAAAACAGCAATTATACTGGCTGCAGGTAAAGGCACAAGGCTGAGAAGCGTAACCGGGGACGAAATCCCGAAGCCTTTAACCCCGTTAAAAGAACAACCCCTCATTGAGTACTCCATACAAGCATTGAGAGGCGCGGGGATTCAAAGAATTCTGATCGGTTGTGGTCATTTGCTGCCAGAATTCAACTACCTGGAGAAAAAGTATAGTGAAGTAGCGATCGTTGAGAATCCATTTTATGATACCCGGGCAAGCATTTATACGTTGCTGATGTTTGAGTCGCTGATGGATAAGCCATTCTATTTATTGGAAGCCGATATTTTGTATGACCCCACCATTTTTGAACGGTTCACCCCGACAGATGACAATCAAAACCTAATCCTCACCTCTGCTCCCCTGAACCTGGACGACAATGTATATTTCAGTTCCAAAGCGGGCCGGCTGACCAAGCTCACAAAAAATGCTGAGAAAATAGTGGATCCGGAAGGAGCAATGACAGGAATATGGGCATTTTCGGCTGGGTTTATGAAACGATTTACCACATTCTGTGAACAGATTAACATCGATTACAGTGAGGATTACGAAGTGTTATTGGCACAGTACTCATCAGAACAGGAGCCTATTAATATTGCCCATTTCCGGGAACTGAACTGGTGTGAAATAGATAATGAAGATCACCTTGAGTTTGCTCTGACTGATGTGTTGCCCAAAATCATACAATGATTTTCAGGTTGCTGTTCTGCAGGGGTTCAACTAACCCTAAGGCTTTTCCCAGTAGCCTGTTTCAGGATTTCTAACAGCATCCTTATCCAAACATCCATAAATGGTTTTCAGATACGCTTCTGTCTTGTCAGGTATGCGTGTTTGCAGCCCCCGAATCTCGAAGTCTTTGGTTGGAAAAACCAAGTCCTTCGGGCTTGGAGAATTATAGTTTTCCCAGTCCGTTTCTTCCGTACTAAATAATTGACCTTCTTCCTCTCTGTAAAAATAGATATCAGCATCAAAGCCTTTATAACTCATATACAGTTTGGGGCCGTTATGCCGGTTAGAGGTATCATGCATAGTAAGTTCCGCAGGCAGCTTATCCAGATTATTCAAAATATAGGGATAGTGTTTTTCATGGCAACCATAATCGATATCGATATCGTGGGCAATGATATCATTCTCCCTGTAAAAGCCCAGCAAAGTGCCGAAATCAACCCAATAATCTACCTTTATATCCTGCAAAAACCGGTTGGAAGACTCGAACAGTTCCCAAAGTATTTGTTGCCTTAAGTCTCCGTTATTCATTCTCGTATGAACTAATCTTTGAGTATATTCCTGCAGTCGTCTGAAATGGTAACTTATGGGGTTTAACAAAAAGTCCTCCTTATAATCACTGAATGAATTTTGATGTAGTTTACACGTGGGTCAACGGATCAGATCAAGAGTATGCAAAGACCCGTGATGCCTATGCATCCAAAAAAAAAGATACCAATCCTGAGCGCTATCGTGACACCTTTCAAATGATCCGTTTTAGCCTGCGTTCACTCGAAAAGTACTTTAACAGATTTAACAAGATATACATTTTAACGGCAAGACCACAGGTACCCGAATGGCTTGATGTAAGTAATGAACGAATAGAGCTGGTACATCACGACCAGGTAATTCCGGATAAATATCTCCCTACGTTTAACTCAAATGTTATTGAAAGTTTTCTTCATAATATTCCCGGATTAAGCAAGAATTTTCTCTACATGAACGACGATTTTTTGTTTGGAGCCCCCGTTAGCCTGCAATCATTTTATAAGGATCATAAGTATCGAGTGTACAACACCTTTTTTGGAGAGAATCTGAAATGGAGAATCCATGACGGATACAGAGATATTGTCGGATTGGGCATCATTGAACATCAGCCTATTCTGATAAATAAGAAATACTGGGAAGAAGCCTTCTCGGTATTTCCCGACAAAACCGAGAACACGCGTCAGCATAAATTTCGGAATGACCGCGATTTATTTCCTTTGAAGTTATATCGGTACCACATGCTGAAACATCACCGAGATGAATCGGACCCTGTATGGATTACCGAACTAATTAAAATCTTCAGATTTCATAAATTGACCAACAATTTCAGCAAACAACAATCTTTCTTTGATAAAATGAGAAGAAACAGCCCGGAATTTTATTGCTTGAATGATGACCTCCGCGGGAACCCGAATCCAAAGGTTGTGGAGCTGGTGAAAGATTTTTTGGAACAGAAGTATCCGGCACCTTCTTCGTTTGAATTAACTGATTAGTACACGCCCTGCTTATGCGGTTTATCGCTTTACTTATAAAATCCTCAATGCCCATATTTCTGGTATCCAGTATATCCAGTGCATTGACGGGACTGTGTTCAACTTTTTTAATTAAAACAATACATCAGGCGGTTACGTCTGCTGATTTCACCTTAGATCAGTTTCTGTGGAATTTCGGTTTATTTGCTTTGGGGTATATGATTTTTGCCTTCATAGCTTCTTACTCAGTATCAAAACTCATCCAATCGATTGTCCATAAACTTCGTGAAGATCTCTCCCGCAAAATCCTGAAAGCTTCTTTTGAATCGGTTGAAAAAAAACAGCCGAAGCTTCTGGCAATACTTACGGAAGACATCAAAACAATTGCCTACTCGCTTGACAGACTCCCCGGTGTAACAACCGGTATCGCTACTGTTTTGGGGATTGTAGCCTACCTTGTGTTTTATTCTCCAATCCTTACCGTTGCAACAATTGTACTATTCGCCCTGGTCTTTCTATTTACGAAAGTCACCTTACCATTCGTTAAAAAATATTCTGACCTGGCCCGTGAACAACTCAACGATTTGTACCAGCATTTTGAAGGCTTAGTATTTGGAATAAAAGAACTCACTTTGAATAAAGATTTCAAAGAATCTTACCTGAATAAGGAGATTATTCCTACGAGCAGGATACAGAACCTGCATGCCCTGAAAGAAAATGTTATCGCTTCTTTTTCCAATCGTATGACGGATATCGTATTGCTTATGGGTTTGGGGGGAATGATAATCGCTATATATAAAACCGGTTTTGTTGATCTGGAGTTTTTTGGGCGTTACCTGACACTCGTTTTGTTTACGCTGGCCCCTTTATCCACTGCAAGTGGTTTTTTAAGCAATTTGAAACGTATCGAAACCGCACTGGAGCAAATAGAATCGATTGGCCTCACTATGGAAAATACCGATGGCTCTATAAATGAAATTACATTAGATGACACAAAAACCGGGCTACCCCAAATTGAGTTAGAAGCAGTAGTACATCAGTATCTCAATGATGATGGAGGGAAAGTATTTGAGCTTGGGCCGATTGACTTAAAAATTAATCAAGGTGAAGTAATCTTTCTTGTAGGGGGAAACGGTTCCGGTAAAACCACTCTTGCAAAAATTATTACAGGCTTATATAAACCGGTGGGTGGCAATCTTAAGTATTATGGTCAGCCTGTTAACGACCGAAACCTGAAACACTACCGTTCACATTTTGCTACCGTTTTTTCAGATTCCTATGTATTTGATCACCTTCATCATATCTCTGTAGGAAAAGTTGACAGAGAAGGTGACTATTTGATTGAATTGCTGGAACTAACTGATAAAGTTTCTATCGTTGAAAACAGATTCACCACAAAAAAGCTTTCGGACGGCCAACGTAAAAGGCTCTCATTAATTCAGGCCATACTCGAGGATAAAGATATATATCTACTGGATGAATGGGCTGCTCATCAGGACCCTCACTTCAAGACTATCTTCTATAACAAGATTATTCCCTTCCTTATCGAAAAAGGGAAAACCGTTATCGTAATTACTCATGATGACCGGTATTTTGATACCGCGGATCGTGTGGTGAAAATGCAAGATGGGAAAATTGCAGCAAAAGACTCACTCGTTACTAAATAGAACATAAGCCTTGGGGACGAATCCTAACTATATTATTTCTGCTGCAGATGAAAGATACTTCCGGAGTTTCCTTCAACTCTACCATTCTTACATTCAAACAGAAGAGTTTAATAACAGTGGATTTATATTTTATGACATCGGCTTGAATAGCGAACAGAGAGTCTATCTGAAAGAACTACAATCAAAAAGCAGTCATAATTTCATCTCTCATAAGTTTGGTTTTGAGAACTATCCTGAGTTCGTGAAACTGAAATACAAAACTTATTCCTGGAAGCCAATCATTATACAAGAGGTTATTAATCAAAAAGAAGCAAATATCCTGTGGCTCGATAGTGCCAATATTATCCTCAAGAACCTGAAGTCGATATGGAATGTGATATCTGAAACCGGCAGTTATGTCCCGTTCAGCGGTTCGGGTACGCTTGATGAGTGGACGGTTCAGGAGACCTTAGATTACATGAACGTTCCTCAGCATTGGTACGGGAAACGTAATCGTGCCGGTAATACCTGTGGGTTTTCGCATTCCAATAAAGTGATTAAAGAGGTTATTGAAAAGTGGAGAGAGTTGGCATTAATTAAAGAGTGCATTAAGCCGGAAGGCGCTAATCGAAGCAATCATCGTGATGATCAATCCCTGCTTTCCATTTTACTAATGGAAGCCGCTGAAAAGGATAACCTCACCCTCACAGATGACGAAGTTGACATCAGTTCATGGAATCCGACTTCATTTATTAGCGTCAGAAATTTCGTTTCACCAAGTATTCCCGAAAGCCTGAACGTACTAACCATTCCTTACTTCAAGGTAGTCCGCCAAATTGATATGCTCATTAACCGCCTTTTCTGATATGGATGGCATGATATACATACCGATTTTAGTGGTTTTTGCCTTGATGGGATTATCAGTATGGATCTACAACTATCTGTCAGGAAAAAACCTGATAAAAGACTTTGTGCATTTCATCAGGTTGAACTCAAAGTCACTAAAGGAATGGGACCGCTATCACTCCGATCTTTCCAAAAGTAATGACATCGTAATTTCCTTTACTACCATTCCGGAAAGAATTGATAAGCTGGATCTTACTCTGAAAAGTTTGTTGTATCAAAACACGAAACCGGCAAGCATTAATATTTATCTCCCATATCGGAGTTTCAGAAATAATAAGCCTTATAACGTTCCTACTCATTTAAATGAGTTGAGTAACATTCACATTCACCGGGTTGAGGTGGATTACGGGCCGGCCACAAAATTTATTCACGCATTGGCTCAGTTTCCGGAAAAACAGCATATTTTAGTAGTGGATGATGACAACATCTATCCGCCCAATTATGTGGAACAGTTTGAACAGGCTTCCCGCCATCATCCTGAAAAAATATTAGCTGCCAGTGGATGGAGAGTACCCGATGATCTCATCGACAAACCGACCACCCTGAAGTCAAATATCTTTAAAATTCCACCCACCCCGATACCCGGAACTCGAGTAAATAAGCCATATCCCATAGATGTTATACAAGGGTATTCTGGTTATCTTTTAAAACCCGAGTTTTTCAATTTAAATGAACTTCAGGATTATTCCTCAGCTCCGAAAGCGTTAAGGTTTGTGGATGATGTTTGGATAAGTGCACACGCATTGGTCCCAAAAATTGTATTCCCAATGCATAGATTTTGTTATTCACCTTTTTTTAAGCGCCAGGATTTCAGTTCCAGCAGCCTTGCTAAAATCAATAACTGGAACAAACCTAAAAACGAAGACCGTAATAACACCATTGGCATTAAATACTTTGAAGAGAGATGGTTAAACTTCCAAGACAACAAATCAGGGTAACTACTCTTTAATATTGATATAAACGGGCTATCATTCTAACCTGACTTAAACATTTTTCGAAACTCATATGTCAAACAACTATTCAACCAAATATCGAGTACTAAAAACTACTACGTACCTATTCACGATATTTTTGTCCCTTACATTACTTTCCGGTGTTTCAGCTCAGACAATTATTCTTGACCAACAAGACCTGCTCGATAATTACGAAAACTCCTGCTACGATGACCACATAAGCTTTTTCCCTTCGATTGCTTGTACTGATGATATCAAAGGCTATTTCAATGTTTTGCCATTTTACACAAACACCGTTTATAATTCTGAATATGCCAGAGGCTTGAACGATGGTCCTGCCTGGCAAGGTAAAGGAGTGAATTTTACTACAGCTTTTGGTTTTTCCGGAAGGTGGGGAAATCTCACTTACGTTTTTAACCCTATCATTCAATACAACCAGAACCTCCCATTTAATACCGGTGTGCAATACACTAGTCGTAATAATCCATACCAGTATCCTTTTGATGACATTGATTATGTAATTAGATACGGAGAAAGTTCAGATGTAAAACTCTATCCTGGTCAAAGCGAAGTTGCACTGTCTCTTAATAAAATAAAGTTTTCACTGTCCACCCAAAATATGCGCTGGGGTCCTGCTATTTATAACCCCATTCTTATGAGCACTAACGCAGGTGGCTTTCCTCACTTCAGGATTGGAACCAGTGAAGTTTTGGAAACCTCTATAGGTGACATTGATGGCCAAATTATTTGGGGGTTAATTGATGAGTCTGAATACTATAATGACGACCCTGAAGATGACCAACGATATTTAACGGGGATTACTTTAGGATACAGCCCTCATTTCTTTAAAGAATTTTCTGTAACCGTTCACCGTGTATTATATACTCAAACCCGATATCTCACTGGTTTCTTTGATAATGGGTTAGCCGTTTTTTCTGGTGTGATATCTCCCGATAAAGGCAAGACCATAAATGGCCGGTATTTCGCCAATGATGTCTATGATCAAATGATGACCCTTTCTTTGAAGTATTTAAACACTGATGACCGTTTCAGTTTATACTGGGAATGGGGATGGGGTGATTTCGCTGCCGGAATTTCAAACTTCCTCGAGCATCCAGATGATTACGGTGCATTCACTATAGGATTTTGGAAAGAATTTACCCTATCCAATGATAACAGATTTCGCTTACTCTTTGAGCACTCGGCTCTTGCTGCTTGGGATCTCCGATATACTGCCGGATATGGTGCGCCTTCTTTCTACACTCATGGAGTAAATAAGCAAGGGTACACCAAGAACGGTCAAATTATTGGGGCGTCGATAGGGCCCGGTGGGAATTCAGATGAAATAAGACTTACTTACTTCTGGGAAGAAACCTCTTTATCCCTGGAATATCAGCGCACCCGATTTAACGATGATTACTTTTTAACTCAGGTGGCTGGAGATCAGAAAAGACCCTTTGATCTGGAACATCACGTAGGCTTTCAATACACCAGCAAACAATTCAACAAGCTTACATTTAATGCTGCCTTTTTTACCGGGATTAGAAATAACTACCTGTATCAAGACCCTATTTTAAAAGTAAATATACACTCGAAGGTCGCATTTAGATATCATTTCTAAATAGTGAATGACCTAAGAAGCAGTGTATAAAATAAGATCTTTAAATCACCCCAACTCATCCACAAAATCCAGCTTCTCCCAGGGGAATTCTTCTCTTCCGAAGTGTCCGTAGGCGGCTGTTTTACGGTAGATTGGGCTTTTAAGGTTGAAGCGTTTGATAATCCCTTGTGGAGTGCAGTCAAAGGTTTTGGCTACTTTATCGGCCAGTTCAACATCGCTCATTTTACCGGTACCGTAGGTGTGTACATTTATGGATACCGGCTCAACCACGCCGATGGCATAGGCAAGCTGTACAAGACATTCTTCAGCCAGGCCGGCAGCTACAATGTTTTTGGCGATATGCCGGGATGCATAGGCTGCACTACGATCCACCTTCGATGGATCTTTCCCGGAAAAAGCCCCGCCGCCATGGGCTCCTCGTCCGCCATAGGTATCCACGATGATTTTTCGGCCAGTCAAGCCAGTATCACCGTGCGGACCTCCAATTACAAACTTCCCGGTTGGGTTTACATGATAAATCGTTTGATCATCCACCAACTCCACGGGTATTACATTCCCAATCAGGTGTTTTTTAATGTCGGACTGAATCTGAGCCTGCTCCACACCCGCATCATGCTGGGTTGAAAGTACAATCGTATGAATGCGGGCCGGCTTTCCGTTTTCGTCATACTCAATGGTAACCTGGCTTTTACTGTCCGGACCCAGGTAATTCATCTTATCCGTTTGTTTACGGATTTTTGCCAGTTCCTTCAGCAAGTTGTGTGAGTACTGGAGCGGCATGGGCATAAACTCCGGGGTTTCTTTAGTCGCATAACCAAACATCATGCCCTGATCACCGGCTCCGTCTCTATCTACCCCCTGGGCGATATCAGGACTTTGATTATGGATGGTGGAAAGCACACCACAACTCTCTGAATCAAATCGGTAGGAAGCTTTAGTGTACCCAATTTCACGTATTACCTCCCTTACAATTTCCTGCACATCAATATATGACTCAGTGGTCACCTCACCGGAAACCACAGCCAAGCCGGTGGTCACAAGGGTTTCAACAGCAACACGGGATTCAGGGTCGTCAGCGAGGAGAGCATCTAAAATGGCGTCTGAAATTTGATCGGCTACTTTATCCGGATGTCCTTCGGATACAGACTCAGAGGTAAAAAGATTTTTCATGCGTAAACTAAATTCTTTGAAATAATAAGGTGCTTTCGGTTAGGAAAATGTGATGTTTGGGAATCTCCCCGCTTCACAAAGGCTGCAAAGTTAAAAAGATTTGACGAGAAAAAAGCTATGTATATCGACTTTCATTTCTTTTTCTACTCAAGCCTCTCGGATATCATTCCAGGATCTCTTCTACAATCAAGTATGGCGTGAACATATACTAAGTCCTCATTCATTTTATAGTAAATCGCAAATGGGAACCGCTTAGCAAACATGCAATGGTAACTTCCAAACTTTTTGGGATGTACTCCGGCATATAACATTAGTGAATCTATGTCTTAATAAAGGGCATCAAGAAAGTAGTCTCCCAGGCCCTGTTCCTGACTTTCATAGAAGTAAAACCCATTTACTAAGTCTGATTTGGCTGAATCCAGAATCAGAATCTTCATGATATCTGTCTTCTAATGTCCTCTTTGGCTTTCTTCCAATCTGTAAATGAATCTTTTCCCTCTTTAAGCGCCTGCTCTCTATTATCCAACACATTCTTATGCCAAACAGGAGGAGTATAATCAGCTTCTTTACTAATATCTTTCCATAGATCTTCCATTAGCAGAAGCTTTTCTTTCTGTGTAAGGTGTTCTATAACGATTTGATTACCCATGATGCAAGAATTTAACAGAATGCACTAATTAAACAAATCACGGTCGGTCTTAGAAGGATCAACATTCAAATACTGATACGCTTTCTTCGTGCCAATCCGGCCTTTGGGGGTTCGTTGCAAAAAACCTTCTTTAATCAGGAAAGGTTCATATACCTCTTCAATCGTACCTTTATCCTCTCCAACGGCTACGCCCAGCGTACTTAAACCGACCGGACCTCCATCGTAATTTTCGATGATTGCTTTCAGAATCCGGATGTCCATTTCATCCAGTCCGTTGTTATCTACATCAAGAGCGTTGAGGGCTTTATCTGCAATTTTGTCGTCTATGGTATCCAAACTTTCCACCTGCGCAAAATCCCGGGTGCGGCGGAGCAGCTTATTGACGATACGTGGAGTTCCGCGGCTTCTTCGGGCAATTTCATGAGCGCCGGCTTCGGTTATTCCCATCCCCATAATGTCTGCCGTTCGGAGGGCAATTCGCTGAAGCAATTCTACATCGTAATAATCCAGTCGCATGTCGATACCGAAACGTGCGCGGAGTGGGGCCGTCAACAGTCCTTTACGGGTTGTTGCCCCAACCAGTGTAAAATGGTTTAGCTCAATCTGAATACTGCGTGCGTTGGGCCCGGAGTCAATCACTATATCCAGCTTATAGTCTTCCATAGCTGAATACAAATATTCTTCGATCACCGGGTTCAGCCGGTGAATTTCATCAATGAAAAGCACATCCCCTTCATCCAGATTCGTGAGCATGCCTGCCAGATCTCCCGGCTTTTCAAGTACTGGTCCAGTGGTGGGGCGAATTTTGACACCCATTTCATTCGCAATAATATAGGAAAGCGTGGTTTTTCCCAGCCCCGGTGGACCAGAAAGAATGACGTGATCCAGCGCATCGCCCCGCTGTTTAGCTGCCTTTATAAAAACTGAAAGATTAGAAATGGCCTTTTTCTGGCCAATAAATTCCTGAAGCGATCCCGGACGAACCGTCTGTTCAAATGCTTCTTCTTTTTCTTCAGGATTTAATAGTGGATTATTCACGTTATAGAGATAGTCTAATTGTTAACGCTAAGTTTACAGAATTATACTTAGTTTTATAGCGAATTGCGCATGCTAATTAATGAATGCCCTTTATGAAAAAGACGTCCTTATCGCCCGATGAAGTTAACTTCGACCCATCGGTTACAGAAAAATCGAAGATTGCCAAGAAAAGGGCCAATCCCAAAAAGAACGAAATCCTTAAACAGAAAGGTATGCATAAGGATTTGCGATCCAGCAACCTGAAAATTTTCGGGAGCGATTACTTTTTCAATTACGAGTTGAGCTGGCTAAAATTCAACGAGCGTGTGCTGGCCGAAGCCCAAAATGACAAGAATAAAATCCTGGAGCGGGTAAAGTTTCTTTCTATCGTCTGCTCTAACCTTGATGAGTTTTTCCAAAAGCGGGTAGGTGGACTCAAACGACAGTTGCTGGCCGGAGTCAAAGAATTATCAGTAGATGGCATGACCCCTTCCGATCAGCTTAAATCGGTTCGGCATGAAGTACAGAATATGATTGAAGCTTATCGGAGCTGTTTTTTTGAGGATCTCGTTCCCAAACTTTCCCAGAAAGGTATTCAGATAAAATCCTATTCCGACCTCACCGACTATCAGCAAAGCGTAAGCGACCGGTATTTTCAAAAACAGGTTTACCCAATCGTTACCCCGCTGGCGGTTGATGAATCCCACCCCTTTCCATTCATCTCGAACAAGAGCCTCTCTTTTGCTATCGAGTTGGTAAACCCCAGAACCAAAGAAAAATCGTTTGCCCGACTTAAGATTCCTGCTAACAGGAATCGTTTTGTGCAGGTGCACCGAAAAGGAAACAAGGTGATTCTTGTGCCTATCGAGGATATCATCCGCGAGAAAATGGATCATTTTTTCCCGGGAATGAAGGTGCTTTCCGCGCACATGTTTCGGGTAACCCGGAATGCCTCTGTTGACCGCAATGAGGAAGAAGCCGAAGATCTGCTTGAGACCATTGAGGATGAGCTGAGAGAACGAAAGTTTGCCGAAATTGTGCGGCTCGAAATTGATGCCGAGATGCCCAAACATCTGAAAAAATATCTCATCAAAAACCTGAACATCAACTGGCAGGATGTGTATGAGATGAAAGGAACGATCGGTCTGGCTGATTCTATGGAAATAGCCAAGCTCAGTGGGTTCAACAGACTTAAAGAGCGGGTATGGACTCCGGTTTTACATCCTTCCCTCAAACATAACCCTGAAGAAGAGATCCCTAGCATTTTTGAGGTCATCAAGAAAGGTGATTTTATGGTACACCATCCCTACCACAGTTTTGAACTTTCAACGCAGCGGTTTGTAGAAGAGGCAGCACGAGACCCCAAAGTACTTGCCATAAAACAAACTTTATACAGAACCTCGAAAGACTCTCCATTAATGCACTCCCTGATGAATGCCGCTGAGGAGGGAAAACAGGTTGCTGTATTGGTTGAAATTAAAGCCCGGTTTGATGAAGAACGAAACATCAATTGGGCACAAAAGCTGGAGAACTTTGGTGTGCACGTGGCCTATGGCATTCCCGGGTTAAAAATTCACACCAAGCTCACCATGGTTGTTCGTGAAGAAAGCGACGGCCTCAGAACCTATTGCCACATCGGAACCGGGAACTACCACCCTGACACGGCTCAACTCTATGAAGATCTGGCTCTTTTCACCTGTGATGAAAAACTCTGTTCCGATGTTACCGACATCTTCAACCTGCTAACAGGCTACGCTCCCGAACAAACTTTTGAAAAGTTATTGGTTGCTCCCAACCATATGCGTAAGCAGATGAACGAACTGATTGAAAAAGAGGTGAAAGAAGCACGGAAAGGGAATCCTGCTCGTATCATCGCCAAAATGAACAGTCTGGAAGACCCGATGATTATCCAAAAGCTGTATGAAGCCTCTCAGATTGGGGTTAAAATAGATCTGATTGTCCGTGGAGTCTGCCGACTTGTTCCGGGTAAAGCAGGAATGAGTGAGAACATAACCGTACACTCTATCATTGGACGGTACCTGGAGCATTCCCGTGTCTACTATTTCCACCATGGTGGGGAGCATAAGTACTTTATCGGTTCAGCTGACTGGATGCACCGCAACCTGGATGCCCGTGTGGAAGCCATTACCCCTATCGAGAAAACCGAGTTAAAAAAATACCTGCAGTTTGTGATCAATATCTATTTTAATGATAACAAGCAGCGATGGCTATTAATGGAAGACGGAAGCTATCAGCGGGCTCAAAAAGAAAAAGGCGATTCCAAGCTGAGTGCTCATGATTTCCTGATGAATCATATGAAGGAAGGAGCCGAACCTATTCCTCAGGTACACAGTGAGTAATTGCTGGAAATTACTCTAACTGCTGGGCATCAAAGCCTTCGTAGTCTGAACTGCCAAGGTCGTCGTTAAGCTTCTTCAGCAAACGGAAAGCCGGCTGACGAAACATGCCATCCAGTTGATAGGCTTCGAATACTGCTTTTTGAGCTTCCTCGAGTTCTCCTACATTCACAAGGGCATTGCCCATATACCAATACGCTTTTTCGAGAATCATGCGGCTGTCTTCAACCCGTTCTGCCGCTTCCCGGAATGCAGAGATTGCCTCTTCGTAATTAGATTCGTTGTAAAGTATAATCCCTTTATTGAGATATGCTTTCGATCCATAGGGCTCTTCATCAAATCGGTTTATAACCTCATCAAACAGCTCAAGTGCGCGGTCTTCGTTTCCTGAGACGATGGCTTCAAAGCCGAGGTTCAGGAGAGAATCTGCTGTGGTAATGCGCATGTCTTTAGCCCGAACACCATCTGACGTTTCCACCTGATCGGGTCCGATTTGATTAATTACAAACTGGTCGATCTGAGTTGGAGTTTCTATCCTGAATATTTGCACCAAAGCAATGATCACAAAAACGGCCGCTGCCGCTACATGCCAGGTGTAAGAAGGAAGTTTCCTGATGGTAGCCGACCCTGAATCCGGTTTTGAGTTTAATGCTTCACGTTCAATCAGTTCTTTTACGTTTACCTCAACTTCAAGAACATCCAACAGTTCCGGGTTTTTCGCGAACTCATTCCACAGAGCCTGAATCTCTTCCTCCGAAAGTTGCCCTTTTATGTAGGCATCTATCTGCTGTCTAATTTCTGTTTCTCTCGAATTTTCCATACTAAAGCTTTTCTATTACTTCAGAATGTATTCTATAAATACATTCTGATCTCACATAGTTAGAGCGATGAAAAAGCAATTCCTTACAGTTAAAGTTTAATTTTTTTTTCGAAGCATTCTTTGAGCACATTTATCACCCGGTGTTTCTTGGTCCAGGCATTGTTCACAGAGATATTAAAATGATCGGCAACCACCGAAGTTTCGTAGTCAGGATTCTGAAACCAATATTCAATGTATTTTTTATAATCAGCCTTTAACGACTCCATACAGCGTTTCAGGATGTTCATTTTCTCATTATCGAGCAATCGGTTAAGCTGATCGGCCTTGTCTGAATGGTGCTCGGGAAGGTCCTCATAATTGACCTCACGGTCTTTGGAAAGCTGCTTAAAATACTCGTGTTTGGCCGTGGTAAACAGGTAGTTTATTACCGCATCCGGGTTCGAAATCTTGTCTTCGCGAATTTTTTCTATGGCAATCAGGAGCGTATTTTGTGCGCAGTCCTGAGCATCATGAACTGTGGCATCCAGGCGTACCATCAAAAACTTAATAAGCACCGGAGTGATTACATTCACCTGTTCCGTGATTGCAGCCTCATTGTTTTCCAGTATGGCATCTACAAATTTCGAATAATCCATGCCCTTATTTTTGCCTAAATTAAGTGAATGCTAAAATAACATTCACCAACCAAAAGAAAATAAAGAAATTTAGTTTCTAACAGTGTAGTTTTAAGGTATGTATCGCGTACAGCTCAACAACTTTGAAGGCCCGCTCGACCTGCTCCTTTTCTTTATCAAAAAGGACGAACTCGATATTTACAATATCCCTATCTCCTACATCACCAAGCAATTCCTGGATTACATTCATATGCTGGAAGAACTGGACCTGGATGTAGCCAGTGAATTTATTTTGATGGCCAGTATGCTGATGTCAATCAAAGCCAAAATGATGCTCCCTCGGGAAGACTCTGACGATGAAGAAATGGATGAGTCTGATCCGCGATATGAACTGGTGCAACGGCTGCTGGAATACAAACGATACAAGGAAATGTCGGAAAAAATGGCCGACATGGACGAAGAAGTCCGCAAACAGTTTATGCGCGGATACCCGGAAGCCGACGATGTGGAACAACAGGCCACCGGAGAAGCTTTGCAGGACGTAACTATGTTTGACCTGATCGCCGCCTTCAAAAAAGTACTACAGGATATTGAGCGAAAGAACATTGTTCACCACGTTGAAAAAGTAAGCACTACCGTTGAAGAACAAGCCGAATTTGTACTGAACCGCTTACAAGAGCACGGCCGGCAAACCTTTATGGAAATCTGTTCAACCCTGAAGAACAAAATCTATGTGGTTGTGACTTTCCTGGCAGTTCTGGAAATGATTAAGGAGCAACAAATCAACCTGTTTCTCGAAGAAGACCCTACGAAATTTTATATCGACCTAAAGCCGGTGGATGAAATCATCGGCGCTAACTAAACCTGATTACCTTAATGACTAATAAAGCACTACTTTTTTTACTCGCATTATCCCTTTCTGCATGCAGTATTTTCAAGAAAGGACCTGACACACCTCCTCCAACCATTTATTCGTTTTCTGAAGAAATCACCAAAGATCGCTTATACAACGACCTGGCCGTATTGGCCCACGACTCTCTTCAGGGAAGGGAAACCGGAACCATTGGTGAAGAAAAAGCCGCACGCTATTTGTCCAAGCGATATGCGGAAATAGGACTGAAACCTGTAGGTGACGATAACTCCTATTTTCAACACTACGAACTTACCCAACCTGCCGTTGAAGAGGTTACCTACCGCCTTGCTGATGGTGATGAAGTAGTTGACAATTCAACTCATAACGCACAAGAAATCGGAAACTTTGTTACGCTTTTTGGCGGTAGTGACACCGTAAGCGGGCCTGTTGTTTTTGCAGGCGCCGGCATGTATAACGAAGCGGAAGGCATCAATCACTTTCCGGAAGATGTATCCGGTAAATGGTTGTTTGTGCTGTATGAGCGCTCTAACACCAACATGCAATACTTGCAAAGAGCACTTACATCTGGTGGCGCGGTAGGTACCATCCTGATTGTAGGAACCGACACCACCGACTTTCTTCAGGAAGCAAAAACACGCCAGAATTATTTTGGGCGCGGACAAGGACTGAACCTCAAGTATTTGCAGGAAGATGATGGCAGTACGGCTCCGGCATTCAACCGTGTTCACCCTGAACTGGGAGCCCGGATGCTTGGACTTGAAAACCTGGAGGCCTTAGCCGAAACACAAAGAAAAATTCTCGAAGAGCCTGCCTCTTTCCAAGCCAAGCCTTTGGAAGGACAAACGTTATACCACAATCCTGTTGTGAATGAGAATACGGTTCATACCAAAAACGTGGTTGCTTTACTGGAAGGAAGCGACCCGGAGCTGAAGAATGAAGTGGTAGTACTTAGCGCACACTACGATCACGTTGGTGTTGGTCAGCCCGATTCAACCGGAGATAACATTTACAACGGCGCCGATGACGACGGAAGTGGAACCGTAGCTACGCTGCATACCGCACAAGCCATGGCTGAGGCAAAAGCCGCCGGTGTTGGGCCAAAAAGAAGTGTTTTATTTTTGAGTGTATCCGGTGAGGAAAAAGGACTCTTAGGTTCCCGCTATTATTCCGACCACCCTATTTTCTCCATCGAGAATACGGTGGCGAACATTAACATTGACATGATTGGAAGGGTTGATCCTGAACACCAAAACAGTGACAGCAGCTATGTGTACATCATTGGTGGGAAAATTATTTCCTCACAAATGGACAGCCTTACTCAAATGGCCAATGTGATGGGGCCAAACCTGGTACTTAGCGACCGATATAATGATCTTGAAGATCCAAACCAGTTTTATCGCAGAAGTGACCACTGGAACTTTGGGCGACTTGGAGTGCCTTTTGTGTTTTTCTTTAACGGAACGCACGAAGATTATCACCGCCCGCAGGATCACATCGAAAAAATTACATTCGAGCCTTATTTAAAGCGCACAAAACTCGTTTATAACCTTACTGCTCTTTTAGCCAACTCCCCGGATCGCCCACAGGTTGACAACCAGGAGTTCATCGAAAAGACACAGGTTGATCCTCGGTAGAACAAAGAACATCCAACACCAACCTTCGATCTTTTCTGCTCTAACGCAGAGCGATTGGAGCAAGGTAAGAGAACTTCAAACTTGAGCCTTTTTTGTTCGAAGTTAGATATTGAGTTTAAAAAAACGCTCCGCACGCTCGACGTCGGAGCGTTTTTTATTTACCGATCAGAATAAACGGAGCCCAGTACACCGGGTGGTTGTAATAAGGGTGATCGATCATCGCCAGTTTGGCATCTCGGATAGCTTTGGTTTTGTAATCAATCATCGGGTGTTCATACATGCCAAACCAATCCAGGGTTTGATTCCACATACCGTAATCCTCTTGCTGATGAGCTAACATGCTGCTGTAAAAGTTCGACATAAACACCGATGTACTTCGGTCAAAAACTGACCATAAGCTTACCATCACCGATGAAGCTCCGGCGGAAAGAAATGAGCGCTGTAAGCCCAGCAGTCCCTCGCCAGTCACCAGTTTACCCATACCGGTATTACAGGCGCTTAGCGTTACCAGATCGGCATTCAGTTTCAGGCTGGAAATTTCGCGACTATTCAGGTGGCCGTCTTCCCCAAATAACGATTCCACTTCAGCTTTTTTGGAAAGTATGAGCCCGCTTCGAAACGGATTGGTTTCATCCACATTGGCGTGAGTAGCAAAATGCAGGATTCGATAATTCCCCAGATTATGGGATTTCAAAGTGGCTTCGGTAACATCATCATTCTTAAGAACCTTAACCTTACTGAAATTCACCGATATGGAATCCACCTCCAGCAAAGTTGAAGGCAATGAAGCAAATGAGGCCTGCGAACGCGCCGGGTAAGCTGCGCTTTCTTCACTTTCAAAACCGGAGCCGGCCAGAGCCAATAAGTCATATTCCGTATCCCGGTGAGGAGGTTGTATAAAAGAATAAATGGATGCAGAGGGCAGGTATTTAACCTGGAAATCCTGGATCAGATACCGGGTGTTTCTGCTTAAAGCTTCAAAGGGCAGGAAGCTCAACGGACCGTCCGGAATGATAACAAGGTTTGCTGTTTTCGGGCCTTCGACTTCTTCAAAAGCCGGAATCAAATAATCATACAAGTTCGAACCCTGCTCATATATCGTGCTTTTCTCTTCTGATTCAGTTATGGATTGGCGGAAACGGCGCACGTGCTCTGTAAAAAATGACCGGGCATCCGTTGAGCTCACTGAATCTATATAGGAAGCAGAAATATTATCTCGTTGTACCACCAACCTGATTATGCCGGTGTGGGTAAAAGCATACTCCACAACGGCCGTTTCTTTATTCAGCAATTCCTGTACTTTGCCGAGGGTTACCGGTCTCGGATAATCAAAATTCTTTAATTCTCTGCTGTTTAAATGAAGTTCGTTCAGAAAAGATTGGTACTCGAATTCCAGATCTTTGAGTTCTTCCCTGATTGCCGCAGCCCCCTCTTTTGAATCTGCTTGTTCAAGCTGACTGTATAACCGGTCTATTTGTTTAGCTTTCTGCTGCTTTTTGATCAGGGTAGCTTCGTCCAGCGTTTCGTACACTTTTTTACGGGCCTCGGCTAACTCATCCATCAGCACACGAGCTTTAGCAGCCTCAACTAAGTCAAAAGCCTTCTCCGGGTCATTCTTTTGGGTGACATACCAGGAAGCCACCTCGTTATAAAACCCGGCATAATCCCGGAAAAAGCCTGATCTGAAAGTAAGTCCAGCCACATTCGTTCGGACAGTATCGATCAAAGCAAAAGCCTTGTCGGCTAATGTAAAGGCGCTGTCCGATTCGATTTTACTGTAGGCCCCCGCAAGGTTTATGGTTGGCTCTATTTGTGAAGAAATACTTTGACCGGTATACAAGGTATACGCCCTTCTGTATTGATTCACGCTTTTACGGAATGCCCCTTGTGCCTCGTAAATTTCAGCAAGTACAGTATGAGCCTTTGATTGCTGCAAAGCATAATTACCCATGGAGATGTCTTTTGCTTCCTCAACATACTCTTTGGCTTCGCCGAACTTATCCTGCTTTAATTTTAACCCGGCAATATCCACATAAAGCTCAGCCAGCTCTTGAGGGGAATCCACTTTTTTCATCCAGTTCAGTGCTTCCCGGTAGAAACTATCAGCGTTATTCAGGTCATCATTCAGAATGGCCACTTCTGCCAGCTCTTTCAGGTTGTTGGCAATGGAACGTGGCCGTTCAGTCTGATAATTGGTTTCAAGGGCCTCATTGAAATAAGCCAGTGCATTATCATATTCACCCGAGCGCTTATAAAGCTGACCAATATTGATTAGCGTCTGCGTGATGTCATACGGGTTCTCCAGCATGCGGGATAGTTCCAGTGACTTTCCATAGTAGATGATGGCACTATCCGTTTGCCCCATATCATTAAAACTAACGGCCATATTATGATAAGCAACATCCATAAAGTCTGGGTTACCCTTCCTTTCCCTTATATCCATACTGTGCCTGATGTATTTATTAGCCTGTTTATGGAGTCCTAAATTTCTGAGCGTCAGAAACATGCCATTCAATACAAA